>CBFHJJ010000003.1:116709-159033 GCA_965655865.1 Flavobacteriaceae bacterium | reverse complement strand
AAAACAGACATTTGAAATTTATTTAATTCAAATTCAAAAATGTTTCCATAAAAAATTAAATAAACTAGAACAATTAAACTCAGAATTAGCGTAATGACTTTTTTTATCATAGAAACAAAATACTAAAATATATTGCATAAAAAAAGCCGCATAATAGCGGCTTTAAATTATATGGAAAGGAGTTATTAAATACTAGTAAATAATTTACTCATTTTTTCATTTTCTTCTTCGGCTAATTCTTTATCAACTAAAATTCTTCCACTGTGTTCGTCAGTAATGAATTTTTTTCTAGATGCAATATCTAATTGAACCTGTGGAGGAATAGTGAAAAAAGATCCAGCAGAAGCACCTCTCTCTACGGCTACTACAGCTAAACCATTTCTAACACTTGCTCTAATTTTTTTATATGAAATAAGTAATGACTCATCAATTTTAGATTCAAAATCAGAGGATTTTTTTATAAGATCACTTTCTTCTTTTTCAGTTTCTTTTAAAATATCACCAAGTTCATTCTTTTTATGTTTTAAATGTTCTTTTCTTTCGTTTAACTTAACATTATTTTCTTCAATAGATTGTTTTTTTAATTCAATCTGAGCTTGAAGCTCTCTAGTTTGCTTTGCACAAAGTTCTATTTCTAGTTCTTGAAATTCAATTTCTTTACTTAATGACTCAAAAGCTCTGTTATTTCTAACATTCTTTTGTTGTTCATTGTATTTTTTAATCATTGTTTTAGCATTCTCAGTTGCAATTTCTTTTGCTTTGATATCGTCTGTGAATTGATTTAAATCACCTTCTATTTTTGATATTCTTACTTCTAATCCTGCTACTTCATCTTCTAAATCTTCAACTTCTAAAGGTAATTCACCTCTAACGCTTCTAATTTTGTCAATTCTTGAATCAATAAGTTGAAGGTCATATAATGCTCTTAACCTGTCTTCTACTGTAAATTCTGATTTTTTTGCCATAATTAAAAATGATTAACTGGGTTCGTTTTAGTTTTTGATATAATGCACGCAAACTTAGGAATTTTTTCGTTAAGAAAATCTAAAATTAATTGTTTTGTAAAGTGTTCACTTTCATAGTGACCTATATCTGCTAATATTATCTTTTTTTCAGCTTTAAAATAATCATGATATTTTAAATCCGAAGTAACATAACAATCAGCTTTTTGATAGATAGCTTCTTCAATAGCAAAACTTCCAGAACCACCTAAAACTGCTATTTTCTTTATTTTTTTTCCAAGTAATGGGGAATGCTTAATATGTTTAACATTCATTTTGAGTTTCAAAAATTCAAAAAACTCAATTTCGCTGAGTTCATCATTTAAATCTCCAATCATACCCATTCCAATTTCATTATTATCTTTTTTTAATAATAGTGAGGTGTTTTTTAATGATAATCTTTCAGCAATTTTATAATTAACTCCTTTTGGATTATTATCTAAATTAGTATGAACGGCATAGATATTTATATCGTTTTTTATAGCTTTTTCTACAACTCGCTCTACATAAGTTTTTTCTGTTATTTGTTTTATTCCAGAGAAAATAATGGGGTGAAATGTTATTACTAAATTACAATTTTGATTTATTGCCTCGTCAATAACGTCTTCAGTAGCATCAATTGTAATTAGTGCTTTATCTACATTGTCATTTGGATTACCAACCAATAAACCAACATTGTCAAATGTTTCTGCTTGCTCTAAAGGAGACCACTTTTCTATAATATTTGTTATGTCTTTTAATTTCATATTAATATGTAAAGTTAAAAATTATTATATGATTGAATTAAATTATAATTTAGTTGTAATGAAAATGTTTAAATTTTTATTATTTCCCTTTGGAGTTTTGTATTATCTAATAACATCTATTAGAAACAAATTTTATGATTTTAATCTGTTAACATCTATTTCTTTTAAAGTTCCATTAATTGGAATAGGTAACCTAAGTTCTGGAGGAACTGGAAAGACACCAATGGTCGAATATTTGATTAGAAATTTTTCCGAAAAATATAATACTGTTTTAATTAGTAGAGGCTATAAGCGATCTACTAGCGGATATGTTAGAGCTACTAATAAAAGTAATCCTAGTTCAATTGGTGATGAACCTTTTCAAATTTTCAAAAAGTTTAAAAATATTAATGCTGTAGTTGATTCAAACAGGGTAAGAGGAGTTTCAAAAATCATTTTAGAAGAACCGAAAACAGAGTTAGTAGTTTTAGATGATTGTTTTCAACACCGAAAAATAAACTTAAAACTTAATATTCTTTTAACAACGTACAACTCTCCATTTTATGAAGATTTTATAATCCCAATTGGTAATTTAAGGGAAAAAAGAAGAGGTTATAAAAGAGCAGATATTTTAGTCGTTTCTAAATGTCCAGAACAAATCTGTAAAGATGAAATTGATAGTATTAGAAAAAAAATTAAGCTTTATGATCATCAAAATCTATTCTTTACAAAAATTAAATATGATAATAATTTAAAAGGGGATGTTAAATTAAACTTAGATCAAATTGAAAAATCTATTTTATTTGTTACAGGAATTGCTAACAGCGAACCTGTTATTAGTTTTTTAAATAAAAGTGGTGTTGATTTTGAACATATTTCATTTTCAGATCATTTTATTTATTCTCAAAATGATATAAATAAAATTGAAAAAGACAACAATAAGTTAATAGTAACAACTGAAAAAGATTTTAAAAAAATACAATTACTGCAAAGAAAAAATAAATGGGTTTATTTAGAAATAAAAATTGAGTTTTTAGAAAATGAATCTCTTTTTAATTCAATAGTGAAAAAAGCTATTATTAGCTGATATGTTTTTTTGCTTTATAAGATGATCTTACTAAAGGACCACTTTCAACATGTCTAAACCCTAAATCTTTAGCAAACAACTCGTATTTTTTAAATTGATCAGGGGAAATAAATTCTTTTACAGGTAAATGTTTTTTTGAAGGCTGCAGGTATTGTCCAAGTGTAACTATGTCAACATTATTTTTTGCTAGATCTTTAAGTGTTTCGTAGACTTCATTTTCTTTTTCACCAAGACCAAGCATAATACCAGATTTTGTTCTTTTAATACCGTTGTCTTTCAAGTACTTTAATACATTTAAGCTTCTATCGTATTTAGCTTGAATTCTAACCTCACGCGTTAATCTTCTTACTGTTTCCATATTGTGGGAAACAACTTCAGGACTTACATCAACAATTTTATCAAGATGTTTTTCTATTCCTTGAAAATCTGGGATTAGTGTTTCAAGAGTAGTTCCTGGACTAATTCTTCTAATGCTTTTTACTGTTTCGGTCCAAATAAGAGTACCCATATCTTTTAAATCATCTCTATCTACTGATGTTAAAACAGCATGTTGGATATTCATTATTTTAATTGAATTTGCAACTTTTTCAGGTTCTTCCCAATCTATTTTCTCTGGTCTTCCAGTTTTTACACCACAGAAACCACAAGAGCGTGTGCAGATATTACCTAAAATCATAAATGTAGCAGTACCTTCTCCCCAACATTCGCCCATATTAGGACAGCTTCCAGAGGAACATATAGTATTTAGTTTATATTTATCAACTAAAGTTCTAAGTTCTGTATATTTTTTACCAGTTGGTAATTTTACACGAATCCATTTAGGCTTTTTGGCAATTTTAGGTTCAATAACATCTGTAATATCAGACATAAATTTATATCAAATTTTGAACAACAAATATACAAACTGTTGTTTAAAAATCATTATAAAATTGAAATATACCAAAGACTAAAACATGTTAGAAAGATTAGTCCAATAACACTAAGAATATTAATAAATTTTGTAGGTCTATGTTCTTCTGGAGTGTGTTTGCTATTTATTAATTTGTAATTAATGAATGCATAAAAAGGAGCAGTTATAAATGATAGTATGGTAGCTATTTTTACTAATAGTCCCATTTCAGAAATAAAAAATATAAAAATTATTAGTGTCCCAATTGATAAAATTATTATCCATAGGTTATAATTTTTAAAACCTTTGAAACCAAGAAGTTCTGAGCTGATTTTCATTGCTCTTGGTGATGCATCTAGACAAGTTATAGTTGTACTAAACATTGTAGTAAAAGCTGCTACTGCAATGATTAAGAATACCCCATCTCCAATAGACTCGGTGTAAAGATTAATTAATTGTTTCGCAAATTCCCCTCCGTTGTTTGAAAAATTTTCTCCACTTCCAAACATTACAAATGCACCTAAACATAGAAAACATAATCCTAAAATAATCGTTGTAGTGTATCCAACATTGAAGTCAAAGATTGCATTTTTTGTATTAAATTTTTTTTCTTTTTTTCTTTTTTCAAGGGTCCAAATGGACTGCCATATTGAAACGTCTAAAGGGGCTGGCATCCATCCCATAAATGCTGCTAAAAATGCAATTCCAATTTCTGTTGAAGGAAAAACTTGTTTTATTTCAAATGAATTTGAAGATCCAAATCCTGCGAAAAATACAGCAAATATTGTACTAATAGTCAGTAGTATAATTACAAATTTCATAAGATTATCTAAAAACTTATAACGACCAATTATTAAAATAAACAAACATAAAATTGTTATAATAACTGCCCAGATCGTTATGTTAGATGAAATTCCAAAAAGTTCAATTGCTAAACCAGCTGTCACAATTGTAACTGCAGTCTGAATTGTAAACATTGTTACAATTGATAAAATAAAATAAATTACTAAAACACTAGTATTCATTTTTTTATATCCATGAAGAAGAGTTTCACCAGTTGCCATAGCATATTTAGGTCCAAATAAAAAAAATGGATATTTAATAATATTTGAAAGAATTAGTACCCATAATAAACTAAAACCAAAATCAGCTCCAGCACGTGTGGATTGTACCAAATGTGATACGCCAATAGCAGCTCCGGCAAAGAGTAAACCTGGGCCTAATTTTTTTAATATATTAATCATTTTCTGAAATTAATTGAAACAGAATTTTTTTTGCCCTCAAAACTTTTACTTTGATGTTATTAATTGGTTGATTTAGTTTGATTGAAATTTCTTTATAACTAAGTTCATTGAAACACTTTAGCTCAATAACTTCTTTATAATGAGGCTTTAATTTATTTATCTTAAATTTTAATGATTTTAGTTTTTGCTCATTAATTAAGTTGTCCTCAGGACTTGGTGAATTTTCTTTAATTTGAATATTTTCATTTAACTGATTTGAGTCAAACCTGTTTTTATTTTTTCTTAACTGGTCAATATGAAGATTTTTAGAAATTGTAATTAGCCAGGTTTTGAAGACGTATTTTTGATTATAAGTTTTTATCTTTTCAAAAGCCTTTGCGAAACTTTCTATAGTAATATCTTCAGCATCAGTTTCGTTATTAGATCTTTTAAGCTGAAATTTATAAACATCATCCCAATAGAGATTAAGTAAAAAGCTAAAAGCATTTTGATTATTTTCTTTTGCTAAATTGATTTGATTTATGACTGTAGTGTTTTCAGACAAAAGATTATTTTATTTCTGGATTTTTGCATTCTGTTTCCGTAGGAAGTTTTCCGCATATTCCACACGGTTCATTGTCCTTATTTAAAAATGGACTTGCACTAGCGCATGTACCGGCAAATTTCCCATCTTTTTTTACAATAATTTTAATTGCAATTCCTGCGAATGCCAACCCAATTAATAAAAATGTTATAATAAACAATTCAACCATTATTCAAATATATTAACTTCTTCTTCAAGCAAGATATTAAATTTTTTTAAAACACTTTTTTTAATGTTTTGTGAAAAATTAAAAATTTCTTCTCCAGTTGCTCCACCATTATTTACAATAACAAGAGCATGTTTTTTATGTGTTCCTGTTTTTCCTTCAATTTTACCTTTGAAACCACATTCTTCAATTAACCAAGCCGCTGGAATCTTAACTTCATTTTTTGAAAATTTATAATTTGGGATAGTATTAAAATTTTTAAATAACTTTTTAAATTTTAAGTTTGAAATTATTGGGTTTTTGAAAAAACTTCCACAATTTCCGATTTTTTTTGGATCAGGCAGTTTATTAGTTCTAATCTCAATTACTAGTTTTGAAATATCCTGAATAGTTGGGGTTAAAATTCCTCTGTCGTTAAGTAAATTTTTCAACGGTTTATACTCAGAATTTATGACGTGGTTTGTTTTTGAAAGTCTAAAAGTGACTCTTGAAATTACGTACTTATTTTTTAGTTTTTCTTTAAAGATAGAACTTCGGTAGGTGAAATTACATTCTTCCTTAATAAATGTCTTTATTATTTTTTTATCAATAGAAATAGCTCTACAGCTGTGAAAAACATCTTTTAATTCAACACCATATGCTCCAATATTTTGAATTGGTGCACTGCCAACATTTCCAGGTATTAAACTTAAATTTTCAATACCACCATAATTTTTAGCTAAACTCCATTTTACAAAATCATCCCAATTTTCCCCAGCTCCAACTGAAACATATATAGAATTTTCATTTTCTTCAATTATTTGTATTCCTTTAATTTCAATTTTTAAAATAGGCCTATTGATATTGTTCTTGAAAAGTATATTAGATCCCCCACCAAGGATAAGCGGATTACTTTTATTTTTTGTTAAAAAATGTAAAATTTCATCTTCGTTTTCAGCTTTATTAAAATTATTAGCTAATACTTCTATTCCAAAAGTGTTGTAATCTTTAAGCGAAGAGATATGAGTTTTCAATTTTAATATATTAACTGATAGTGAATGCTTTATTTGACTTCTGCCTTTTCACCTTTTTTATCTTCATCAGGTTCTGGTAAAACTTCTCCTTTTATTCTGAGTATAACATTTGCTGTTTTAGCATTGGATCTTACTGTAATCGCTTTTTGAAAAATTCCAGTTCTTTTAGTATCGTAACTAACTTCGATTTCTCCAGATTCACCAGGTAATACAGGTTTTTCTGGTTTTTTTGGAATGGTACAACCGCAGGATGAAAAAATTCTTGTAAATATAAGTGGGCTATTTCCTATATTTTTAAATTTAAATATTCTGTTTCCATCTTCTCCGTTTTCGATTATACCGTAATCAATTACTGTTTCAGTAAATTTTATTTCAGCTAAATTTTCTTGACTAAAAAGATTTGTTACAAAAAGTAACAAAGCTGTAAATAATAATATTTTCTTCATATTAATTAAAATTAAAATTTCTTTTTTTTAAATATATTACAAAAATACAACTTACCTTTTAAATTACTTTTTAGTTAACTACTTTTGTTTCCAATTATGAAAAATATATATGGATATTTCTAAAAATTTTGATTCAAAAACTTTAGAGTCTAAGTGGTATGCATTTTGGATGGAAAACAATTATTTCAATTCCGTTCCAAACAATAAACCCCCATATACTATCGTAATTCCCCCACCCAATGTTACAGGTATTTTGCATATGGGTCATATGTTAAATAATACAATTCAAGATATTTTAATTAGAAAAGCTAGATTACAAGGATTTAATGCTTGTTGGATTCCTGGAACTGATCATGCTTCAATTGCCACAGAGGCAAAGGTTGTAAATAAACTAAAATCAGAAGGAATTAATAAATCTGATTTGTCTAGAAAAGAATTTTTGGAACATGCTTGGAGCTGGACTGATGAGCACGGTGGTTTAATTTTAGAACAATTAAAAATATTAGGATGTTCTTGCGATTGGGATAGAACTAAATTTACTTTAGATGACGATATGTCTGAGTCTGTTATTAAAGTTTTTGTTGATTTATACAATAAAGATTTAATATATAAAGGTTACAGGATGGTTAACTGGGATCCTGAAGCTTTGACAACTCTATCTAACGAAGAGGTTATTCATGAGGAAGTAAATAGTAAATTATTTTATATAAACTATAAAATAGTAGATTCTGATGATTCAATAAGTGTTGCAACTACTAGACCAGAAACTATTTTTGGTGATACTGCTATTGCTATAAATCCCAATGACGAAAGATATGCTCATTTGAAAGGTAATAAAGCCATAATTCCAATTGTTAATAAGGAAATTCCAATCATTTTTGATGATTATGTAGAAATGGATTTTGGAACTGGGTGCTTGAAGGTTACGCCAGCTCACAGTGAAAATGATAAAATCATTGGAGATAAACATAATTTAGAAATAATAGATGTATTTAATGATGATGCAACACTAAACAATTATGGATTACACTACAAAGGGCTAGATAGATTTGTTGTTAGATCAAAAATTTCAAAAGAATTAGATGAAATTGGGGCTTTAATTAAAACAAAAAAGCATCTTAACAAAGTGGGTAAATCTGAAAGAACAAAATGCATAATAGAACCAAAAATTTCTGAACAATGGTTTTTAAAAATGGAAAAAATTTCAAAACCAGCCTTGAACGCGGTAATGAAAGACGATGTAAAACTCTTTCCAAAAAAATTCAAAAACACATATAAGAATTGGATGGAAAATGTTAGAGATTGGAATATTTCAAGACAGCTTTGGTGGGGACATCAAATTCCTGTTTACTACTATGGAGATAATAAATCAGATTTTGTAGTAGCTGAAAGTAAAGATCTCGCTTTAATTGAAGTAATCAAAAGAACCAAAAACTCTAATTTTAACTTGGATGATTTAGTTCAAGAAGAAGATGTTCTTGACACATGGTTTTCATCATGGATTTGGCCAATTTCTGTTTTAGATGGAATTAGAAACCCTGAAAATCCTGATTTTAAATATTATTATCCTACTAATGATTTAGTTACTGGACCAGATATCTTATTTTTTTGGGTTGCACGTATGATAGTTTCTGGGTTGGAATTTAAAGACACAAACCCTTTTAGTTCTGTTTATTTCACAGGTTTAGTAAGAGACAAACAAGGAAGAAAAATGTCTAAGCAATTAGGAAATTCACCAGATGCAGTTAAATTAATTAAAGATTTTGGTGCCGATAGCGTAAGAGTTGGATTATTATTAAGTGCCCCTGCTGGAAATGATTTATTATTTGATGAATCTTTATGTCAACAAGGAAAGAATTTTTCTAATAAAGTATGGAATTCTTTTAGATTAATAAGTTCTTGGACTGTTTCAAATGAAATTGACCAAAGTGAATATTCTAAAGCAGGTGTTGAATGGTTTGAACAAAAATTTAATTTAAAATTAATTGAATTAGAAGACCATTTTGATAAGTACAGAATATCAGATGCTTTAATGACAATATATAAATTAGTTTGGGATGACTTATGTTCATGGTATTTGGAAATAGTAAAACCAGGTTTTGAAAAACCAATTGATAGAACTACTTATAATCAAACAATTAGTTTTTTCAAAAAATGTATGACTGTAATGCACCCTTTTATGCCTTTTATTACCGAAGAAATTTGGTCTAAAATAAAATCTGATGAAGATTCACCGTTAATAATTTCAGATTGGCCAAAATCTAAAAAAGTTAATAAATCAATAATTAATGAATTCGAAAGTTTAAAAGGCTTAATCAGCAGCATAAGAAAATATAGAAAAGAAAAAAGTATATCTTTCAAAGAAAATTTAACCCTATTTTCTAAAGTGTCTTTAGACAAAAAATCAGATGCAGTATTATTAAAACTAGCAAATACAGAAATAACAAACGATTTTTCTAAAAAGCTAGAAAACTCAAGTTCTTTTATCGTTGGAAGTAATGAATTTCATTTCAATAATAAAACAAACGTAAAAGAGGATTTTTCAAAAATTCAACAAGATTTAGATTACAACTTAGGTTTTTTAAAGTCAATTCAAGCTAAACTTAGTAATAAAAGATTTGTTGACAATGCTCCTGAAAATGTGTTAAACAACGAACTTAAGAAAGAAAAAGATACGCTAAGTAAAATAGAGATTTTAAAAAATAAATTAAATAAATAAATTACTTTTCTGCAATATTATCTTCTCCTCCTTTAACTATTTGGTTTAACTCAACCTTTATTTTAGAATCTAATGGTAGGAATAGGTCTACTCTGGATCCAAATTTAATAAATCCAGCATCTTCACCTTGTACAACTTCATCACCAACTTTTGCATAATTGACTATTCTTCTTGCAACCGCTCCAGCAATTTGTCTGTACAGAACTTCACCAAAATTTATGTTGTCAATAACTACAGTTGTACGTTCGTTTTTTTCTGATGATTTTGGGTGCCATGCAACTAAATATTTTCCAGGATGATATTTACTAAATTTAATTGATCCACTTGCCGCATATCTTGTTACATGAACATTTAAAGGAGACATAAAAATAGAAATCTGTATTCTTTCATCTTTAAAATATTCTTTTTCATAAACTTTTTCAATTGCGACAACTTTTCCGTCTACAGGTGAAATAATTAGTTCATCATTAAGTTTGGTATTTCTTTTAGGATTTCTAAAAAATTGAAGAATTAATATTAATATAATAATTGTAATAACACCTATTGACTTTGTAATTATTTCATTATCAATAAAATTAGCAGATAACAGATTTATTATTGCAATAATAATAAATGAAATTGTAATGATTGTATAACCTTCTTTATGAAACATTTTTAAATATAATTAGTGATAAATAAATGAACGGTGCAGCAAATATAATACTATCCATTCTATCGTAAAGACCTCCGTGTCCAGGCAACCATTTTCCGCTATCTTTTACGCCTGCCTCTCTTTTGAATTGTGATTGCACAAGATCTCCAAGAGTTCCAAGACAACTGGTTAATATGCCTAAAGTTATCCATGCTGATAGACTGAGATCTAGATTTATAAATTTAAAAAATATTAATGAAAGTATAATGGAAAATATCAACCCACCCAAAAATCCTTCAATACTTTTTTTTGGCGAAACTGATTTGAAAAGCGGTCTTTTTCCAAAGGTAACTCCAAAGACATACGCCGCTGAATCTGAAACCCAAATCAATGCTAAGAAAATAAACACTAGATAGGGATTGTAAAAATTATCAATATTTGGAATAGAACAAAAGAGAACTAGTGAACCAACTAAATAAACATGCCCAATAAATCTATTTTTTAAAATTGAAAATGAAAAAAATTTATTTTTTAAAAGAGAAAATCCTAAAATAATATTAGTTAATACAATTGTAATTAAAAATATCATCTCAAATATTTGATTTTTTGACAGAATAAATAATGAAATATACAATGGAAATGTCATGTATAATATGAAATTTGATTTTCCTGAATCTCTGGATAAAAATTTATGATTATAATTTGAAATTAATTTAATAAACTCGAAGACCAGAATTAAACTACAAATAAATCCAACTAAGTAAAACATGTATTCATTATAAAATAATGGGAGTAACATGACAATTGCATAAGCAGTGGCTGTAATCGATCTAGTATAAAATTCTTTCATTCTATAAATCTTCTAAAAGAAGCAAATACAAGTTTTTTGCTGAACTTCCATATGTCAGAAAATTAGTATTTTCTTTTTCTTCACTATTAAAGTTTTTTATGGTGGTTATATTGGTAGGCAGGTTTTTTGGATATTTACTTTTAATACCATTTAGTCCCAAGCTTAATGTTTCAGTAAATTGACTAATTTTTGCAAATACAATAAAATTTTTCGGTAAATCATTAACTTTATGAGACTTGATTTGTTCGGCACAAATAAGTAAGCTTCCATCTTTAGCAACTAAAAATTCACAAGTAGTTAAAAAAAACTTTGAATTTAAATTAGTCTTGGATATTATTAACTCGGATTTGTTTGAAAATAAATTTTGAAGAGAATCATCATAACATAATATCTCTACATCTTTCCAATTATTTTCTTCTAAAATTTTATCAAAAAAATCATCACATTCGTTTTTATCTTCGCAGTATAAAAATTTTCCACCATTTTTTGTGAACTTATAAGTAAAACGCTCTTCAATCGGATCTTGTATTTTTGGCATATATTTGCCACTTTCAGACTCTGTTGGGTTAGACTCAGATGGTTTATTGAAAAATGATTTAATAAATTTTTTCAAAAAGTTTTTTTAAGCAACTGTAAAGATAAAAAAACTTGTTACTACTACACTAAATGTTAATAATTATAAATAATTATTTTTTTGGAAATTTCTTTAAATCAAATGGTCTTTCACCATAAATTCTTACTAAATCTTCTTTAAAAATCACTTCTTTATCTAATAAAAAATCTGCTAGTTCAATTAATTTTTTCTTGTGTTTTTTAAGTAATTTAATAGCTCTTTCATATTGAGTTTCAATAATATTAGAAATTTCTTTATCAATAATTTGAGCAGTTACATCGCTGTATGGTTTTGTAAAACCATAATCGTTTTGACCGCTTGAATCATAATATGTTAAATTACCAATTTTATCATTTAATCCATATACCGTAACCATTGATCTAGCTTGTTTAGTCACTTTTTCTAAGTCACTTAATGCTCCAGTAGATATATTGTTAAACATTACCTTTTCAGCAGCTCTACCACCAAGTGCAGCACACATTTCGTCTAAAATCTGTTCAGGTTTAACAATTTGCCTTTCTTCAGGTAAATACCAAGCGGCTCCAAGTGATTGACCTCTGGGAACAATTGTTACTTTAACTAAAGGGGCAGCGTGTTCTAAAAACCAACTAACAGTGGCATGACCTGCTTCGTGAAAGGCTATAGTTTTCTTTTCAGCTTCTGTGATTATTTTATTTTTCTTTTCAAGTCCTCCAACAATTCTATCTACCGCATCCAAAAAATCTTGTTTGTTAACTGATTTTTTAGATTTTCTTGCTGCAATTAATGCAGCTTCATTACAAACGTTAGCTATATCAGCTCCTGAAAATCCAGGTGTCTGTTTAGCTAAGAAATCAGTGTCTAATGATTTAATAGTTTTAATTGGTTTAAGATGAACAGCAAAAATTTCCTTTCTTTCTCTAACATCAGGAAGGTCTACATAAATTTGTCTGTCAAATCTACCAGCTCTCATCAATGCTTTGTCCAACACATCAGCTCGATTTGTAGCAGCAATCACTATTACATTAGTATTAGTTCCAAAACCATCCATTTCAGTTAACAGCTGATTTAATGTATTCTCTCTCTCATCATTACCACCATTCATATTACTTTTTCCTCTTGCTCTTCCAATAGCATCAATTTCATCAATAAAAATAATCGCAGGTGACTTTTCTTTAGCTTGTTTAAATAAGTCTCTTACTCTTGAAGCTCCAACACCAACAAACATTTCAACAAAATCTGAACCTGATAGTGAGAAAAATGGAACTTTTGCTTCTCCCGCTACAGCTTTTGCAAGGAGAGTTTTTCCAGTTCCAGGGAGCCCTACTAGTAAAGCTCCTTTGGGGATTTTACCACCAAGCTTTGTATATTTAGTTGGATTCTTTAAAAAATCAACAATTTCTTGAACTTCTTCTTTGGCACCCTCTAAACCTGCTACGTCTTTAAAAGTAATTTTTATATCACTTTTTTGATCAAATAATTTGGCTTTTGATTTACCAATGCTAAAGATTTGTGATCCCGCTCCGCCACCGCCTCCAGACATTCTTTTCATAAAAAATATCCAAAGCCCAATTAAAATTATTAATGGCAAAAATCCAATGAGAACATCAAACCATCTATTTTCTATGGTTTTAAAATTATAACTAAACTGAATGCCTTTTTGTTCGGCTAGTTCAAGTTTATTTTGAAAAAGCTCTAAATTTCCGATTTCAAAAATGTAGTGAGGACCGTTGATATTTTTTTGTCCTAAAAAATTTACTGAGTTAGCATTTTTATGATCTGGACTATTTAATGCATCTCTTTGTAAAGTAACTTGCGCTAAATTTTTATTAACTACAGTAACTTCTTTAATTTCCCCTTTATTTAAATATCTTTCAAAACTTGAAATATTAATATTTTTCGAAGCAGTTGTTGTACTATCTCCACCAACAAAATAGGTGCTTGCAAAAAATAAAATTATTAAGCCATAAATCCAGTATGAACTTAATTTAGGTTTTTTATTGGGTTGTTTTGTGTTTTTCATTTTAATAATTAGTTTCAACTAAGGTTGACTTTGCATCTTCCCATAATTCTTCAATATTGTAATATTCTCTAGTTTCTTTGTTAAATACATGAACAACAACATCAACGTAATCAATCAATACCCATTTACAATTTTCTAAACCCTCAATGTGCCATGGTTTTTCAGAAAGTTCTTTACTGACACATTTTTTTATAGCGCTCGTAATTGCATTAACTTGAGTTGACGAATTTCCAGTGCAAATAATAAAATATTTGCAAGCAACATTTTCAATTGATCTTAAATCAAGTATGTTAATTTCTTCACCTTTAACATTTTCAATTCCTTCAATTACATTTGATATTAAATTATCTGTATTCAAATTTGTATTTATTAGATATAAATTTAGGATATTTAGTTCTACTAATTTAGTTTTATTAAATATATTAACTTATAAATGAATATAATCAAACTTAGTGCCATTGACTCTACAAATGATTATTTAAAATTAAATTTTTCTGAGTTACTCAAAAAGGATATTCATATTGCATATACTTTTAATCAAACTAATGGTAGAGGGCAAAGAGGAAATTCATGGGCTAGTGAACCAGAAAAGAATTTAGCCTTTTCTGTAACATTTTCTCCAAATAATTTTATTATTAGAAATCAATTTATAGTCAATGTTATTTTTTCACTGTTCATTTTTAATACACTAAAATCGTTACAAATCCCTGACATAAAAATTAAATGGCCAAACGACATTATGTCAGGAAATAAAAAAATATGTGGAATTTTAAATGAATTAAAAATTAAAGGTAAAAACGTAAAGATGATAATAATAGGTTTTGGATTAAACATTAATCAGGAAGATTTTAAAAATTTACCTAATGCAACTTCACTAAAAATATTAAAAGGAATAAATTATGATTTAAATAGTTTAACGATGTTATTTATTGAAAATTTAAAAAAATATAATTATCTAGATGTACTAATCAATCCAAATTCTCACAATATTGAAACTTTTTTTTTAATGTATCAAAAAAATCTTTTTGGTGTTGATAAATTATATAAATTTAATACAAAACAAAACACTCATTTTTATGGAAAAATAGTGTCTGTTGATAAAAGGGGTCTTGTTAAAATTAAAAAAGATGATGATAGTTTTGGGCACTATGATTTTGATGAAATTAAAATGATTTATTAATTAATGGAGTCATTTGTAGAGTGGGGTTTCTTGGGATTATTTTTATCTAGTTTTTTAGGAGCTACCATTATTCCATTAAGTTCTGAAATAGTTTTGAGTCTATTATTGGCCCAAGGTTTTGATATAAAATTAAGTATAATTATTGCAACTATTGGAAATTGGCTTGGTGGCTTAAGTAGTTATTACTTAGGAAGTTTAGGAAAGTGGGGTTTTGTTGAAAAATATTTTCGAATTAAAAAAGATAAAATTACTGGCTTTAAATTAAAGATTGATAAATGGGGGAGTACCTATGCATTTTTATGTTGCTTACCTTTTATTGGCGATCCAATAGCAGTTAGTTTAGGTTTTTTTAAAATAAATTTTTTGAAAGTTTCTTTTTGGATGTTTATTGGCAAACTTTTAAAGTATATTCTTTGGACTATAATTACAGTGCTGGGAATTTCAATTTTTTAGCTCTTCATACCTTCCAGGAGCCAAAATATTTGATAATAAATCAAAAATAAACTGTGGAACAACCTTAATTAAAAATACTATTACTTTCCAAGTTTTTGTAGGTACAACAATTTTTTTTCCTTTCAACATACCAATTACACCTTCCTCTGCAATTCTAGATGCAGATTTTTTTAAAAATTTCGGAACACTGTCCATCTCATTTTGAACACCACTTGCAGTATGAAAGTTAGTAACTGTATATCCTGGACACAGTGCTGTGGATGTTATTCCTTTTGAGTTGTAATTTATATTCAAGGCCTCACTAAATCGATTCATAAAAGTTTTAAGTGGACCATACATAACTTGAATTGCTGCTGGGGGAGCAAATGCAGCAACTGATGAAACAATCATTATTTTTCCATGATTATTTTTGATCATATTACGAACAAAAAGTTTTGTCAAAGAAATAACAGAAGTGCCTAAAACTCTTATACAATTTTCTTCGTCTTCAACGGAATTTTTTTCAAAAGCGTCTGGAAGTGCGTATCCAGCATTGTTAACTAAAACATCAATTTTAAGATTTTTAGATTCACAAAAATTATAAATATTTTGTGGACCTTCTTTTTTAGCTAAATCACAAGAAAAATAAGTAGTTTCAACTCCGTGTTTAGAATTAATTTCTTCAGAAATCGTTTTTAATTTATTTTCAGATCTAGAGGTTAAAATTATGTTATAACCTCTTCTGGCTAAAGAGTGACATATTTGCAAACCAATTCCTGAACTAGCTCCTGTAACTAATGCAAATTTTTTCATCAAATTAACTTAGAAGTATTGTTAGATAAATCATCTATAAAGGATTGTAGAGGATTTTTAACCATCATCTGAATCATTGGATTTAAATCTCCATTGAACTCAAGCTCAAAACTACAATTGTTATCATCTATTTTTTTTATGTAAGCAGTTAATGAAAAACTTATTTTAGATTCGATTGAATTTAAAACAATTGAAGTTGGAGTTGTTTTTTCACCAATTACTAATTTAATTACAGGCATTCCTTTCAAAGAAAAAATAAAAGTTTCAGCATCAATAATCTCAAATTTTGAAATATTTTCTGGCATAATTTTTTTAAA
This sequence comes from Flavobacteriaceae bacterium, assembly GCA_965655865.1. GTDB lineage: Bacteria > Bacteroidota > Bacteroidia > Flavobacteriales > Flavobacteriaceae > MAG-121220-bin8. The sequence goes on along the minus strand of CBFHJJ010000003.1, from coordinate 142,322 downwards.
ATTTTCAATTACAGTTAATATTTCAAATAATTTATTATTTGAAATATTAATGTCATTTACTTTACTATTTAGTTTCATAGTTGATTATTATTTGGATTCCAATCACTTGGATTTTTTTTCCATTCTTTTAAGGTTTTAAATTCATTTTCAGTAATGTATTTAATCTCTAGAGCTTGCTCCAAAAGAAAATCATATGAACTTAAAGTATGGAGTTCAACATTTTTATTTTTAAAATTCTCATATGAAACATTAAATCCATAAGTAAAAATACTAATCATTCCCTTAACAATTAGCTCCTCATTTCTTAATGCGTCGACAGCAATCAAGCTACTGTTGCCAGTACTTATCAAATCTTCAATCACAACAACTTTTTGAGATTTTGAGTATTGTCCTTCAACTTGATTTTTTCTTCCATGTTTTTTTGAATTTGGTCTTACATAAATAAATGGAAGATTCATCACATCGGCTACTAACATTCCAATTCCTATAGCACCAGTTGCTACGCCAGCTATTACATCAGGTTTACCATAAAGTTCTTCAATTTGTTTCACTATTTGTTCTCTAACGAAAATTCTTATTTGTGGATGTGATAGAATTATTCTGTTGTCACAATATATGGGTGATTTCCATCCACTTGCCCATGTAAACGGATTTTTTGAATTTAATTTTATTGCGTTAATTTGTAGAAGTAACTCAGCTGTTTTTTTTGCTGTATATTTATTTAAAACCATAAAACAAATGTATAAAGTTTTTGTTAATGAAAACGTAATATTATTGACTAGTCAAATCCCTTTTGGTTCTAAAATTAATTTATATGATTTGAAAAAAACTTCTTTAGCTGATATTATTTCTAATGTAAAAAAACATAAAAAAATATTTTTATTTCATAAAAATTCTGAAAAATTAATTTCAAGTTTTAAAAAAAAAATTAAAGTAATACCTGCAGGTGGAGGTATAGTTAAAAATAGTTTTGATGAAACTCTTTTTATTTTTCGAAGAAATAAATGGGATTTACCCAAAGGTAAAAAAGACAAGGGTGAAACTATTGATGAAACAGCGTTAAGAGAAGTTAAAGAAGAAACTGGCATTGTTGATCTAAAAATCATTGATTTTAGAACAATAACATATCACGTTTTCAAAAAAAATAGTGAATATTGTTTAAAAGAAACTACTTGGTATAATATGACTTCAAATTTTGATGGAATATTTATTCCTCAAATTAAAGAAGATATAACTAAGGTAGTTTGGAAAAATGAAAATAAAATAAGAAAAATTAAAAATACTTTTCCAAATATTAAGTTGCTTTTAAATATTTAATCAATTTTAACTGACTTTGGAACTAGGAGTTTATAATCTCCGTTATTAATAATCAATTCTCTTACAATACCACTGCTTATAAAGGATGTTTTAGCAGATGTTAACAAAAAAACTGTTTCAATTTTAGACAATTTTCTGTTAGTCCTAGCTATAGCCTTTTCAAATTCAAAATCACCATTGTTTCTTATTCCTCTTACAATAAAATTAGCATCATTTTTTTTACAAAAATCTATTGTTAAACCATCGTAGCTTTCAACTTTAATTTTAGCTTCATTTTTAAAACAATCTTTGATAAATGAAACTCTTTGTTTTTCGGAAAACATTGTTTTTTTGTCAATATTTTTTCCTACACCAACTATAACTTCGTCAAAAAGCAATAAACTTCTTTTTAAAATATCTAAATGCCCCAGGGTGAAAGGGTCAAAAGATCCAGGAAATATAGCTTTTTTCATATAAGTAAATATATAAATTTATATAATTGCTTGATGTATTATCTCATCACATATCTGAGTCATAGAAACTCCACTAATTTGTGCTTGTTTTGGGAATATACTTTCGTTGGTCATACCTGGAACTGAATTAATTTCTAAAAAATATGCCATATCATTAATAATAATAAACTCACTTCTAGTAAATCCTTTCATTCCGAGTTTTTTATAAATTTTGATGGAAAGGTTAGTAACTATTTGTTTTTGTTTTTCTGAAATATTTGCAGGTGTAATCTCTTTTGAATTTCCATTATATTTTGCGTCATAGTCAAAAAAATCATTTTCTGTAATAAGTTCAGTTATTCCAAAAACTTTAATGTTCTTTTGATAGTTCATAACACCAACTGAAACTTCAATGCCATCTAGAAAAGATTCAATTAAAATTTCATCATCAAATTCAAAGGCTTTATTAATAGCATCTGTTAATTCATTTTCCTCATATATTTTATAAACCCCAAAACTACTTCCTGATCTGTTAGCTTTAACAAAACAAGGTAACCCCACTTTTTTAATAATATCCTCAACTTCAAACTTTTCGTTTTTATTTATATGAAAAGAATTTGCAGTTGGAATATTGTGTTTTTCAAGAACAGACAAACAGTCTCTTTTGTTAAAAGTTAATGCAGATGTGTAAGGATCACAGCCAGTATAAGGAATGTTTTTAAGTTCAAAAAAGGATTGAATCAACCCATTTTCACCAGGGGATCCATGGATTATTATAAATGCTATTTCTAATTTGATTTTGGTATTATTTGAAATTATTGAAAAATCTTCAAGATTAACATTAGATTCTTCATTTTCACTGTTTAAATAAACCCAGTTCTCCTTATTTACTATAATTTTGAATGGAGTATATTTTAATCTATTAATATTTTGGTAAATAACTTCACCGCTTTTTAATGATATTTCTTTTTCGGATGAAAAACCGCCCATTAAAACAGCAACATTTTTTTTCATATTAGCAAAAATATCATTTATTTTTTTTCAAATCGTATTAGTAAGCTTATTTTATATATTTGTCTCATTGTTTTTTTCATGAATCTTATTAAATATATAATCTCTAAATATTTTTTCAAACAATTGTTTAAGGCCTTTGTTTTATCTCTTTTTTTTGTTCTAATTCTTTATTTCTATTTAAATATTACAACAAACCATAATAAATATATTAATGTTCCTGAATTAAAAGGCGTTAATTTTAATAAGGCAAAAGTTATTTTAGAAGAAAATGACCTTTCATATGTAATTCTTGATTCAGCTTTGTATAATCCAGATTATCCAAAATTTTCTGTTTTAGAACAATTGCCAAAATCAAATTCTCAAGTCAAAAAAAACAGAAAGATTTACCTTACTTTAAACCCAAGTAATTATGGAAAGGTTTCCATCCCTAATATTATACAAATTACACAAAGAAGTGCAAATTCTTCTCTCTTGGCCTCAGGCTTAGAAATTGGAGATGTTTCTTACGAAAATAATATTGGAAAAGATATGGTATTAGAAATTTTATTTAATGGTAATAAATTAAATGTCGGAGACATGGTTCCTAAAAAATCAAAAATTAATCTAGTTCTTGGAAATGGTATTTCTGAAGAAAAATAAGTATGGAAGGAAGTGATAATTTAGATAGTGAGTTATTTGAGCATTTTCAATTTAAAGCAGATAAAGGTCAAGAGCCTTTAAGGGTTGATAAGTATTTAATGAATAGAATTGAGAACTCATCAAGAAATAAAATTCAGATTGCTGCTAAAAATGGATCTATATTTATTAATGAGCAAATTGTAAAATCTAACCACAAAGTGAAACCTGGAGATCTTGTTAAGGTAATGTTTACCCATCCACCTTATGAAAATCTTTTAGTTGCTGAAAAAATGTCACTTGACATTGTCCATGAGGACAAAAATCTATTAGTTGTTAATAAACCAGCAGGTCTTGTAGTTCACCCTGGGCATGGAAATTACAGTGGAACATTACTCAATGGATTAATTCATCATTTTAATAATCTGCCTCAAAATAAAGATGGTAGGCCGGGCCTTGTACATAGGATTGACAAAGATACTAGTGGGCTTTTAGTAATAGCTAAGGATGAAATATCTATGACTAATTTGGCTAAACAGTTTTTTTTAAAAACCTCCAAAAGAAAATATTATGCACTTGTTTGGGGAATTTTAGAAGATGATAAAGGAACAATTAATGAGAGATTAGCTAGAGACCCTAAAAATCGTTTAATAATGAGTGTTCCTGAAGATAACGAATCTGGTAAGAGCGCAATTACTCATTATAAAGTCATCGAAAGATTTAACTACGTTACTCTAATAGAGTGTCAATTAGAAACTGGAAGAACACATCAAATTAGAGCACACATGAAACACATTGGTCATCCGATTTTTAATGATAGTAGGTACGGAGGAGACAAAATATTAAAGGGAACTATTTTTAATAAATACAAGCAGTTTGTTTTAAATTGTTTTAAATTAATTCCAAGACAAGCTTTACATGCTAAGTCATTAGGTTTTGTTCATCCAGTTTCTAAAAAAGAATTAAATTTTGAATGTAACCTTCCTGGCGATTTTGAACAGTGTTTAGAAAAATGGAGGAATTATTCAAGTTTGTGATAAATTTTATTATTTTACATTTAAGTTTTTATCTATGAAAATTATTATTTCACCTGCAAAGTCACTAAATTTTGATAAAGTTTTACCGACTTTCGATTTTTCAATTCCTGAGTTTTTGAAAGAATCAAAAACAATAAATAATGTTTTGAAAACAAAAAATCCAAAACATTTAAAAGAGTTAATGAAAATTTCAGATAAAATAGCAGAACTAAATTGGAATCGTAATATGAATTTTGTGACTCCATTCAATTCTAATAATGCTAGACCTGCGTTATTTACTTTTGACGGAGATGTATACTCTGGAATCGATTCATTTACATTAAATGAAAATAAAATCAAAAAAGCTCAATCATCTTTAAGAATATTATCTGGATTATACGGTATACTGAAGCCTCTTGATCTAATACAAGCCTATAGGTTAGAAATGGGTACTAAATTAGTTGTGGGTAGCTCTAAAAATCTCTACGACTTTTGGAATGATAAAATAACTAAGAGTTTAAATAATGAATTAGATGTAAAAGAACTTTTTATAAATTTAGCAAGTAACGAATATTCAGCAGTTATTAATAAAAATTTATTGAAGGTGGACATGATTTCTCCAATTTTTAAAGATTTTAAAAATGGAAAACTTAAAATAATTTCATTTTACGCAAAAAAAGCTAGAGGAATGATGACAAGATTTCTTTTAGAAAACGATATCCAATCAGCTGATGATTTAAATCAATTTGACTATGGTGGTTATTCATTCAGCTCTGAGGAAAGTGAAATTTCTAATGAACTAGTGTTCACCAGATGATTTATTTCTAATTGAATTTATAAACTTATCTATATTTTGTTTGTCATTTCTTTTTAAAAATTTTATAAATGCTGAGCCTATTATAGCTCCTTTACTATTTTCTGTTGCATCGATAAAAGTTTTATTATTGCTAATTCCAAATCCAATTAATAATTTAGATTTTAATTTCATTGAATTGATTCTTTTAAAATATTTTTTTTGGTTTTCATTAAAAGAATTTACGGCTCCGGTTATACTAAAGCTACTTACCATGTAAATGAATCCTTTTGAAACCTTATCTATGAAACGTATTCTTTCATTACTGGTTTGAGGAGTTATTAAAAACATATTTAATAAACCATGTTTATCAAATATAGATTTATATTCTTTTTCATAAACCTCAACAGGTAAATCAGGGATTATTAATCCGTCTATTCCAACAGATTGACAATTTTTACAAAAATCTTTAACTCCAAATTGTAATATCGGATTGAAATAGCCCATAATTATAAGAGGAATATTTGTCTTTTTTCTAATATCCTTTAATTGGTGAAAAAGTTTAATTGAATTCATTCCATTATTTAACGCTACAGTGGAACTTTCTTGAATAGTTGGCCCATCAGCCAGTGGATCACTAAAAGGAAGACCAATTTCAATCATGTCAACATCACATCTACTTAGCTGAGTTATTATTTCTTCTGTGTCACTGATGTTTGGGTACCCAGCAGTAAAATATATTGATAAAATATTTTTTTCCCCATCTAAAACTTTATTTATTCTGTTCATTATTATAATTTAAAATAATCAATATAAGTGTCTAAATCTTTGTCTCCCCTTCCAGAGCAATTGAAAACTAAAACATCATTTTCTTTAAATTCTTTTTTGTCTAGAATAGCAAATGCGTGTGATGTTTCTATTGCTGGAATAATACCCTCAAGTCTTGATAAATTTAGCCCCCAGTTCATAGCTTCAGTATCATCTATTGAATAAAATTCGCCTCTTTTGGATTTATATAAATTTGCATGCATTGGACCAATTCCAGGATAATCTAGCCCTGCAGAAATTGAATAAGGTTCAGTGATCTGTCCATCTTTAGATTGCATAAGTAATGTTTTCGATCCATGTATTATTCCTTGTTTTCCTAAGATTGAAGTTGCTGCACTTTTTCCAGATTTTATTCCTTTCCCTGCCGCCTCAACGCAAATAATTTTAACTTTATTATTGTCTAAATATGGGTAAAATAGGCCTGCAGCATTACTTCCTCCTCCTACACATGCTATTACGTAATTTGGGTCTTTAGTGCCCTCTAGTGTTTGTAATTGGTTCATTACTTCATTTCCAATTACTGATTGAAATCTAGCAACCATATCAGGATAGGGGTGAGGACCAACAACTGAACCTATTATATAATGTGTGTCAATTGGATTATTGATCCAATCTCTAATTGCTTCATTTGTTGCATCCTTGAGAGTTTTACTTCCCGATGTAGCAGGTCTAACTTCTGCACCAAGCATTTTCATTCTAGCAACATTAGGAGCTTGTCTACTAATATCAATTTCACCCATATAAATAATACATTCTATACCCATCAAAGCACAGACAGTAGCTGTGGCTACTCCATGTTGACCGGCACCAGTTTCAGCAATAATCCTGGTTTTACCTAATCTTTTAGCTAATAAAATTTGGCCAATTGTATTGTTAATTTTGTGTGCTCCTGTGTGACATAAATCTTCTCTTTTAAGATATATTTTAGTATTATATTTTTTTGAAAGTCTACTTGCATAATAGAGTGGAGTAGGTCTTCCAACATAATCTTTCAAAAGTTCATTAAACTCTTTTTTAAAGCTAGATTCTGAACAAATTTTTATATATTTTGATTTTAATTCTTCAATATTAGAATACATCATTTCTGGAATATAGGCGCCACCAAATTCTCCGTAATATCCTTTATTATCAACGTTATAAGTACTATTCATTATTTATATTTTCTTAATTAATGATTTTATTTTTTCTCTATCTTTTTTTAAGCTTGGTAATTCAAATTTGCTATTTATATCTATTCCTATGATTGGATGAATTTTTTTAATTTTTTTAATTTCTTCCACATCATCTTCACTAATCCCACCACTTAAAAAGAAGTTTTTTTTTGAATTATAATTTTTTAATATTTTCCAATCAAATTTTTTTCCACTTCCACCGTGAAGATTTGTTTTTGTGTCAAATAAAAAGTAATCTGATACATTTTCGAATTTTTTTATTGTGTTAAAATCAAAAGTATCATCTATTTTAAAAACCTTGATTACTTTACAGAACGATTTTATTGACAAACAATATTTTATATCTTCTTCGCCATGAAGCTGAACATAATCTAATTTGTATTTTTTTACATTATCAAATACTTCATTCATTTCTTGATTTACAAAAACACCAACTCTATTTATTTTATCATTTAATATTATTTTTGATTCGTTAAAAAATCTTTTAGATTTTTTATAAAATATAAAACCCATAAAGTCTGGTTTTAAACTTTCAATTTCTGCAATATTTTCTGAGAATTTCATCCCACAAACTTTTAACTTCATATTATTTTTTCAATTAAATCTAAAACTTCTTTTCCCGGATCATTATTTTTCATAAATAGTTCACCTATTAAAAACCCTTTAAATCCATGGTTTCTAAGTTTTCTAATTTCATCGTAATTTGATATTCCACTTTCTGATATTTTTAAATACTTTTCAGGAATTATATTAGATAATTTAATGCTGGTATTAATGTCAACTTCAAATGTTTTTAAATTTCTATTATTAACTCCAATTATATCAATAGTGTCTATTAAACATTTTTCTAACTCATTTTCATTATGTACTTCAATTAATACCTCAAGACCAATTTCTTTTGCAAATGCACTAAGATTAATTATTTGGTGCTTATTAAGACATGCAGCAATTAATAGTATTACATCTGCACCGTATGCTTTTGCCTCAATTAATTGATATTTGTCGATTATAAATTCTTTTCTTAAAATTGGAATATTTGTTAAGTTCCTAGCATTCCTCAAGTCATCTAAACTTCCACCAAAATATTCTTTATCTGTTAAAACAGAAATTCCACAAACATCTGCTCGATCATAACCATGTATTATTTGATCAATATTTGTAGATTCATTTATGATAGATTTTGAAGGTGACCTTCTTTTATGCTCTGCAATAATACCGTGAGAACTATTTTTTAATCTATTAACAAGAGAAATTGATTTTTTTTGAAAATTTGGTAGTTTTTTTAAATCTTCAATTGAAATTGTTTTTTTAACAATTTCCAACTCATTTTTTTTGGTTTCAATTATTTTTTCTAGAATAGTCATTATTCACTTAAGTTTTTAAGTTTGTTAAATGCCTTCAATGCTTTATTCGATTTTAAAGATTCTTTTGCTTTTTCTATACCATCATTAATTGAAATATTTAATGCGGTAGAAATAGCTAATCCTGAGTTTGCAAAAACAACTTGGTTCTGAGATTTACTTCCTTTGTTATGTAAAATATCCATGAATATTTTTGCAGATTCTTTGATTGTTTTACCTCCATTTATAGATTTTGAATTTAATTTTTGTAAACTTAAATCCTGAGGAGAAAATATGTTTTCTTCATCTCTAGTAATTACTTTAACATTTCCAGTGAGCGATATTTCATCATATCCATCCAATGAATGAATTATTGCATAATTTTTATTTGTTTTTTGAAACAAGTAGGAGTAAAGTCTAGCCAACTCTAAATTAAATACACCTACTATTTGATTTTTTGGAAAAGAAGGATTTACCAAAGGTCCCAAAATATTAAAAAAAGTTTTTAATCCTAATTCTTTTCTAATCGGAGCAACGTTTTTCATAGCTGGGTGAAAAAGGGGAGCATGTAAAATACATATTCCACTTTTTTCGATTGATTTTTTTAAAAAATCTTTATTATTTGAAAACTTTATTCCTAAAAACTCTAATACGTTACTCGATCCACATGAAGAAGAAACTCCATAATTACCATGCTTTGAAACATTTACTTTTGCTCCAGCAGTTACAAAAGCTGATAAAGTAGAAATGTTAAATGTATCTTTGTTATCTCCTCCAGTTCCACAGAGATCAATTGCATTATAATCAGATAAATCAATCTTAATACATAGTTCAAGTAACGCTTCTTTAAAACCTTGCAGTTCCTCCAAAGTAATATTTCTCATCATAAAAATTGTCAAAAATGAACTAATATGACTATTGTTATATTTTCCACTTGAAATATTTAATAAAACTTCTTTGGCTTCATTTTTAGATAAAGTATTGTGTGAGCTAAGTTTGTTAATTATATCTTTCATTAATTAATTTTTAACCAATTATTTAGAAGTGCTTTTCCTTCCTCAGTCAATATTGATTCTGGATGAAATTGGACTCCTCTAATATCGTAATCCTTGTGTTTTAAAGCCATTATTTGTTTGTTTTCATCATAGGCTAAAATTTCAAGACAATCTGGAATCGGTTCCTCCACAACCCAAGAGTGGTATCTTCCCACTTTAAGTGGATTTGATAGCTTATTGAAAATATAATCTTTCTTTATAATATCGATTTTACTAGCTACTCCATGAAAGACTTCATCAAGATTTTTAAGTTTAGCACCATAAACTTCTGCTATTGCTTGATGACCTAAGCAAACTCCAAGAATTTTTTTAGATTTTCCAAAATGATTTATAATATTTTTTAATTCTCCAGCTTCGTCTGGAATACCTGGTCCTGGAGATAGTACTATGCAATCATATTTCTCAATCTCTTTTAAAGTTACCTCGTCATTTCTTTTAACAGTAACTTTACAATGTAGTTCCTCAAAATAATGAACTAGATTGTATGTGAAAGAATCGTAATTATCTATAACTATTAATTTCATATTTAGATTTTTTCAGCTAGTTCTAAAGCTTTGTTTAAGGCTCCTAGTTTATTGTTAATTTCTTGTAATTCACTATTTGGATTAGATTTTGAAACAATACCTGCTCCAGCTTGAAAAATAAGTTCATGATTTTTACTCAAAAATGATCTTATAATTATAGCGTGATTAAAATTGCCTTCAAAATCAATAAATCCAAGCGCTCCTCCATAAAATGATCTATTACAATTTTCATACTTAGAAATTAATTGCATGGCTCTATGTTTTGGAGCTCCAGACAATGTTCCTGCTGGAAATGTGTCGGCTGCAATTTGAAGTGTAGAAGAATTATTTTTTTTTGTTGCAGTTACCTTAGAAACTAGATGAATAACATGTGAATAAAATTGTATTTCTCTATCTTTTTCAACCGTTACGTTATTTCCGTTTCTACTCAAATCATTTCTTGCTAAATCTACAAGCATCATATGTTCACTATTTTCTTTTTTATCGATTGCTAATTTTTTAGCTTCAATTGAATCTTTGTAATCATTTCCTGTTCTTACAAAAGTTCCTGCTATTGGATGAATTTCTGCTTTATTATTTTCAACAACAAGTTGAGCTTCAGGTGAACTTCCAAATATTTTATAACTACCATAATCAAAATAAAATAAATAAGGAGAGGGGTTTACAGATCTTAGAGCTCTGTATAAATTAAACTCGTCACCTTCAAACTTTTGGTTAAACCTTCTGGATAATACTATTTGAAATACATCTCCTCTTTCACAATGTTTTATTCCTTTTTTAACTAAATCTAAATACTCATTATCATTTAAATTTGATCTTATTTTTCCAAATTTTGAAAAAGGATATTTCGACAATTTATTAGATTTTATGTATTCTTCAATTTCGTCTAAATTACTTTCTTCATCATAGCTGTGGTGCAGCAAAACAGCTTCGTTATTGAAAACATTAATTATAATGATGTTTGAGTAAAATGCATAAAAAATATCTGGAATTTCGATGTCATTTTTTTTAGGTTTTAATGAAATTTTTTCAAAATGTTTTACTGCATCATAATTCATGTATCCTATAACACCACTCTCAAAAAACTTTGAGTTTGATTTTGAAGCTTCAAATTTTTTACAAAATATGTTTAGCTCTGAAACAACATTAACTTGTTTATTAATTTCTTTTATTTGACTTTTTTTATCAGGAAATGTTTGATTTATTTGATCTCCTTTAACTTTAAATGTTGAAATTGGGTTAAAACAAACATATGCATAACTATTATCGTTAGCTCCATAATCACTACTTTCTAAAAGTATTGAATTAGAAAACTTATCTCTAATTTTTTGATATATACTAACTGGTGTCATTGTATCAGCTAATATTTTTTTTCTAAAAGTTTTTATTTTATACACTATATTTTTTTAATTAAAAAAGGCTTGTCGATAAACAAGCCTTTTTATATTTGAACAAACTAAAAGATTATCTCGACTTAATTGAAATTAAGTAAACGCCACCAATTAGTATGTGATAATTTTTTAAACATATATCAAATATATAAACGAAAATTATACATAACAACAAATATTTAATAATTTTATTTTTTAAATTAAATATAATAATGGATTTAGATCAAATAAAATGGGCAAGTGAATCTGTTGAGACAAATAATATTATTCTCGATGTAAGGACGCCAGAAGAATTTAGTGAAGGTTACATTGCTAATGCTACTAATTTAAACATATACGATGCAAATACATTTATGTCCAAAATTCAATCATACAATAAAGAAAATAGTTATTACCTATATTGTAAATCAGGGGCGAGAAGTGCACAAGCCTGTCAGATAATGGGTCAATTAGGCTTTAAAGATGTTTATAATCTTATTGGCGGTATTGCAAATTGGAAAGGAGAAATTTCAAAATGATGTTGCGTTTAAGGTATTTTTTTGAAAGACACGGTTATTCAGTTTGTTCAAGATTAGCTGATTGGTTGGGTATGAAGAAAAAAAATGTCAGAATTTTTTTTATCTACAGTAGTTTTTTCTCACTTGGATTTGGTTTTTTTTTCTACCTCATTTTAGCTTTTTGGTTAAGAATAAAAGATTTAATCTCAGCTAAAAGATCTTCAGTTTTTGATTTGTAATAAAAAATATTTGAATTATTATTTATTATTTGCATCTTGTTAATTATTCTCACACTTAATTAAAAACAAATGAAAAAAATATATTTATCGCTTTTGCTAATTTTATCCACTTCACTTTCTTTTTCACAGGAAAAAGGTCTTGATCAAAAAATAGATGAGGCATTTGCTCCAATTTCTGATTTTTTTAGTGAAGTTGTTTTCTTTCAAGTTGGAGGATATCCTTTTGTAATATTTTTACTTGTAGGTAGTGCATTATTTTTTACTTTATATTTTGGATTTCCAAATATCAAGTATTTTTTTACTGCAATTAATGTTGTCAGAGGCAAATACGATGACCATGATAAAAGTGAATCAGATCAATCTGGTGACGGAGAAGTATCTCATTTTCAAGCATTAGCAACAGCAGTTTCTGGAACTGTTGGAAATGGAAATATAGCTGGAGTAGCTTTAGCTATTGCGCTTGGTGGTCCAGGAGCAACTTTCTGGATGATTATATGTGGTTTGCTGGGAATGTCAACAAAATTTGTTGAATGTACTTTAGGTGTTCAATACAGAGATGTTGGAGAGGATGGGACAGTGTACGGAGGACCAATGTATTATTTAACAAAAGGACTTAAGGAAAAAGGTTTCGAAAATTTAGGTAAAATCGCGGCTGTTATTTTTGCAATATGTTGTATCGGAGGATCTTTTGGTGGCGGAAATGCCGCTCAGTCTAACCAGGCAACTATCGTGGTTAAACAGTTGTTAGGTTTTGAAAGTACAAGCGCTGGAGCTGTCATTGGAGTGATTTTAGCAATTGTTGTTGGTGTGATAATAATCGGTGGTATTAAAAGAATAGCCTCAGTTACTGAAAAAGTAGTACCGTTTATGGCACTTCTTTATTTATTTGCTTGTTTATACATTATATTATCAAATTTCACTTTTATTGATGATGCAATTAGCTTGATTATTTCAGAGGCTTTTAATCCGACAGCTATGGGAGTAGGTGGAGTTATTGGAGTTCTTATGGTTGGTTTTAAAAGAGCTGCATTTTCGAATGAGGCAGGAGCAGGTTCCGCTTCAATAGCACACTCGGCTGTTAAGACAAAGTATTCAGCTAGTGAAGGATTAGTAGCACTTTTAGAGCCTTTTATTGATACTGTGGTTATTTGTACAATGACTGCTTTAGTTATAATAATATTCAACTTTGGTGGATACTTTGAGTATGGCGGAGATGGTTTAGGAACCGTAATGATTGACGGTGTTCCATTTGAAGGCGCAGGAATAACATCCCAAGCCTTTGCAGAATACATTCCGTTTTCTGATGTGTTCTTGACAATTGCGGTAGTACTATTTGCTGTTTCAACAATGATTTCTTGGTCATATTACGGCTTACAGTCCTGGAAATTTCTATTTGGGAGAGGAAAAGCAGCTGATTTAACTTATAAATTACTTTTTTGTTTATTTATAATTATTGGTGCAGCTGCAAGTATGAACTCAATATGGGCATTTTCTGATGCAATGATTTTTGCTATGGTATTCCCAAATATGATCGGACTATACTTTTTATTCCCTGTTGTTAAGGAACAACTTAATAAATATTTGAAAGTTATTAAACAGTAGATTTTATTTGTGCTATAATCATAAATTAGCTTAATTTTGGCATTAATTTTGTTAATGTGTTATTAGAATATTTCAAATAACTTATGGATTTTAATTTAGGCCCAAATAATAGTTTAGTAGCTGAGTCCGCTAAATCTTTTGCAAACAAATTTATCAAACCTAATGTAATGGAATGGGATGAGTCTCAATATTTTCCAAAACATTTATTTAAACAAGCGGGAGAGTTTGGCTTCATGGGTATACTCGTTCCTGAATCACTTGGAGGCTCTGGTCTTGGTTATCACGAATATGTTTCTATAATCGAAGAAATTTCTAAAGTTGATCCGTCGATTGGACTCTCAGTTGCTGCTCATAATTCATTATGTACAAATCACATCCTCCTCTTTGGAACTGATGTGCAAAAAAAGAAATGGATCCCTAAGTTAGCTTCAGGATTCCACCTTGGTGCTTGGGGTTTGACAGAAAATAATTCAGGTTCAGATGCCAGCGGCATGTCTTCAACAGCAGTTAAAGATGGTAAAAATTGGGTTTTAAATGGGACAAAAAACTTTATTACTCACGGAATCTCAGGAGATATTGCAGTTGCAATTTTTAGAACTGGAGAAAAGGGTCAAAAAAGAAACGCTACAGCTTTTGTTATTGAAAGAGGAACAAAAGGATTTGGCTCTGGAAAAAAAGAAAATAAGCTTGGTATGAGAGCTTCTGAAACTGCAGAGATGATATTTGACAATTGTATTATTAGTGATGAGAATAGATTAGGAGAAGTTGGAGAAGGGTTTATTCAATCAATGAAAATCTTAGATGGCGGAAGGATATCAATTGCAGCACTTTCTCTTGGAATTGCGAAAGGTGCTTTTAATGCAGCACTAAAATACTCTAAAGAACGTGTGCAATTTGGAAAACCTATCAGTTCTTTTCAGGGAATTTCATTTAAATTGGCTGAAATGGCCACGGAAATTGAGGCTTCTGAACTATTAATACACAAGGCTTCACATGAAAAAAACAATAATAGACCGATGACAAAATTAAGTGCTATGTGTAAAATGTATGCATCTGAAGTTTGTGTCAGGGTAGCTAATGAGTCTGTACAAATCCATGGTGGATATGGCTATATTAAAGAATTTCCTGCCGAAAAATTTTACAGAGATTCTAAACTATGTACAATTGGAGAAGGAACAACAGAAATTCAAAAATTAGTCATATCCAGAAATATTTTAAAATAATTTCCCAGTAAATAAAAAATGTTTTTATATTTGCTGCCTATTAAAAAGATATATGTTAATTATTCCAGTAAAAGAAGGTGAAAATATCGATAGAGCTTTAAAGAGATTTAAACGTAAATTCGATAGAACAGGAGCTATGAAAAGTTTAAGATCTAGACAAGCTTTTATCAAACCTTCAGTAAGAAATAGAGACAAGATCAAAAAAGCCTCATATGTTCAGGGTTTAAGAGATCTTGAAAATATTTAATCTTTCCATCTTTTTTGCTTTAATTGCCTAACTTTACGTTAAGTAGGCTAGATGTATTTACCAAATTTTTTTGATTACTTGTCTAAAGAGAAAAAATTCTCAAATAATACTGTTGTTGCATATAGAAAAGATATTGAAACATTTAAATTGTTCTGCTTAGATCATTATGAAATAAGTAATATTTCAAAAGTAACCTATCCAATTATAAGGGATTGGATTATTAACCTTTCCGAAAAAAATCTTTCTCCCTCAACTATTAATCGAAAAATATCCTCTTTAAATAAATACTATGATTTTTTACTTAAAACTCAAGTGAATAAAGTTTCTCCTCTTAAAAATCATAAAAGATTAAAAGTTCAAAAAAAGTTAATAATTCCATTTTCTGAGGATGAAATTTTTAAAGTTATTGATGTTTTTAGTAATGACTTTGAAGGAAAAAGAAATTTATTAATTGTAGATACTCTATACTCTACAGGTATAAGAAGAGACGAACTTATAAACATCAAATTAAATGATGTTTTTTTAAGTGAGAATTTAATTAAAGTATTGGGTAAAAGAAATAAAGAAAGGTTAGTGCCAGTACTTGGCAATTTAAATAAACGAATAAAAGATTATTTAAGTCTTCGCAAGGATGTTAGTTCAAGTAGTTCATATCTTTTTATAACAAATAAAGGAAAATCGATTGGCCCTTCTTTGGTTTATCGAGTTGTGAAAAAATATTTTTCAAAAGTTTCGACAAAAGTGAAAACTAGTCCACATGTCTTAAGGCATTCCTTTGCAACTCATATGTTAAATAATGGTGCTGATATAAATAGTATAAAAGAAATAATGGGGCATTCAAGCCTTGCATCTACTCAAATTTATACTAAAATTAAGCTTCCAAAAATTATAAATGATTACAAGAAAAATCATCCAAGAGAAAGAAAAAAGTAATCATTTTATTTTTTTTTAAAAATTAGTATTTTTCTTTTGATTCAAAAAAAATAAATCAATACATTTGCGATCCATTAAATGGAAAAGCCGATGTAGCTCAGCTGGCTAGAGCAGCTGATTTGTAATCAGCAGGTCGTGGGTTCGAGTCCCTCCATCGGCTCTTAGTTCTTTAAAATATTGGGGAGATACTCAAGCGGCCAACGAGGGCAGACTGTAAATCTGCTGTTTTTAACTTCGCAGGTTCGAATCCTGCTCTCCCCACTAATTATTTAAGCGAGAGTAGCTCAGTTGGTAGAGCGTCAGCCTTCCAAGCTGAATGTCGCCGGTTCGAACCCGGTCTCTCGCTCAAATTTTCTGCCGGTGTAGCTCAGGGGTAGAGCGTTTCCTTGGTAAGGAAGAGGTCACGAGTTCAAATCTCGTCATTGGCTCTTCAAAAATTCATTAAAATAAAATTCTTTAAACAAACTGCTTACAATAGCAGTTTTAGATTAATGTTTAAATTATTATATATTTAATATTCTAAATTAATACTCAAAATTTATTATGAAATTATTTTTTAAATCTTCAATTCTATCGCTTTTATTTCTTGCAGTAACTCAATTAAGTACAGCTCAAATAAAAAAAACAGCCTCTGTTGAGGGTATAACGGAATATGTATTAGATAATGGTTTGAAAGTACTTTTATTTCCAGACAATTCCTCGCAGACCATCACTGTAAATATTACTTATTTAGTTGGCTCTCGACATGAAGGATATGGTGAAAAAGGTATGGCTCATTTGTTAGAACACCTTGTTTTTAAAGGGACGCCAACTCACAAAGATATTCCTAATGAATTGACAGAACGTGGTGCACGTGCTAATGGAACTACTTGGTATGACCGTACCAATTATTATGAAACATTCAACGCGACAGATGATAATTTGGAGTGGGCGTTAGGTTTAGAGTCTGATAGAATGATGAATTCTTATATAGCAAAGAAGGATCTTGAATCAGAATTTAGTGTGGTACGTAACGAATTTGAAAGCGGAGAAAATTCACCCTCTAGAACATTATCTCAAAAAGTAATACGTGCAGCTTATATGTGGCATAATTACGGAAATTCAACAATTGGAAACCGTTCCGACATCGAGCGTGTGCCAATTGCAAATTTGAAAGCATTCTATAAGAAATATTATCGACCTGACAATGCTGTATTAATGATTACAGGAAAGATTGATGACAAACGCACCTTGGAGTTGGTTGGAAAATATTTTGGACCCCTAAAGAATCCATCAATAAAGTTAACTGAAGTACCAACTGTTGAGCCAGCTCAAGATGGTGAAAAACGAGTTGAATTAAATCGAGTAGGTGATTTGCAATTGTTGATGGCGTTATACCATTCTCCAGCAGGATCAGATGCAGATTATTCAGCTTTAACATTGGCTCAAAACGTTTTAAACGATGCGCCGTCTGGAAGACTTTATAAAGCTTTGGTGGAAACACAAATGGCTTCTAGTGTATATGCATCGAATCCATTTACCAAAGAACCAGGTTACATTAATTTTAATGTGAGTGTTCCATCTGACAAATCACTGTCTGATGCTGAGGAAACTTTATTAAATGTGTTGGATGATTTAAAAGATGACCCAATTACTTTAGACGAGTTGAAGCGCGCTCGATCAAATATCATGAAGCAATTAGATCAACTTAGTAGAAATTCTGGATATATGGGAACTTATATGAGTGAATTTATCGGAGCAGGAGATTGGCGTTTGGCATTTATTCACCGAGATCGCATTGAAAATACAACAGTAGAGGAAGTTAATGCAGCAGTTCAAAAATATTTTATTCCTACTAACCGTACAATTGGAAATTTTATTCCAACAGATAAGCCAGAACGTATTGAGATTTTACACACAGAGGGATTGGCTGAAATGGTAGCAAACTACAAAGGTAAAGTGGCTATGGACGTTGGTGAAGATTTCGATGTTAACTATGATAATATTCAAAATCGTTTGGATAGCGGAGTTTTACCAAAATCTGGTATTGAATATGGATTTATAAGTAAAGCGAATCGTGGTGAAACAGTAAACTTATCTTTTGTGATGAGATCGGGAAATGTAAATGACTATATGAATAAGGGAATGACAGCTGGATTTGTGGCAAATTTGCTTAACAAAGGAACGCAATCAAGATCACGTCAAGACATTGAAGATGAGTTGAGTGCTATTAGTTCGTCTGTTGGTTTCAGTGGAAGTAATGGTAGGGTTTATGCTAATGTTTCTTCAACTAAAGAACATTTGCCTGCTGCTCTTGAAATTATGACAGACATGCTTAAAAATCCAAAATTTGAATTTAGTGAATTGGATAAAATTAAAACACAACGTTTGGCTGGCTTGGAAAGCAGTGCTTCTGATCCTCAATTTGTAGCGGTTCAACGTATGCAACAAATCAATCAGTTTTACTCTAAAGGTCATCCTAATTATATTCCTAATATTGATGAACAGATAGCAATGATTAAGGAGGTGAGTGTAGAGAGTATACAATCTTTTTACGATGAGTATTATGGCGTTTCGAATAAAGCTTCTTTAGTAGCAATTGGAAGTATGGATGTTAACATGATTAAAACTTATTTTGAGAATAATTTTTCAGATTTTAAATCAGACAAACCATTTTCAGTAATTGCAAATCCATTTAAACAAAATATTGCAGCTAATGAAAATATAATTACTCCTGATAAGAAAAATGCTTTTACAGTAGGTATGTTATCTGCTAAAACAACTGAAACTGGCACGGATAATGCTGCACTTCAAGTAGCGGGAATTATTTTTGGCGGTGGGTTTTTGAACTCAAGAGTTGCTACCCGTTTAAGACAGCAAGATGGTGTGAGTTATGGTGCGGGTGCTCAGGTTAGTATTGACAGTGATCCAGATGATAAAAACTCGGCTTTGATCATCTATGCTATTTATGCACCTATGAACGCTGAGAAGGTTCAGGTTGGTTTTAAAGAAGAATTAGAACGTTTTATTAATGATGGTATAACTCAAGAAGAATTGGATAGTGCCATAAAAGGTTGGGTTCAAGGACAGACAGTTTCCAGAGCTAAAGATAATGAGTTGTCATCATTGATTAATAACAACCTTTATTTTGAAAGAGATATGGCTTTTTACGCTGCGCTTGAATCTCAGGTTAGTTCATTAACAGTAGAAAAAGTAAATGCTGTTATTAAGAAGTATTTTAAATCACTTGATCAATGGACGGTGGTAAATGGAGGAGATTTTCAATAGATAGCTATATTTGATTGTAATTATTTAAACAATGATAAATTGGCATAAAAAGCAAGTAGAAAGAACTTTAAAAAGCTGGGGTTTTTCAAATTACCAGGCTTATTGGATTTCTTTTATAAAAGGGTTAATAATTGGCGGATTAATTGTGCATTTTTTTATTTAAAATAAAAATACTTTTATTCCAAATTTTAATTATACATTCGCATTGTTGATTTCCCAATCAACATGTATTAAAAGTTCAAGAGTTTTATGGTCATTATTCTTGAGCTTTTTCTATTTTCTATAATTGTTTCTTTTTTTATTTCGATTTGATTTTCCTTTAACTCTGTTAAAATTATTTCTGTTTTTTTGTTTAGGAGGCTGTGGAACAGCATTTGGATCAGGCTCAAATCCTTGTTTTATTTTTGAAGGAATTCTAAGATTTACTAGCTTTTCAATATCTTTCAAATATTGTTTTTCATCAACACAAACAAGCGAAATTGCCTCACCTTTTGCTCCAGCTCTTCCTGTTCTTCCAATTCTATGTACGTAGTCCTCTGGAATGTTAGGTAACTCAAAATTTATTACATGCGGCAAAAGAGGAATATCTAATCCTCTAGCTGCAATATCAGTAGCAACAAGTATTTCAACAGAACCGTCCTTAAAACCAGCTAGCGCTCTTGTTCTTGCTCCCTGACTTTTGTTTCCGTGAATTGCAGCAGCAGATATATCTGCTTTAATCATTTTTTTACAAAGGTTATTCGCACCGTGTTTTGTTCTTGTAAAAACTAAAACTTGTTTCCAATTACCTTCCTTTATTAATTGAATAATAAGGCTTGATTTTTTGTTCTTGTCTACATTATACACATATTGAACAATAGCTTCAACCGTTGTGTTTTGAGGAGAAGTTTCTACCATTGCAGGATCATTTAAAATTCCTTTTGCTAATCTTTTAATTTCTTTAGAAAAGGTGGCGGAAAAAAGTAGATTTTGTCTTTTGCTTGGCAATAAGTTCATTATTTTATTAATATCTCTTTGAAAGCCCATATCTAACATTCTATCGGCTTCGTCTAAAACTAATATTTCTACATTTCGTAATGACAATAATCGTTGATTTTCAAGATCTAACAAACGGCCGGGCGTTGCAATTAAAATATCAATACCGCTTCTTATTTTAGAAACTTGTGGTTTTTGATTAACTCCGCCAAAAATAACAGTAGATCTTAATTTTAGATGTCTACTGTATTCTATTACATTGTCATAAATTTGAGCTGCAAGTTCTCTTGTAGGAGTTAATATTAATGCTTTAATTTTTCTATGATTCGAGTTTGATTGTTTTGATAGAATCTGTAATAACGGTAGTGTGAAGCCAGCTGTTTTTCCTGTTCCTGTTTGCGCTGATGCTAATACATCTTTTCTTTTTAGAATTAGTGGAATTGCTTTTTCTTGTATTGGAGAAGGGTCAGTGTATCCTTTCTCATTTACAGCTTTTAAAAGTGAAGGCATTAAGCCAAGTTCGTTAAATTTCATAGGCATTAAAACAGGATTAACTGCTTTGATTTTTGTTTTTTTTCTTTAAAATAAACAGAATTTTAAAAAAAATATTTTTTGCAAACATAAAGTTTTCTGGTATAAAATTTGTTAGATTAATCTTGAATTAAATTTATTAAATTTATAAAATGAAAAATTACATATTAATTTTATGTACCATATTAATATCTTCTTGCCAATATGAGGATTACGACGATAGTAAAGTTATTGACTCTCCTCTGGCAACTTGTGTTGATGGTTTTGCCAAAATTCCTGGTACTGACTATGAATATTCCTGTCTTAATTATGACTTAATGGGACGTATAACACTTGAGGAAATGGATGCAGTGGCTGGTAATGATTGTTGGGGCTGGACCGATTCAACAACTGGAAGAGAATATGCAATTATGGGAGTAAATAACGGTACTGCCTTTATAGATATTACTGACTCTACATCTCCTATTTATCTTGGCAAACTTCCAACCTCAACAGTTGATAGTTCTTGGAGAGACATAAAGGTTTACAATGATCATGCTTACATTGTTAGTGAAGCCGAAGATCATGGTTTACAAGTATTTAATTTATCTAAGTTAAGAGGAGTTGAATCAAAGCAAATTTTCTCTGCTGATTTTATTGATAATTCATTTGGAAATGCTCATAATATTGCAATCAACGAGGATACTGGATACGCTTACATTGCAGGTGCAGGAACTAAGGGGGTTTATGCTTTTAACTTGTCCGATCCAATAGCTCCAAAATTGGAACTCGAGGGCTCTCAGTTTGGTTACAGTCATGATGCTCAAATTGTTAACTACAAAGGCCCAGATCAAGACCATTTTGGTAAAGAAATATATATTGGTAGTAATGAAGATAGGGTGGTTTTTATTGATGTTACAAATAAATCTGAACCAAATCTTATTAGTACTTTTTTTTACGATCACCAATACACTCATCAATCATGGCTTACCGATGATCATAAGTATGCTTTATTAGGTGACGAATTAGATGAGTTAGATTCAGATTACGAATTAAAAGTTGATGCTAAAACTAGAACGATAGTTATTAATTTAACTGACTTGGATAATCCAATTTTGCACCATAATCATGAAGCAGAAACAAAAGCTATTGATCATAATGGGTATGTAAATGGAACTGAATTTTTTCTTGCAAGTTACACAGCTGGTCTTAGAGTTTTGGATGTTTTAAATATTGATCAAAAAAGTATAACTGAGTTAGGGTTTTTTAACACTTTTCACGATCATAGTGATCATGATCATGGGTTGCCAAAATTAACAACAATAAAAAATCAAGATCCTGGAGGTGATCATAGTGGAAAAAAGGGTAATAGTGAGGCTTTTAATGGAGCATGGAGTGTATATCCTTATTTCAAAAGCGAAAACATAATTATTAGCGATATTAATTCTGGATTATTTGTTGTAAAAAAACAGAATTAACTTTTTTTTTTATCATTAAAAATTTTATTCGTTTCACTTTAGATATTTTATACGAAAAAAAAATTAAAACATTTAATATTTTAAGATAAAATTTATATATTTGCACGCATTTTAAAAGTAATAAAACAATATATCATATGGCTAAGGAAACATTTGATCGTTCGAAACCCCATTTAAATATCGGGACAATCGGACACGTAGATCACGGAAAAACTACCCTAACTGCTGCTATTACTAAAGTATTAGCTGACGCAGGTTTATCTGAAGTAAAGAGTTTTGACCAAATTGACAACGCTCCTGAAGAAAAAGAAAGAGGGATAACAATTAACACTTCTCACGTTGAGTACCAAACAGCAAATCGTCATTATGCGCACGTTGACTGTCCTGGTCACGCGGATTATGTTAAAAACATGGTAACAGGTGCCGCTCAAATGGATGGTGCAATTCTTGTAGTTGCAGCTTCTGACGGACCAATGCCACAAACAAGAGAACACATACTTCTAGGAAGACAAGTTGGTATTCCAAGAATTGTTGTTTTCTTAAACAAGGCTGACCAAGTCGACGATGAAGAATTATTAGAACTTGTTGAAATGGAAGTTAGAGACTTACTAAACTTCTACGAATATGATGGTGACAATGGACCAGTAATTTTAGGTTCTGCACTTGGAGCTCTTAATGGAGAACAAAAGTGGGTTGACACTGTTATGAATTTAATGGAGTCTGTTGATAGCTGGATTGAACTTCCTCAAAGAGAGGTTGATAAAGATTTTTTAATGCCAGTTGAAGATGTATTTTCTATTACAGGTAGAGGTACTGTTGCAACAGGTAGAATTGAAACTGGTGTAGCTAACACTGGAGATGCTGTAGATATCATTGGAATGGGAGCTGAGAAATTATCTTCTACTGTTACTGGTGTAGAAATGTTTAGAAAAATTTTAGACAGAGGTGAAGCTGGTGATAACGTAGGTATCTTATTGAGAGGTGTTGAAAAAACAGATATCTCAAGAGGTATGGTTATTTGTAAACCAGGTTCAGTTAAACCACATGCCAAATTTGAAGCTGAAGTATATATATTAAAGAAAGAAGAGGGTGGAAGACACACTCCATTTCATAATAACTATAGACCACAATTTTATGTAAGAACAACTGACGTAACTGGAAATATTGTTCTTCCTAAAGGTGTAGAAATGGTAATGCCTGGAGATAACTTAACTATTACTGTTGAGCTTATTTCTCCTATCGCTTGTAGCGTTGGATTGAGATTCGCTATTAGAGAAGGTGGTAGAACTGTAGGTGCTGGTCAGGTTACTAAAATTTTATAATATAATATTAATTAATCCGTAAAAGGTATCTACATAAAGTGGATGCCTTTTGTGGCTATAAATCTTTGGTGTTTAATTTACACCATTAACGGAGAGACGGGTTTAGCTCAGTTGGTAGAGCACTGGTCTCCAAAACCAGGTGTCGGGAGTTCGAGCCTCTCAACCCGTGCAAATTAAGAGTTATGAATATAGTTTCATATATAAAGGAGTCTTTTTCAGAGTTAAAGGAACATGTTTCATGGACTGCTCTTCCCGAACTATCCAATCTCACAGTTGTTGTGCTTTTATTTTCTATAATATTTGCTGCGCTGATATGGGTGGCAGATAGTATTTTATCACAAATTATTAAATTTTATTTTGATTTTATAAATTAAATTATGTCTGAAGAAATTGTCGATTTAAAAAAGTGGTATGTTGTAAGAGCAGTAAGTGGTCAAGAAAATAAAATTCGTGATTATATGGATTCTGAAATAAACCGTTTAGGATTTAAAGATTTTGTTGAAGATATACTAGTACCAACTCAAAAAGTTGTTCAGATCAGAAAAGGAAAAAAAATAAATAAAGAAAAAGTTTATTTTCCTGGTTACATAATGATAAAAGCTAATCTTACTGGTGAAATTCCTCACATTATTAAGGCTCTTCCTAATGTAATTGGTTTTTTAGGAGAAACAAAAGGTGGTGATCCAATTCCATTGAGAACTGCTGAAGTTAATAGAATGTTAGGTAAGGTTGATGAATTGTCAACTGAAAGTGAAAGTGTGTCGATTCCGTTTGAAATCGGTGAAAATATTAAAGTAATTGATGGACCTTTCAATGGTTTCAATGGAGCTATTGAAAAAGTAAATCAAGAAAAAAGAAAGTTAGAAGTAATGGTGAAGATTTTCGGCAGAAAAACTCCACTTGAACTTTCTTACATGCAAGTTGAGAAAATATAAATGTTACATATAAATCATTTCTTAGATAGCTTCCAATTGTTTAAGAGATAATAAATATTAATAATGGCTAAAGAAATACACAAAGTACTAAAATTACAAATTAGAGGAGGTGCTGCAAATCCATCACCACCTGTTGGTCCTGCTTTAGGAGCAGCTGGTGTTAATATTATGGAATTTTGTAAACAATTTAACTCAAGAACTCAAGATAAACCTGGAAAAATTTTGCCTGTAGCAATTACAGTTTTCAAAGATAAATCTTTTGAATTTGTTGTTAAAACTCCGCCAGCAGCCGTTCAGCTTTTGGAAGCAGCTAAAATTAAAAAGGGATCTGGAGAACCAAATCGTAGTAAAGTTGCTACGGTATCTTGGGATCAAGTTAAAGCAATTTCCGAAGATAAAATGGTTGACTTAAATGCTTTTACTGTTGAATCTGCTATGAAAATGGTAGCCGGTACAGCAAGATCAATGGGTATTAAAGTCAAAGGTCAAGCTCCTTTTTAATTTTTAATAAAATAAGATTATGACAAAAATTACAAAAAAACGTAAAGACGCTCTATCTAAATATGATAATTCAAAAACATATTCCCTTGAAGAAGCTTCTTCTGTTATAAAAGAAATTTCCAATGTTAATTTCGATCCTTCGATTGATTTGGCAGTAAGATTAGGAGTAGATCCTAGAAAAGCTGATCAAAATGTAAGAGGGATTGTTACCCTTCCTCATGGTACAGGTAAAGATGTTAAAGTTTTAGCTTTAGTAACACCTGACAAAGAGAAAGAAGCCCTAGACGCTGGTGCTGATTTTGTTGGTTTAGACGAGTATCTCCAAAAAATAAAAGATGGTTGGACTAATGTAGACGTAATTATTACAATGCCAAGTGTTATGGGTAAG
>CBFHJJ010000003.1:114183-116613 GCA_965655865.1 Flavobacteriaceae bacterium | reverse complement strand
AAGCTAGGTCCTTTAGGAAGAGTATTGGGTCCTAGAGGTTTAATGCCAAATCCAAAAACAGGTACTGTAACAATGGATATTGCCAAAGCAGTTAATGATGTAAAATCTGGTAAAATTGATTTTAAGGTTGATAAAACTGGTATCATTCATGCTTCAATCGGTAAAACTTCTTTTGATGCTGACAAAATTTATGGAAACTCACTTGAGCTAATTCAAAATATAATTAAGCTTAAGCCTAGTTCTTCAAAAGGAACTTACGTTAAAAGTATTTCTATGTCTAGTACTATGAGTCCAGGAATTAATATTGATACTAATATTTAGTAAAAAAAAATAAAATGACAAGAGAAGAAAAATCTAATGTGATAAAAAAGTTGACTGCTGAATTAGCAGAAAATACCAATGTTTACATGACAGATGTTTCCGGTCTAAATGCTAATGAAACAAGCAAATTAAGAAGAGCATGTTTTAAAGCAGGTATTAAACTTTCAGTTGTTAAAAACACTTTGCTTTCAAAAGCGATGGAATCTTCTGAAAGAGACTTTGGGAATTTAAATGAAGTGTTAGTTGGTAATACAGCTTTAATGTATTCTGAAGTCGGGAATACACCTGCTAAATTGATAAAACAATTTAGAAAAAAATCTGATAAACCTTTACTTAAGGGAGCTTCAATTGAAGATTCAATTTATGTTGGTGATGATCAGGTTGAATTTTTAGCTAATATTAAGTCTAGAGAAGAATTAATTGGAGAAGTAATTACAATATTACAATCACCAGCTAAAAATGTTATATCCGCTTTACAATCAAGTGGATCAAAATTATCGGGAGTATTAAAAACACTTTCAGAAAAAAACGAAAATTAATAATAACAATAATAAATATTTAAAAAATGGCAGATTTAAAAGATTTTGCAGAACAATTAGTTAACCTAACGGTAAAAGAAGTTAATGAGTTAGCTGATATCCTAAAAGACGAATACGGAATTGAACCAGCAGCAGCAGCAGTAGCTGTAGCAGGTCCAGCAGCAGGTGGAGACGCTGAAGCCGCTGAAGAAAAAACAGAATTTGATGTTGTTTTAAACGCAGCAGGTGGTTCTAAACTAGCTGTAGTTAAGCTTGTTAAGGAATTAACTGGTTTAGGTTTAAAAGAAGCTAAAGAATTAGTTGATAATGCTCCAAGTAATATTAAAGAAGCAGTTTCAAAAGACGAAGCTGAAGGCTTTAAAAAATCACTTGAAGAAGCTGGTGCTGAAGTTGAATTAAAATAATTAATTCAACTTTAGTTTAAGTTTTGAGCTTTGGGCATTGCCCATTGCACTATTTTTTTATGTTCTTTAACCTAAATTGTTTTAAATGTATAGTACTATTAATAGATTAAATTTTGCATCAGCTACAGATATTCCTGACTATCCTGATTTTCTTGATATTCAAATAAAATCATTTAGCGATTTTTTTCAACTTGAGACAAAATCTGATGAAAGAACCGATGAAGGTCTTTTTAATACCTTCATGGAAAATTTTCCAATTTCAGATTCTCGAAATCAATTCGTTTTAGAATTTTTAGACTATTTTGTAGATCCTCCAAGATATTCAATTCAAGAGTGTATCGAAAGAGGATTAACACATAGTGTTCCCTTAAAAGCAAGGTTAAAACTTTATTGTACTGACGAAGAACATGAAGATTTTGAAACTATTGTTCAAGATGTGTATTTAGGTGTTATTCCTTACATGACACCAAGTGGAACTTTTATTATTAATGGTGCCGAGAGGGTAGTTGTTTCACAGTTACATAGATCTCCTGGTGTCTTTTTTGGTCAGTCATTCCACGCAAATGGTACCAAGTTATATTCTGCAAGAGTAATACCTTTTAAAGGTTCATGGATTGAATTTGCGACTGACATCAATAGTGTGATGTATGCTTACATTGATAGAAAGAAAAAATTACCCGTTACTACTCTTTTAAGAGCCATTGGATTTGAAAGAGACAAGGACATATTAGAAATTTTTGATTTAGCTGAAGAAGTTAAAGTATCAAAATCCGGGTTAAAAAAGTGTTTAGGAAGAAAGCTAGCTGCTAGAGTTTTAAACTCATGGTTTGAAGATTTTGTTGATGAAGATACTGGTGAAGTTGTTTCTATTGAAAGAAATGAGATAATTTTAGATAGAGAGACAATAATTGATAAAGATAATATAGAAGAGATATTAGCGACTAATACTCAAACTGTGTTATTACATAAAGTTGATGGACAACTTTCTGATTATGCAATAATTCACAATACTCTTCAAAAAGATCCTACGAACTCTGAAAAGGAAGCAGTTGAACATATTTATAGACAATTAAGAAATGCTGAGCCGCCTGATGAGGAAACAGCCAGAGGAATAATTGATAAATTATTTTTCTCTGACCAAAGATATAACTTAGGTGAAGTAGGTA
>CBFHJJ010000003.1:0-114089 GCA_965655865.1 Flavobacteriaceae bacterium | reverse complement strand
TGGTGAACAGTTATCATCTCAATTTGGAGTTGGTCTTTCAAGAATGGCTAGAACCATAAGAGAAAGAATGAATGTCAGAGACAATGAGGTTTTTACACCCATTGATTTGATTAATGCTAAAACTTTGTCTTCTGTTATTAATTCATTTTTTGGGACTAATCAGTTATCTCAATTTATGGATCAAACCAATCCATTGGCTGAGATAACACACAAAAGAAGGTTATCTGCTTTAGGTCCTGGAGGACTATCAAGAGAAAGAGCTGGTTTTGAAGTAAGAGATGTACATTACACTCATTATGGAAGGTTATGCCCAATTGAGACTCCAGAGGGTCCTAATATTGGTTTAATATCCTCTCTTGGTGTTTTTGCAAAAGTTAATAATTTAGGTTTTATAGAAACTCCTTATAGAAAAGTAGAAAACGGAGTTGTTGACCTTAAAAATCACAGATATTTAAGTGCTGAAGAAGAAGAAGGTATGTTAATTGCTCAAGCAAATATTCCTAAAGATAAGGATGGTAAAATTCTTTCAGAAAAGGTTATTGCAAGACAAGAAGCAGATTATCCAGTTATAGATCCTGCTGATGTTAATTATACAGATGTTGCACCTAATCAAATCGCATCTATTTCTGCATCACTTATTCCTTTCTTAGAGCATGATGATGCTAACAGAGCGTTAATGGGATCAAACATGATGAGACAATCTGTTCCTTTATTACGTCCAGAATCCCCAATTGTTGGTACTGGACTAGAAAGACAGGTAGCTTCGGATTCCAGAGTATTAATAAATGCTGATTTTGATGGAAAGGTTATTTATGTAGATTCTCAGAAAATTACTATTAAGTATAATCTTACTGAGGAACAAAAACTAACTAGTTTTGATAATGATGAAAAAACATATTCCTTAGTAAAATTTAGAAAAACTAATCAAGGTACTTGTATTAACTTAAAACCAATTGTTGTAAAAGGTGATAAAGTTGTAAAGGGTCAAGTTTTATGTGAAGGTTATGCTACCCAAAATGGTGAATTAGCTTTAGGAAGAAATTTAAAAGTTGCATTTATGCCCTGGAAGGGATATAATTTTGAAGATGCTATTGTAATTTCTGAAAAAGTTGTCAGAGATGATGTTTTTACTTCATTACACATTGACGAATATTCAATTGATGTTAGAGATACTAAACTGGGAATGGAAGAACTTACGAATGATATTCCTAATGTAAGTGAAGAAGCCACTTCTGATTTAGATGAAAATGGAATGATTAGAGTTGGTGCTGAAGTTAAACCTGGAGATATTTTAATCGGTAAAATTACACCAAAAGGCGAATCTGATCCAACACCAGAAGAAAAATTATTAAGAGCTATTTTTGGTGATAAAGCTGGTGATGTTAAAGATGCTTCGTTAAAAGCACCTCCATCTTTAAATGGTATAGTTGTTAATAAAAAATTATTTACAAGACCAATTAAAGATAAAAGAAAAAGATCAGAGGACAAAGATCTTTTAATTGAGTTAGGTAAGACTTATGATGTTAAATTTGAACAACTTAAAAAATCATTAATTGAGAAATTATATAATATTTTAAGTGGAAAGACTTGTCAAGGTGTATTTAATGATTTAGAAGAAGAAGTTTTGCCTAAGGGTAAAAAATACTCTTTAAAAATGTTAAATCAGGTTGAAGAATACACTCACTTAGTTTCTGGTCAATGGACGGTAGACAAAAAAGTAAATTCTTTAGTTTTGACTCTTTTACACAATTATAAAATAAAAGAGAATGATCTACAAGGAATGCTTCGAAGAGAGAAGTTTACTATTTCTGTGGGAGATGAACTTCCACCAGGAATATTAAAATTAGCTAAAGTATATATAGCTAAGAAAAGGAAACTTAAAGTAGGTGATAAAATGGCTGGTAGACATGGTAATAAAGGTATTGTTGCTAGAATTGTTAGGCAAGAAGATATGCCATTCCTTGAAGATGGAACTCCAGTAGATATCGTACTAAATCCACTTGGTGTACCATCTAGAATGAATATCGGTCAAATTTATGAAACTGTTTTAGGATGGGCTGGCCAAAAATTAGGTAGAAAATTTTCTACCCCAATTTTTGACGGAGCTACTTTAGATCAAATTAATGAATTAACAGAAGAAGCCGGTGTTCCTCAATTTGGGCACACTCATTTATACGATGGTGGAACAGGTAAAAGATTTGATCAACCAGCAACCGTTGGTGTAATATACATGCTTAAATTAGGTCATATGGTTGATGACAAAATGCATTCAAGATCCATTGGACCATATTCTTTAATTACTCAGCAACCACTTGGTGGTAAGGCTCAATTTGGAGGTCAAAGATTTGGAGAAATGGAAGTTTGGGCACTAGAAGCTTATGGTGCTTCAAGTACTCTACAAGAAATTTTAACAATCAAATCAGATGATGTTCAAGGTAGAGCAAAAGCTTATGAAGCAATCGTTAAAGGTGATACTATGCCAGATCCTGGACTTCCAGAATCATTCAACGTATTGATGCATGAACTTAAAGGTCTAGGATTAGATATTAGATTAGAAGAATAATAAAATAAAAACTCATTATGTCTAGAAAAATTGAAATTAATAAATCTCAAAAATTCTCAAAAATATCAATTGGATTAGCATCTCCTGAAACTATATTAGGTAACTCAAGAGGTGAGATTCTAAAACCAGAAACTATAAATTATAGAACTCATAAACCTGAAAGAGATGGTTTGTTTTGTGAAAGAATTTTTGGTCCTGTTAAAGATTTCGAATGTGCTTGTGGAAAATATAAAAGAATTAGATATAAAGGAATTATTTGTGATAGATGTGGAGTTGAAGTAACCGAAAAAAAGGTAAGAAGAGACAGAGTTGGTCACATTGATTTAGTAGTACCAGTTGCTCATATATGGTATTTCAGGTCTTTACCTAACAAAATAGGTTATTTATTGGGTCTTCCTTCAAAGAAACTGGATATGATTATTTACTATGAAAGATATGTAGTAATTCAACCAGGACTTGCAGTAAATGCAGAAGGTGAGCCCGTAACTAAAATGGATTATTTAACGGAAGAAGAATATATAACTATTACAGATAATCTTCCTCCTGAAAATCAATTTTTAGATGATGAAGATCCAAATAAGTTTATTGCTAAAATGGGTGCTGAATGTTTAATTGAGTTACTTTCAAGAATAGATCTTAATGAATTATCTTATGAGTTAAGACACAAAGCTAATACAGAGACTTCCAAACAAAGAAAAATGGAAGCTCTTAAAAGACTTCAGGTTGTAGAATCATTTAAAGAGTCTAATTTAAATAGAGAAAATAAACCTGAGTGGATGATTTTAAAGGCAATCCCTGTTATTCCGCCAGAACTTAGACCACTAGTTCCGTTAGATGGGGGAAGATTTGCAACATCTGATTTAAATGATTTGTACAGAAGAGTAATTATAAGAAATAACAGATTAAAAAGGTTAGTTGAAATTAAAGCTCCTGAGGTTATTTTAAGAAATGAAAAAAGGATGTTACAAGAATCTGTAGATTCACTTTTTGATAACACAAGAAAATCTTCTGCTGTCAAAACTGATGCTAACAGACCTTTAAAATCGCTTTCTGATTCTTTAAAAGGAAAACAGGGTAGATTCCGTCAAAACCTTCTTGGAAAAAGAGTAGATTATTCTGCAAGATCTGTTATTGTTGGTGGACCTGAATTAAAATTATTTGAGTGTGGTTTGCCTAAAAACATGGCAGCTGAACTTTACAAACCTTTTATAATTAGAAAATTAATTGAAAGAGGAATTGTCAAAACAGTAAAGTCTGCAAAAAAAATTATTGATAGAAGAGAGCCCTTAGTTTGGGATATTTTAGAAAATGTTTTAAAAGGACATCCTGTTCTTTTAAATAGAGCTCCAACCTTACACAGATTAGGAATACAAGCTTTTCAACCAATACTTATTGAGGGTAAAGCTATTCAAGTTCATCCGTTAGTTTGTACAGCTTTTAATGCCGATTTCGATGGTGATCAAATGGCAGTTCATCTACCATTAGGCCCTGAAGCTATTTTAGAGTCTCAGTTATTGATGCTAGCTTCTCATAATATTTTGAATCCAGCGAATGGATCTCCAATAACTGTACCTTCTCAAGATATGGTTTTAGGATTATATTACATGACAAAATTATTAAAGTCAACAAAAGATCATAAAGTTAAAGGGGAAGGTTTAACATTTTACTCTGAAGAAGAAGTTAATATAGCATATAATGAAGAAAGAGTTGATCTAAACGCAATGATAAAAATTAGAGCTAAAGATTTTAATGAATCTGGAGAATTAGCTTTCAGAATTATTGAAACAACTGTAGGTAGAGTTTTATTTAACCAGGTTGTTCCTGAAAAAGCAGGATTCATAAACGAAGTCTTAACTAAAAAATCACTAAGAGATATTATTGGAAATATTTTAAAATTAACAAGTGTTCCCGAAACTGCAGATTTCTTAGATAAAATTAAGACTATGGGATTCTCTTTTGCATTTGAAGGAGGATTATCCTTTAGTTTGGGAGATATTATGATACCACCTGAAAAACACGAAATGATTGCTAAAGCCAATGGGGAAGTTGATGGTATTATTTCCAACTATAACATGGGATTAATTACTAACAATGAACGTTACAATCAGGTTATTGATGTTTGGACCTCTGCAAATGCTACTTTAACCGAGCTATCAATGAAAAGGATAAGTGAAGATAAACAAGGATTTAATTCAGTTTATATGATGTTAGATTCTGGTGCAAGGGGTTCTAAAGAACAAATACGTCAGCTTACAGGTATGCGTGGATTAATGGCTAAGCCTAAAAAAGCTAGTGCTAGTGGGGGAGAAATAATTGAAAATCCTATTTTATCTAACTTTAAAGAAGGACTATCTATTTTAGAATATTTTATATCTACTCACGGAGCCAGAAAAGGTTTAGCAGATACTGCATTGAAAACAGCTGATGCAGGTTATTTAACTAGAAGGCTTGTTGATGTAGCTCAGGATGTTATAATCCATTACGAAGACTGTAATACTCTAAGGGGTATAACTGTGGAGCCGCTTAAAAAAAATGAAGAAATTGTTGAAACATTAGGAGAGAGAATATTAGGAAGAGTTTCTTTACACGATATCTACAATCCTTTAAATAATGAAATTATTGTTTCTGCTGGTGAGGAAATTTCAGACGTTATCGTAAAATTAATTGAATCATCACCTATTGAAAAAGTTGAAGTTAGATCTCCCTTAACATGTGAATCACCTAAAGGAGTTTGTTCAAAATGTTATGGAAGAAATTTAGCAACTGGTAAAATGGTTCAAAATGGCGAAGCAGTAGGTGTAGTAGCAGCTCAATCAATTGGTGAACCTGGGACCCAGTTAACTTTAAGAACTTTCCATGTTGGTGGAATTGCAGGAAATATTTCTGAAGACAATAATTTATCTGTTAGATTTGATGGAATTGCTGAAATTGAAGATTTAAAAGTTGTCAAATCTAAGGATGCCGAAGGGAAAAATATAAATACAGTAATTTCTAGAACATGTGAAGTTAAAGTTTTAGATAAAAAATCTGGTATAGTTTTAAGTAATAATATTATTCCTTACGGATCTTCTCTACTTATTAAAGATGGTCAAGCGTTGAAGAAAGGTGATGTTGTATGTCAGTGGGACCCTTATAACGGAGTAATTGTCTCTGAATTTGGTGGTAAAATCGAATATGAAAATATCGAACAAGGTGTTACTTATCAAGTCGAAATTGACGAACAAACTGGATTTAAAGAAAAAGTTATTTCAGAATCTAGAAATAAAAAAGTAGTTCCTACATTACTTATCAATGATAGCAAAGGAAATAACGTTAGAACTTATAATTTACCAGTAGGTGCACATTTAATGGTTGATGATGGTGAGAAAGTTGAAGCAGGTAAAGTTTTAGTAAAAATCCCTAGAAAATCTGCTAAATCAGGTGATATTACTGGTGGACTTCCAAGAGTAACAGAGCTTTTCGAAGCTAGAAATCCATCAAATCCTGCTGTTGTAAGTGAAATTGATGGTGTTGTAAACTTTGGTAAAATTAAAAGAGGAAACAGAGAAATTATTATTGAATCCAAAACTGGTGAGATTAAAAAGTATTTAGTTAAACTTTCTAATCAAATACTTGTTCAAGAAAATGATTTTGTTAAAGCTGGAATGCCACTATCTGACGGTGCAATTACACCTAATGATATTTTAAATATTAAAGGCCCATCTGCTGTTCAACAGTATTTAGTAAATGAAGTTCAAGAAGTTTATAGATTACAAGGTGTTAAGATTAATGATAAACACTTTGAAGTTTTAATAAGACAAATGATGCAAAAAGTTAAAATTCAAGATTCCGGTGATACTACTTTTCTTGAAGGCCAACTTATTCATAAAAATGAATTTATTTCTGAAAATGATAATTTATTTAACAAGAAAATTATTGAATCTGTAGGTTCCTCTGAGAGCTTTAAAGAAGGTCAAGTTATTAGTGCAAGAGAATTAAGAGATGAAAATTCTTTATTGAAGAGAGAAGATAAAGATTTGGTTATAGCCAGAGATGCCGTAAATGCTACTGCTACTCCAATTCTCCAAGGTATTACCAGAGCTTCTCTTCAAACTAAATCGTTTATTTCTGCTGCGTCTTTCCAAGAAACTACTAAGGTTCTAAATGAAGCCGCTGTTAATGGTAAGGTAGATACTTTAAGAGGACTTAAAGAAAACGTGATAGTCGGTCATAAAATTCCTGCAGGAACTGGAAATAGAAAATTCAATGATGTTATTGTTGGTTATGTAGACGAGTATGAAGAGTTACTTGCAAAAAAGAATTTAACTTTTAATGAAGAAATCTAATTCTAAAGAAAATGGTTTAAATCTTGAGCTCGATGAAAATCTAGCTCAAGGTACCTATTCTAACCTAGTACTAATCAATCATTCTGTATCAGAATTTGTAGTTGACTTTATCAACGTTATGCCAGGTGTTCCTAAAGCTAAAGTTAAATCTAGAATCATTCTAACACCTCAGCATGCCAAAAGATTTTCTAAAGCTTTAAGCGATAATATTTCAAAATTTGAGAGCTCAAATGGAGAGATAAAACAATATGAAAATCAAAAGCCAATCCAATTGAATTTTGGCCCTACTGGTGAAGCTTAATCAGAACTCTGATTTATAGTGAAATTTTAATGTAGGAAATTTTTGTTTGGTCATTTCTAAAGAAAATGACGAATCTGACAAGAAAACTAGTTGTTTGTTTTTATCCTTAGCTAAAAATTTACTTTTCAATTTTTTGAAATCAATAAATTCTTTATTTTTTTTAGATTCTGTTTCTACCCAACAAGCTTTAAAAATATTTAAGTTTTCATAAGAGCATTTTGCCCCGTATTCATGTTCGAGCCTATATTGAATGACTTCGAATTGTAATGCTCCCACCGTTCCAATTACTTTTCTTCCGTTCATTTCAAGAATAAATAATTGAGCAACTCCTTCATCCATTAATTGAACGATGCCTTTTGCTAATTGCTTAGATTTCATTGGGTCTAAATTATTAATGTACCTAAAATGTTCTGGTGAAAAACTAGGAATACCTTTAAATGTAATTTTTTCACCATCTGTAAATGTATCACCAATTTTAAAATTCCCTGAATCATGAACACCAACAATATCACCTGGAAATGATTCGTTAACAATTTCTTTTTTTTCTGCAAAAAAAGCATTTGGACTGCTGAACTTGAATTTTTTTTCCAACCTTACGTGATGGTAAGGTGTATTTCTTTTGAACTGTCCTGAAACAATTTTAATAAAAGCTAATCTATCTCTGTGCTTTGGATCCATGTTGGCATGTATCTTAAATATAAACCCTGAAAATTTACTTTCACTTGGTTTTATTATTCTTTCATCACTAATTTTATCCATTGGAGCTGGAGCAATTGAGATAAAACAATTCAATAATTCTTTTACACCAAAATTATTTAATGCTGAACCAAAAAAAACAGGTTGTTGATTACATTTCAAATATTCTTCTTTAGAGAATTTTGGATATACTTCGTTTATTATATCAACTTCTTCATTAAGTTTTTCAGCCGCTTTTCTCCCAATTAAGTCGTTCAGTAACGGATCATTAATCTCATCTATTTTTATAGAATTTGCAATCTTTTGCTTGTTCTCTTCTTCAAATAACATTAGATTTTTTTCCCAGAGGTTATATATTCCCTGGAAATCGTATCCCATTCCAATAGGGAAACTTAACGGACATACTTTGAAATTTAATTTTTTTTCTAATTCGTCTAATAAATCAAATCCGTCTTTTCCCTCTCTGTCCAATTTATTAATAAAGACTATAATAGGGATTTTTCTCATTCTACACACTTCAACTAATTTTTCTGTTTGCTCTTCAACTCCTTTTGCAACATCAATTACAACAATTACGCTATCTACAGCTGTTAAAGTTCTAAAAGTATCTTCAGCAAAATCTTTGTGCCCAGGTGTATCCAGAATATTAATCTTAATTCCCTTGTAATTAAATGCTAAAACAGAAGTTGCGACAGAGATTCCTCTCTGCTTTTCAATCTCCATGAAATCACTAGTTGCTGATTTTTTAATTTTATGAGATTTAACTGCTCCTGCTTCTTGAATAGCGCCTCCAAATAACAATAACTTTTCTGTTAATGTAGTCTTTCCAGCATCTGGGTGAGATATAATACCAAAAGTTCTTCTTCTTGCTATTTCCTCTATAAAATTCATAAATTAATTTAATCCAAAAATACTACAGTTTTTTAAATAAAGTATTGGTAATTTTTTAAAATTTGTAACTTTAAAAAATGAATAAAGAAATGGTAATACTTGTTGATAAAGATGATAATGAATTAGGTTTAATGGAGAAGTTAGAAGTTCACCAAAAAGGTTTGCTACATAGAGCATTCTCTGTTTTTGTATTAAATGACTCAAATCAATTGTTATTACAAAAAAGAGCTTTAGATAAATATCATTCACCTGGTTTATGGACTAACACTTGTTGTAGTCATCCAAGAAAAAATGAAAAAATTATAGAAGCTGCACACAGAAGATTGTTTGAAGAAATGGGTATAAAAAGTGAATTAAAACCTTTCACTTCTTTTGTTTACAAAGCAGAATTTGATAATGGTTTAATTGAGCATGAATTCGATCATGTTATTGTTGGAGATTTTGTTGGCAGTCCAGTAATAAATCAGCTTGAAGTTTGTGATTGGAAATGGGAAGATTTAGATTTACTTAAAGAAAATTTAAAAATTTATCCAGATGATTACACAGAGTGGTTTAAAATCATATTTTTAGAATTTTATAATAAATACAATAAATGAAAGTAACAGTAAGTAGAAAAGCACACTTTAACGCAGCTCATAGATTATTTGTTGAAAATTGGTCCGATGAAAAAAATAAAATTTTATTTGGAAAATGTAGTAATACTAATTTTCACGGTCATAATTATGAATTAATTGTTGATGTTAGAGGTGAAGTTGATCTTGTAACAGGTGTTGTTATTGATTTAAAAGAATTAAAAGATATTATTAAAAACGAGGTTGAAGAATTACTAGATCATAAAAATTTAAATTTGGATGTTCCATATTTTAAAAAAGTAATACCAACAGCAGAAAATATTTGTATTTTTATATGGAATATTTTAAGAGATAAAATATCAAATGATAATGAATTATCAGTTACCCTTTACGAAACTCCTAGAAATTTTGTAAAATATTCTGGAAATTAAATAATAATTATGGCAAGTGTAAAAAATTTAAAAAAAGATTTAAATAATATTATTGGTGAAATTATTCAAAATATTAATCTTTGGCAATTGGAAAATCCTGATAAGGATGTGAAAAAAAGCGAAAAATTAATAGATGAATGTTTTGATGCTTTTGATAATATTATAAAAAAAATTCATCAAAAAGATGTGATTGATGCTAACAAACATTTTAAAAATATCAGTTTTGAACTTACTGATATCGCGTCTGATTTAGTAAAGAAATTTAATAAGTTATAATTATTTGCTTTTTTGAATATTAGCAAATATTTTTCCATACTTGGAATTTAAAACTTGTTCACTCATCGAGCTTTTGATAGTATCTAAAACTATTTTGCCGGATTCAGAAAATTGAGTTATTGCAATTAGTGGCGCAATATGACTATTGCCATTGCTTACAGCATAATTTAAGCTATACAAATATTGTCTTTTGTCTAATGATTTTATTTGATTTTGTACTAAAGCCAAACTGTCTTTCATTTCAGATTTTGCTAAATTAAATGACAACTGAATTAAATCAAGTTTTTGATTGTTAAATTTTTTAATAACATTTAAATATTCTCTATATATAGAATCAGAGGATGAACCAATAATTTCAAAATTAGAATTAAATTTCTCTAAGGAAGTGTTTATGTTAATTTCACCTTTTTCACCAAAAAATTCTATTCTATTGTCAAAATTAGAAACGTCTAGATTTAAATAAAATAGTTCAGGGGAATCAATTTTAGTTTTAAATATTATGGGTTCATTTTTTTTTACAAAAATAGAATCTATGTTAACTAAAGTTGAATCAGAAATTTTTTGTAAATAAACATTTCCTTTTTTAAAATTTTCAACATTTACATTAATAATCATGTTGTTTTCACTGTTATCACAACTAGTTAAAATAAGTAAAAAGGATATTAACAATAATTTTTTCAAAATAATTTATTTTAAGTTCAAGAATACAAAAAATTATTAACTAAATAGAAGGTTTTAATATTCTATTCATCCAAGCCCAATAAATTAGAACAGATTGAAATAGCGCTCTAACAACAAGAAGTGATGTATTATAACCAAGGCTATTTTCAGGAATTAACATGTTTAAATGAACAGACATAAATAATACTAATATTAAAATAATTCCAGCTAATGAAATATTTCTAAATTTCTCAAATAAAACGCCAACACCAAATATAATTTCAAGAACACCAGAAAATAAAATTAACTCCATATGAAAAGGAAGAAAATCTGGCATTATTGGCAAA
Source organism: Flavobacteriaceae bacterium (assembly GCA_965655865.1). Lineage (GTDB taxonomy): Bacteria > Bacteroidota > Bacteroidia > Flavobacteriales > Flavobacteriaceae > MAG-121220-bin8. The sequence continues at coordinate 103,027 of CBFHJJ010000003.1, read as the reverse complement.
TAAGAATCAGTGAAATAAAAATGAAAAACTCCATTTATAATGTAAAAAAAACTAAGTAGCAATAAATTTATTCTTTTCATGATTTTAAATTAGAATTTGATTACTTAATCAAATCTAAACTTCTTTTTATAAATGACGTGAGTTCCTCACCTTTTAATAGATTTTGAGATAGTTTTGCTAAATCTAAAGATTGATTTATCAATCTTTCTTTTTTTGCTTTTCCTTTTGAGTTTAATATCTCAGAGCATATTGGGTTATTAACATTTATTATTAAATTATACATTTCAGGCATATTGCCAAACATTCCGTTTCCTCCGCTCTGTTGCATCTCTTTCATTCTTCTCATAAATTCTGGAACAGTGATAACAAATGGAGGTGAACTGCTTTCTATTGCTTCTATCTGAACAGTATATTTTTCTTTTGGAACTACTTCTTCGATTATTGTCTTTAATTTTTCTTTTTCTTTATCATTTAGTTTTGAAACTTCTTTTTCATCCTTTTTAATTAATTTATCTATAACGTCAGAATCTACTCTTGTAAAGTTCAATTTTTCATTTGAAGTTTCAATTTTTTGAATTAAATGACTGATTATTGGAGAATCTAATAAAAGAACCTCATAACCCTTGGCCTTAGCTGACTCAACATAAGAATGTTGTTCATTAATATTAGATGCATATAGAATTATCAAATTACCGTCTTTGTCAGTTTGGGTTTTAGATATTTTATCTTTTAATTCTTCAAACGTAAAGTATTCGTTATTAACAGTTGGGTATAGAGCGAATTTTTGTGCTTTCTCAAAAAATTTATCTTCGCTAAGCATTCCGTATTCAATTACAACTTTGATATCATTCCATTTTTCTTCAAATCCTTTTCTGTCTTTTTTGTATAATGAATTTAGTTTGTCAGCAACTTTTCTTGTAATGTAATTGCTTATTTTCTTTACTGCACCATCAGCTTGAAGATAACTTCTAGATACATTTAATGGAATATCAGGAGAATCTATAACACCTCTTAAAAGAGTTAAAAATTCTGGAACAATACCCTCAACATTATCTGTTACAAAAACTTGATTTTGATAAAGTTGAATTTTATCTTTCTGCATGTTGATATCATTTGATATTTTAGGAAAATATAAAATACCAGTAAGGTTGAAAGGGTAATCAACATTTAAATGAATGTTAAACAATGGTTCTTCAAATTGCATTGGATACAATTCTTTATAAAAATCTTTATAAGATTGATCATTCAAATCTGATGGAGTTTTAGTCCAAGCTGGATTTGGGTTGTTAATAATGTTGTCTACAGTTTCTTTAACCTCTTTTTTGTCATCTCCTTCTCCTACATTATTTGTAATTTCTTTAGTACCGAATTTGATTGGTACAGGCATGAATTTATTATACTTTGTTAAGAGAGATTTAATCCTACTCTCTTCTAAAAATTCTTTAGAATCTTTAGCTATGTGTAATATTATTTCAGAACCTTTTTCTTTTTTATCACTTTTTTTAAGAGTGTATTCAGGCGATCCATCACAAATCCAATGAGCTGCAGGTTCGTTTAAATATGATTTAGTTATAATTTCAACTTTTTCTGCAACCATAAAAGCTGAATAGAAACCTAATCCAAAATGGCCAATTATTCCACTGTCTTTTGCGCTATCTTTATATTTTTCTAAAAATTCTTCAGCACCTGAAAAAGCTACCTGATTTATATATTTTTTGACTTCATTAGAGGTCATTCCAATTCCTTGATCGATAATATGTATTTTTTTTGCTTTTTTATCAACTTTAATTTCAATTTGAGGATTTCCAATTTCAATTTTATTTTCTCCAATACTACTTAGATGTTTTAATTTTAATGTTGCATCTGTTGCATTTGAAATTAGTTCTCTCAAAAATATTTCATGATCACTATATAAGAACTTTTTAATAAGCGGAAAAATGTTTTCAACTGAAACGTTAATTTTACCTTTTGACATAATTATTTTTTTTATTTATTAACTAAGATCAAATCATATACCAAACAATATTGAGTGACAAATTGACATTATTTAATAATTAACAAATACTATTCTTTATATTTAAATTAAAATACCTAATTAAAATCATGTATAATTCAAAAATTACTGGCCTTGGTTATTATGTTCCTGACAATATTATAACAAATAACGATTTATCAAAATTAATGAATACTACTGACGAATGGATTCAAGAAAGAACAGGTATTAAAGAACGTCGTTGGATTGATCCTAAAACAGATGACACTACGTCTACAATGGCTGTGAAAGCTTCAAAAATCGCAATTGAAAGGTCTGGTTTAAAAAAAAATGATATTGATTTTATAATATTTGCCACATTGAGTCCGGACATGTATTTTCCTGGTGGAGGAGTTCGTGTTCAAGACATGTTAGAAATGCCTACAATTGGCGCTTTAGATGTCAGAAATCAATGTTCAGGTTTTATTTATGCTCTGTCTGTAGCAGATCAATTTATTAAAACTGGTATGTATAAAAATATTTTAGTAATTGGATCTGAAAATCACTCAGGTGGATTAGATAAATCAACAAGAGGTAGAGGAGTTACTGTTATTTTTGGTGATGGAGCAGGAGCAGCTGTTTTATCTAGATGTGAACAAAAAGAGAAAGGAATTTTATCTTCTCATTTGTATTCTGAAGGAAAACACGCTAGAGAACTAATGATGGATGGTCCTCATACTGGAAGATGGATCCCTGAAATATTAAAAGAAAACGATCCAAACGATGAATCATATTATCCATACATGAACGGACAATTTGTTTTTAAACATGCAGTGACTCGTTTTTCTGAAGCTATAGTAGATGGTTTAGAAGCTAATAATTTAAAGAGTGAAAATATTGATGTTTTAATTCCTCATCAGGCAAATTTACGTATTGCACAATTTATACAAAGAAAATTTAAATTAAGTGATGATAAGGTTTATAATAATATAATGAACTACGGCAATACAACTGCTGCATCTATAATAATAGCACTTACAGAAGCGTGGGAAAAAGGTAAGATAAAAGAAAATGATTTAGTTGTTCTTGCAGCATTTGGAGCAGGTTTTACCTGGGGATCTGTTATTATACGATGGTAAAAAAAACTTTAGTTTTAGGAGCTTCTTTAAATACTGATCGTTACTCCAATATGGCAGTTAAAAAACTAATATTAAATAATATTGATGTTCGAGCTATAGGTTTAAGAACTGGATTAATAGACAAAGTATTTATCGAAAAAGATTCTGTTATATTTAAAAACATTCACACTGTTACTGTATATCTCAATAGTGTTAGACAAAGAGATTATTATGATTATATCGTCTCTCTCAAACCACAAAGAGTTATTTTTAATCCCGGAACGGAAAATACTGAGTTTTATAATTTATTAAAAAAGAAATCTATTAAATATTTAGAAGCTTGCACTTTAGTTTTACTTTCTACGAATCAATATTAGACCAATAAAAGTTAATAGTCCATTTAAAGGAAGTAATTCGTAACCTATTTTATATCCACCCAAATACTGAGGGTCTAAATTCCCAATAAATATCATTACAAAAACTGATAAAGATGTAACTATCCAAACGAATTTATCATGAATTTTATAATTTGTTAAAATACCAAATGCAAATAATCCAAGTAAAGGTCCGTAGGTGTAACCTGCTAAAATTAATAGACCGTCTATCACACTTGTGGTTAAATAATTTTTGAAAATAATAATGACTATAACTAAAACTAAACTCATAATTATATGTGTTCTTTTTCTAATTTTTATTTGGTAATCATTACTCTTGTTTTTTATGTTAGCAAAATCTACACAATAAGATGTTGTTAGCGAAGTTAAAGCACTATCAGCACTGCTGTAAGCTGCAGCAATTAAACCCAATAAAAAAGTTATACCAATTAAGTTTCCTAAACCGCTATTTAAAGCAATTTCAGGAAATAATAAATCACTATTAACAGCACCGTTAAGTTCAGGAGTAACAATATTGAACTTTGAAGAATAAATAAATAATAGAGCGCCAAGTAAAAGAAATAAAAAAGTAACAATAACTAAAACAATACTAAAAATTATCATATTTTTTTGTGCTTCTTTAAGTGATTTACATGTCAAATTTTTTTGCATCATATCTTGGTCTAGTCCTGTCATACATATTGTAATAAACATTCCGCCAATAAAAGATTTAAAAAAATGATTTTTTTCTAGAAAACTCTCAGTTACAAAAATGTTTGAGTATGATTTCAATTCATTTGAATTTATAAAGTCCATAAAAGACCATTCTAAACTTTTACTAATTAGATAAATTGATAGTAAAACTGATATTAACATAAAAGTAGTTTGAAGAGTATCTGTCCAAACAATAGTTTTAATCCCTCCTCTAAATGTATAAATCCATATTAATAAAACTGAAATTAAAACAGTAATTTCAAATGGAATATTTAACTCATTAAAAACAAATTGTTGTAATACTATTGCTACTAAATAAAGTCTAAAACAAGCACCGGTTATTCTGGAAATAAAAAAGAAAAAAGCACCAGTTTTATGACTGACGCTTCCAAATCTTATTTTTAAATATTCATATATTGAAGTTAAATTTAATTTATAGTAGATAGGTAATAATAAGAGGGCTACTACAAAGTAACCAAATAGGTAACCTAATACGACTTGAAAGTATGTAAATTGTGTTGTTCCAACATCACCAGGCACTGAAATAAAAGTAATTCCTGATAAAGAAGCACCAACCATTCCAAATGCTACCAAATACCACGGAGATTCTTTGTTGGCTGAAAAAAAAGTTGAATTATCATTATTTCCAGTCGTTAAGTTTGATACAATAAAAAGTCCTAAAAAGTAGAGGATTATAACTAAAATAATAATTGATGATTGCATTTTGCGTGTTGTTATTCAAATATACTAATTTATGGTTCTTATAAAATGTAGTAGTATATTTATAAAATGAATTTTTCTTCAAAATTACTTGAAAATGCTGTAAATGAAATGTCAAGATTGCCAGGTATAGGTAAAAGAACTGCTTTAAGACTTGTTTTATTTTTATTAAACCAACCAAACTCACAAACTGTTCAATTATCCAAATCATTAATAGATTTAGTTGACGGAATTATTTTATGTAAAAATTGTCATAATGTTTCTGATTTAGAGTTATGTGAAATTTGTTCAAATATCAAAAGAAATAAATCGATCATTTGTGTCGTTGAAGATATTCGAGATGTGATGGCTATTGAAAGTACAGGTCAGTTTAATGGAGTTTATCACGTTTTAGGAGGAAAAATATCTCCGATTGAAGGAATAGGGCCAAACCAGTTAAATATATCTTCTTTAATAGAAAAATTAAAGTCTAAAAATGTTTCTGAACTTATTTTTGCTTTGAGTGCAACTATGGAGGGTGACACTACTAACTTTTACATTTTTAAACAAATACAAAATTTAGATTTAAAAATTACAACTATTGCCAGAGGAGTTTCTGTAGGTAATGAACTGGAATACACAGATGAGGTAACATTAGGAAGAAGTATAATTAAAAGAATTCCTTTTGAAAATTCAATAAAAACTTAATGTTTAAACATTTTAGTAAAGAATTAATTTATCAAATTATAATTTGATATTTTTGCAGTATTACAATTTTCATATATGTCTAATAAGATAGAAATCGTTTTGCCTCGAATGGGAGAAAGTGTTGATGAAGCAACTATAACTGGTTGGCTTAAAAATGAAGGTGATAGAATTAATGAAGATGACTTAATAGTTGAAATAGCAACTGATAAAGTTGATTCTGAAGTTCCAAGTGAATTTTCAGGTACTTTGTTTAAAAAATTATGCAATGTTAATGATGTTGTAAAGGTTGGCGATCCAATTGCTATAATTGAAACAGATTCAATAGAGTCTCCATTGCATAAGAAGGAGTCTCAAAATAATGAAGAATCTTTAAAAAATATTGAAACACCAATTAAAGATGAACCCAAACTAGTTGATTATGTTGAAATGGGAGACAAACTTATTGAGAAAAATATTTCTAATGAATCATCAAGAATTTATTCTCCACTTGTAAAAAATATATCTAAAAAAGAGGGTATTACAATTAATGAACTTGATAGTATTAAAGGCTCTGGTAAAAATGGTAGAATTACTAAAAATGATCTTTTAAATTATATTTCAAATTCTAAAAAGAAAGAAAAAATTACTGAAAATTTTGTTAACAATAATTTGTCGGATGAAATTATTGAAATGAGTAGAATGGAGAAACTTATTTCTGATCATATGGTAACAAGTAAAGATAAGTCTGCTCATGTTCAGGCTTTTATTGAAGCTGATATTACTAAGTTGTGGAACTGGAGAGAAAAAAATAAAAACACCTTTTTTGATAGAGAAAATGAGAAAATAACTTTCACTCCAATTTTTATCCAAATTGTAGCTCAAGTTTTAAGAGAGTTTCCCTTGCTTAACATTAGTCTTGATAATTATAATATTATAAAAAAGAAATCTATTAATATAGGTATGGCTACTGCTTTAAGTGATGGAAATTTAATAGTGCCAGTGATTAAAAACGCTGATCAGTTTAGTCTTTTAGGCTTAGTTAAAAAAGTGAATGATTTAGCTAAACGTGCAAGAAATGGAAATCTTGAGCCAGACGAAGTCAAAGACGGAACTTATACAATAAGTAATGTTGGGGTTTTCGATACCTTAATGGGAACGCCAATTATAAACCAACCGCAAGTAGGTATTTTAGCCTTTGGAGCTATAAATAAAAAACCATCAGTAATTGAAACAGAAAAAGGAGATTTTATTGGAATAAGACATAAAATTATTTTATCTCACAGTTTTGACCACCGAATTGTAAATGGAGCTAAGGGTGGTATGTTTATTAAAAGAATTAAAGAACTTATTGAAGGATGGGATAATTCATTTTCAATTTAATTTTTAAAATTATGAATTTAAATCTAACTAAACCTATTTGTTTTTTTGATTTAGAGACAACTGGTGTTAATATTTCTAAAGATCGAATAGTAGAGATTTCTGTTTTAAAAATTTCTCAGAACGGAAATAAAGAATCTAGAACTTGGTTGGTTAATCCAGAAATTACTATTTCTCAAGAAGTATCTAATATACACGGTATTACAAATGAAATGGTAGTCAATGAGCCAACTTTTAAAAAAGTCGGTCCTTTAGTTAAAGAAATGATTCAAAACTGTGATTTGGCTGGTTTTAACTCGAATAAGTTTGACATTCCTATGTTAGCTGAAGAGTTTTTAAGATTTAATATTGATTTTAGTTTAGAAAACATTAAATGTATTGATGTTCAAAATATTTTTCATAAAATGGAAAAAAGAACTTTAGGTGCAGCGTATAAGTTTTATTGCGAAAAAGAATTAATTGATGCTCACTCTTCAAAAGCCGATACTCAAGCTACATTTGAGGTTCTAGAAGCTCAAATTAAACGTTACACTGATCTTGAAAATAATGTTGATTTTTTATCAAATTTTTCAACGAGAAATAGATCGGTTGACCTAGCAGGTTTTATAATATATGATAAAAATAATATTCCATGTTTTTCTTTTGGAAAGCACAAAGGAAAATCTGTTGATTTTATTATTGAAAATGAACCTGGTTATTTTGGATGGTTATTGAACGCTGATTTCCCAATGTATACTAAGAAAATATTAACCAAGCTAAGACTTACTAAGCTCAATAATAAATTATAAAATGAAAATAATTTGTATTGGAAGAAATTATCGTAAACACATAGAGGAGCTTAAAAATGAAAAGCCAAGTTCTCCAGTTATTTTTATTAAGCCAGACAGCTCTATTATTTTAAAAAATCAACCCTTTTTTATTCCTGATTATTCAAATGAAATTCACTACGAAGCTGAGGTAATTTTGAAAATTTGTAAGCTTGGTAAATCAATTGATAAAAAGTTTGCAAACAAATATTATGATAAAATAAGTTTAGGAATTGATTTCACAGCAAGGGATATCCAAAATGAACTTAAAATAAAAGGTTTGCCATGGGAAAAATCTAAAGCATTTGACGGTTCAGCTTTGGTTGGAGATTGGATTGATAAGAACGAGTTCATAAATATTAATGATTTGAATTTTTTGTTGAAGAAAAATGGAAATGATGTACAAATAGGAAATACTTCAAATATGCTTTGGAGTTTTGATGAACTCATCTCTGAAATATCTAAATTTTTTACTTTAAAAATCGGAGATATAATTTTTACAGGTACTCCCTCCGGAGTTAATAGAGTTATTGAAAATGATGTTTTTGAAGGTTTTATCGAGAATAAAAACGTATTTAAAATTAATATTAAGTAATGATTAGTGCTAAAATCATTACAATTGGTGATGAAATATTAATTGGCCAAATAGTTGATACTAACTCGACTTTTATCTCCAAACAATTAATAAATATTGGAATTGAGGTAAATGAAATTCTTTCTATAAGCGATGAAAAAGAGTCAATTTTAAATGCATTAAATAATTCATTAAATAAATTTGATATAGTGATAACTACAGGTGGTTTAGGACCTACTAATGATGATATTACTAAAGAAGTTTTTTGTGAATTTTTTAACGATAAACTTGTTCATAATCATGACCTGTTATTGCATATTGAAAATTTATTTAAAAAATTTGTTAATAATCCCATTAATGATTTAAACAGAGCTCAAGCTTTAGTTCCATCGCAATCAAAGCTCATTGAAAATAAATTTGGAACAGCTGCAGGAATGGCAATGAAAAAGGGAAATACTTTATTTATTTCTTTGCCAGGTGTTCCTTATGAAATGAAATCTATGATTACTTCATCTGTTGTACCTATACTAAGTAAAGAATTTAAATGCCCTGTAATTTTAAAAAAAACTTTAATGACGTATGGTGTTGGTGAAAGTACTATAGCTAAACAACTTAAAGTTTTTGAAGAAAATTTAGCTACAAATTTTAAATTAGCTTATTTACCAAATCTTGGAAGAGTAAGGTTGAGAATCTCATGCAAGGGACATGACAGAAAGGAATTAGAAAAGCAACTGGATCTTTATATTTCGGAACTTTATAATATTTTAGGCAAGATTATAATAGGTTTTGAGTCTATAAATTCGATAGAATCAGAAATAGGAAAAATTTTAGCAAAATCTAACAAAACATTATCTACTGCAGAAAGTTTCACTGGAGGATTAATATCTTCTAGAATTTCATCAGTTCCTGGTGCATCTGAATATTTTAAAGGTTCGGTTGTAGCTTATGACACGTTGGTAAAAAAAGACTTGTTAAGATTAGACGATTCATTAATTAATCAGCACACAGTTGTAAGTTCTCAAGTAGCAAATGAGATGGCAAATAATGTTAAGAAACTTTTGAACTCTGACTATGCGATTTCAACAACTGGAAACGCAGGTCCTTCCAAAGGAGATTCAAAAAAAGATGTTGGTTTATTATACATTTCAATTGCTACGCCAAATGAAATTAAGTCCTATGAATTTAATTTTGGAAATAATAGAGAAAAAAATATAAAAAAATCTGTAAATAAAGCTCTAGAACTTTTGTTTAATGAATTGTTAAACGAGTTGTAAAAAATTTGGCAAAAGAAGAAAATTGTTGTTAATTTGCACCCTGTTTAAAAAATAACATAGCTATGTCTAAAGTTTGTGAAATTTCTGGTAAAAAAGTTTTGGTTGGAAATAATGTTTCAAAAGCAATGAATAAAACCAAAAGAAGATTTGAGCCCAATTTGATAAAAAAGAGATTTTTTATTCCAGAAGAAGGTAAGTGGATCACTCTTAAAGTTTCTACATCTGTCTTAAAAACTATAAACAAAAAGGGTATTTCTGCTGTGTTAAAGGAATCAAAAATTAATAGAGCTTAATTATATCATTATGGCTAAGAAAGGAAATAGAGTGCAAGTAATATTAGAATGTACGGAGCATAAGAACTCAGGTCTTCCAGGTACGTCTAGATACGTCACTACCAAAAATAAAAAGAATACACCAGATAGATTAGAAATTAAAAAATTCAATCCTATTTTGAAAAAAAACACAATCCATAAAGAAATTAAATAATTAGAAAATGGCAAAAAAAACGGTTGCATCACTTCAAACTTCCTCCAAAAGATTATCGAAAGCTATAAAAATGGTCAAGAGTCCTAAAACAGGCGCATATACATATGTTGAGTCAATTATGGCACCTGAACTAGTTAATAATTGGCTATCTAAGTAAAATTTTTTTTTAGTTAAAATATTAAGTCACTTTTTAGTGGCTTTTTTTGTTTTAATATCTTTGACATAACTTTAGAAATATGAATTTTTTTAAAAAACTGTTTACAAAAGAAAAAAAAGAATCTTTAGACAAAGGTTTAAAAAAGAGTAATGAATCTTTTTTTAATAAAATTTCTAAGGCTGTTATAGGTAAAAGTAAAGTAGATGATCAGGTTCTTGATGATTTAGAGGAAATTTTAATAAGTTCTGATGTTGGAGTAAAAACTACATTAAAAATAATCGATCAAATTGAGGAAAGAGTAGCTAAAGATAAATTTCTTAACTCATCTGAATTAGATTTGATACTTAAAGAGGAAATCATAAAAATTATTTGCAATTCAGATGAGGATGATTTTCTTTCATTAAGTAAAAATAAGCCTCATGTTATTTTAGTTGTTGGAGTCAATGGTGTTGGTAAGACTACATCAATTGGAAAAATGGCTAATTATTACAAATCTCTTGGATTAAAAGTTATGGTTGGAGCTGCTGACACTTTTCGAGCAGCTGCAATTAGTCAGTTACAAGTTTGGACAGATAAAGCTGGAGTTGAGTTAGTAAAGCAAGATATGGGCAGTGATCCAGCCTCTGTTGCATTTGATACATTGGAATCAGCCATAAATAAAAATATTGATGTTGTTTTAATTGATACAGCTGGAAGATTACACAATAAAGCTAATTTGATGAATGAACTTTCTAAAATAAAGAGAGTGCTTAAGAAAAAAAATATAAATGCTCCACATGAAGTTTTATTGGTAATTGATGGTTCAACTGGTCAAAATGCTTTTGAACAGGCAAAACAATTTACAAATGTTACAGAAATTACATCACTGGCTGTAACTAAATTAGATGGAACAGCTAAAGGAGGTGTAGTTTTAGGAATTTCTGATCAATTTAATATTCCAATTAAATTCATTGGAATTGGTGAGGGCGTGGATGATTTACAAATCTTTGATAAAAAAGAATTTGTGGATTCTTTTTTTAAAAAATCATAAATATTGAGAACAAAGTATTCAAAAAAAAATAGAATTAATGTAGTTACTCTTGGTTGTTCTAAGAATATATACGATTCTGAAGTTTTAATGGGGCAACTTAAAGCAAATAAAAAAGATGTCGTACATGAAAAAGAAGGTAATATAGTTGTTATAAATACCTGTGGTTTTATAGATAATGCTAAACAAGAATCTATTGATACAATTTTAGATTATTCATCAAAAAAACAAAATGGTCAAATTGACAAGTTGTTTGTTACTGGATGTTTGAGTGAAAGATATATGCCTGATCTAAAAAAAGAAATCCCTAATGTCGATCAATACTTTGGAACTACTGATTTACCTAAACTACTAAAAGCCCTAAAAGCTGATTATAAGCATGAGCTAGTTGGAGAAAGGTTAACTACAACTCCAAAAAATTATGCATACTTAAAAATATCCGAAGGTTGTGATAGACCTTGTTCTTTTTGTGCTATTCCACTTATGAGAGGAAAACACAAATCAAAATCGATAGAAAATATTGTAACTGAGGCGTTAAAATTAGCTAAAAGTGGTGTAAAAGAATTGATTTTGATTGCACAAGATTTAACATATTACGGATTAGATCTTTATAAAAAAAGAGAACTATCCTCTTTACTTAAAGAACTTGTTAAAGTCAATGGTATTGAATGGATAAGACTTCACTATGCTTTTCCAAATGGTTTTCCAGTTGATGTATTAGAAGTGATTAAAGATGAACCAAAGGTTTGTAATTATATAGATATTCCTCTGCAGCATATTTCTACAAAAATATTGAAATCAATGCGAAGAGGGTCAAAAAAAGAAAATATAATTGATTTAATTAATCAAATAAGATTAACTAATCCTCAGATAGCAATAAGAACAACATTAATAGTTGGATACCCTGGTGAAACGGAGCAAGAGTTTAATGAACTAAAACAATGGGTTTCTGAAACTAGGTTTGACAGATTAGGTTGTTTTACATACAGTCACGAAGAAAACACTCATGCCTATAATTTAGTTGATGATGTTCCTGAAGATATTAAGATCAAAAGAATGAATGAAATTATGGATATTCAGTCTCAAATATCTTTTGAAACAAATCAAACTAAAATAGGAAAGATATATAAATGTGTAATAGATAGAAAAGAAGGGGCTTTCTTTGTGGGAAGAACAGAGCATGATTCACCCGATGTTGATAATGAAGTTTTAGTAGATGCAAGTAAATATTATTTAAAAATTGGTGATTTTACTAATTTAAAAATTAATAGTTCTACAGAATTTGATTTATACGGATCACCAGAATCTTAATCATATAATGTATATTTATTAAAAAAGATTTGTCTTACATAGATTCTAACATATCAAATCACCTGCCTAATATCACTCTTGATTATATCAATGATAAAAAAAAATTAAATCCTTTTTATAACCGATCTAATGTTTTAGAAAATTATAAAAATCAGTTAGATGAAAAGAAAAATAATTATAACGATGATTTTAGAATAGTTTTAAGTAATCAGCTTAAAAAACAGTATGAATCTGTATCAAATAATTCTAATCAAATTAAGTTAACAGAGAATTTAAAATTAAAAAACACTTTTACTGTTACAACCGGTCATCAGTTAAATTTATTTACTGGTCCTTTGTATTTTTTTTATAAAATTATTGACACAATAAATATTTGTAGGAAATTAAAAAAAAAACATCCACAAAATAATTTTGTCCCTGTATTTTGGATGGCTTCAGAAGATCATGATTTTGAAGAAATTAATTTTTTCAATTATAAAAACAAAAAATTTCGCTGGAATTTAAATCCTAAAGGTCCTGTTGGTAGGCTGAATACAGATGGATTAGATAATGTTTACTATGAAATGAAAAAGTATTTTAATTTTTCTGAAGCCAAGGAACTGTTATCTCTTTTTGAATCATCCTATTTGAAACATAAAAATTTATCTCTTGCTACGTTTAACCTTGTTCATAGTTTGTTTGGGAAATATGGATTGTTAGTTATTGAGCCAGACAACAAGCATTTAAAAAGTCTTTTTTCTGATATCATTTTAGACGAATTGTTAAATAACAATTTAAATAAAAATGTTATTAGCACTAATAATGATTTAAATAAAATTTTTGATAATTCTTATACTCCTCAAGTTAACTCAAGAGAAATTAATTTATTTTATATAAGAGATAATTTAAGAGCCAGAATAGAAAAGGTTGATGAAGTATTTAATATTTTAGATACAGATATTTCTTTTACCAAAAGTGAAATAATTAATGAGGTTAATAATTATCCTGAAAGATTTTCCCCAAATGCATTATTAAGACCTGTTTATCAAGAATTTATTTTACCAAATTTAGCATATGTTGGTGGTGGAAGTGAAATAGCTTATTGGCTTCAGCTTAAAGAGTATTTTAATTTTAAAAAAATCACCTTCCCTATACTTTCTGTTAGATCATCTGTTTTGTTTATTTCAAAAAAACAAAAAGATAAATGTGAAAAATTTAAAATTTCTATTTCTAATTTATTCAATAAGTCAAATAAATTAAAACAACTTTATTTGATTAAAAATTCGAAAATAAAAATTGATTTGTCCAATCAAAAAAATGCAATTAAAGAAAATTTTTTACAATTTCATAAATTAGCAAAACTCACTGATAAATCTTTTTTAGGAGCTGTCAGGGCACAGGAAAAAAAACAAATTAATGGTATTGATAATCTCGAAAAACGATTAATTAGAGCTGAAAAGAAGATACATGAAGATAGTTTATCAAGGTTATTTGTTTTAAAAAACGAATTATTTCCAAATGATTCTTTTCAAGAAAGACAAGTTAATTTTTCTGCCTTATATAAAGAAAATGGATTTGATTTCATAGAGATTTTAATTAAAAATTTAGATCCATTTAATAAAGACTTTTTAATTCTAGAATTTTAATTAATTTCCATTGAATTTTTTTATGATTTAGTAGTAATTTTGAATATGGAAGATAAAGTACTTATAATTGATTTTGGATCACAATATACTCAATTAATCGCTCGAAGGGTAAGAGAGTTATTTGTTTACTGTGAAATTCACCCATATAATAAATTAGATATTGATTTAGATTCCTTTAAAGCTATTATACTTTCAGGATCTCCATTTTCAGTGAGATCCGAGGATGCTTTACATATTGATCTTTCAAACATTAAGGGTAAGAAACCGCTTTTAGGAGTTTGCTATGGTGCTCAATATATAGCACATTTTTTTGGAGGTAAAGTTATCCCTTCAAATAAAAGAGAATATGGAAGAGCTAAATTAAATAACATAGATTCGTTCAGTAAATTATTTGATAAAATTGAGTTAGGGTCTCAAGTATGGATGAGTCATAGCGATACAATTGAGAATCTTCCATCAAATTCTAAATGTATTGCAAGCACTCAAGATGTTAAAAATGCTGCTTATTCAATTGAAGCAGAGGATCTTTATGCTATTCAATTTCACCCTGAAGTTTACCATTCTAAAGATGGCAAGCAGATTTTAGAAAATTTTCTAATAAAAATCGCTAAAGTAAAACCTGATTGGACTCCAGATGTTTTTTCAGAAAAAACAATTAAAGAAATAAAAGAAAAAGTTGGACAGGACAAAGTGATTCTTGGCCTTTCTGGAGGAGTTGACTCAACTGTAGCAGCAGTTTTAATTCACAATGCTATTAAAGAAAATCTTCATTGCATTTTTGTAAATAATGGACTACTTAGAAAAAACGAGTTTAATGATGTGTTAGATCAATACAAGGGAATGGGCTTAAATGTTAAAGGAGTTGATGCCTCAAAGTATTTTATTGATAAGTTGACTGGAGTTAGTGATCCTGAACAAAAAAGAAAAATTATTGGAAAGGCTTTTGTAGATATATTTGACCAAGAGTCAAAGCTAATTAATGGAGCTAAATGGTTAGCTCAAGGGACTATTTACCCTGATGTTATTGAATCAATTTCAGTAAAGGGGCCTTCTGCTACCATTAAATCGCATCATAATGTTGGAGGGCTTCCAGATTTCATGAAACTTTCTGTTGTTGAGCCTTTAAAAATGCTTTTTAAAGATGAGGTACGTAGGGTAGGAAAAAGTTTAGGGATTGAAAATAAACTTTTAAAAAGACATCCTTTTCCAGGACCTGGATTAGCAATTAGAATATTAGGAGATATTTCTAATGAAAAAGTAAGAATTCTTCAAGAAGTTGATCATATATTTATTTCAGGATTATTAGATCATGACTTGTATGATAAGGTGTGGCAAGCAGGTGCGATATTATTGCCTGTTAAAAGTGTGGGTGTAATGGGAGACGAAAGGACTTACGAGCAATGTGTTGCATTAAGAGCTGTTGAATCAACTGATGGTATGACTGCTGATTGGGTGAATCTTCCTTATGAATTTTTACAAGAAGTTTCAAATAAAATTATTAATAACGTAAAAGGTGTAAATCGTGTGGTTTATGATATAAGTTCAAAACCACCTGCAACAATTGAATGGGAATAATGAGAGTTTCTAGAATTTTTTTTCTTTTTTTCTTGGTTTCTGCACTTGGCTTTTCTCAAGATGAAAATCAAAGTTTGGAATCTAATTCAGTTATTGAATTTGTAGAGCACAAGGTTAAGAGAAAACAAACTTTATATACTATTTCCAGCTTATACAATGTTCCAATAGATCTTATTAAAAAATATAACCCCTATATAAAGGGTGACAAAATATCAAAAAAAATGGTATTAAAAATACCATTTATAACTACCGTTGTTTTAGAGAAATCTATTAAAGAAATTGTGGAGAAAGTTTCAGTACCAAGAAGAGTAAACCAAAATTTATTTGACAGTGTTCCTAAAAAAAAGTCAATTAAGTTTGGTTTTATAGCTCCTTTTAATTTAAATAAAATTGAAATCGATTCTATTGAAAACACAAAAAAATATTTAGAAAAGTTAAATCTTTCAACTTTATCTCTGGATTTTTATAGTGGAGTTCTTACTGCTCTTGAAACTGTAAAAAAATTAGGAATTAAAACACATATTGACACTTATGATAATAAAAATAGCCTAACAGAAATAGATAATATATCTAAAAATAAAAGCATTAACAGTTATGATTTTATTTTAGGTCCTCTTATCCCTAGAAATATTAACAGGCTTTCATCAAATCTTAAAGACTTAAAAACACCAATTGTTTCTCCTTTAACCTCAAAAAAAATTGAAATAAATAAGAACGTATTTCAGTCTATACCCAGTATTAATTCCCAAAGAGAGTTAATGTATGCTCATATTGATAGTTTAATTATTAAAGATCCAGATCCTTGTGTTATGATAATTTATAACACATCTACTGAGCAAGTTAAGGAGGAGCTTTTGAAGCGTTTTCCTTACGCTGAACTTATTGATACTGATTTAACTAAGGGTCTAGTTGATCCTGAAATCACTGATTCTCTTTTGGTTGAGCAAAAAAGTAATTTAGTTTTTTTAGAATCTCAAAATTTGAATGTAATAACAAGTGTTACTTCCTTATTAAATTCTCAAATTTCTAAAGAAAGAAATATTAAACTTCTTTCAACCTACAGATCTGAAACTTATGAAAATGAAAATATTTCGTATCAAAAATTAGGAAATTTAAATTTCACGTATCCATCTTATTTTTTTCCCGGTTATGGAGACGAATTAGATGAATTAAATGAATCATTTATTGAAAATTACGGAAAACTTCCAAATAAAATCACTCTTAGAGGTTATGAAATTACTTTAGATTTAATATTGCGCATTGCACACAAGAGGAAGTTGACTAAATCAACAGATTTGGGAGAAACCAAATACTATCAGAACAGATTTAATTATACAAATAAAGGACAAGGTTATATTAACGAATCGATTCTTCTAGTTAAACATGATGATTTAGAAGTTCTAGAAATTCCCATTAATAAATAAACTTATTGAGTTTTATTTATTAAATAGAGTCACTTTCTTTTTGTATTTTTGATCGCTTAAAAATATTAATGTCTAAAACCAAATATATATTTGTTACAGGTGGTGTTACTTCTTCGTTAGGAAAGGGAATTATTTCTGCATCTTTGGCTAAGTTATTACAGTCACGCGGTTTGAGCGTTACTATTCAAAAACTAGATCCTTACATAAATGTTGATCCTGGAACCTTAAATCCTTATGAACATGGAGAATGTTATGTAACATCTGATGGCGCGGAGACAGATTTAGATTTAGGTCATTACGAGAGATTTTTAAACGTTGAAACATCTCAAGCCAATAACGTGACGACTGGAAAGATATATCAAACAGTTATTGAAAAAGAAAGAAGAGGTGATTTTTTAGGAAAAACTGTTCAAGTTATCCCACACATTACAAACGAAATAAAAAGAAGAATAAAGTTGCTCGGAACTTCTAACGAGTATGATATTATAATAACTGAAATTGGCGGAACAGTAGGTGATATCGAGTCTTTACCATACATTGAGTCCGTTAGACAATTAAGATGGGAATTAGGCAGTTCAAATAGTCTTGTTATTCATTTAACATTAATTCCATATTTATCTGCTGCTAAAGAACTTAAAACAAAACCTACACAACATTCTGTAAAAACATTAATGGAAAGTGGAATTAATGCTGATATATTAGTTTGTAGAACTGAACATGATATTTCTGATGAAATTAAAAACAAATTAGCGCTTTTTTGTAATGTTGATGTCGACTCAGTGATTCAATCTAAAGATGCTTCAACTATATATGATGTTCCTTTAATGATGGAAAAAGAAAGGTTAGACACTGTTGTTTTGAGAAAACTTGATATTTCTAATTTTAGTGCTACTAGCATGTCTAGTTGGACAGAGTTTGTAAACAGATTGAAATTTCCAAAAAACACAGTAAATGTTGGTTTAATTGGTAAATATGTGGAATTACAGGATTCTTATAAATCCATTTTAGAGGCATTAGTTCATGCTGGTTCAGTAAACGAAACAAAAGTTGTTATTCATTCTATACATTCTGAGTTTATTGATGACGATCAAATTAAAAATCAAATTTCAAAGCTTGATGGTGTCATTGTTGCGCCTGGATTTGGATCTAGAGGAATTGAAGGAAAGATCAAGTCTATTAAATATGTAAGAGAAAATAACATTCCATTTTTTGGAATATGCTTAGGAATGCAAATGGCAGTTATTGAATACTCTAGAAATATTTTAAACCTTGAGGATTCTAATTCTACTGAAATGGATGAAAAAACTTTACATCCTGTGATAAGTCTCATGCAAGATCAAAAAAACATTATTAATAAGGGGGGAACGATGAGATTAGGGTCTTGGGAATGTGATTTAGATGAAGAGTCAAAAATTTTTAAAATATATGATTCTAAAACAATTACAGAAAGACATAGGCATCGTTGGGAACTCAATAATGATTATTTAAAAGCTTTACAAGACTCTGGTTTAAAGACAAGTGGAATTAACTCAAAAACTGGACTGGTTGAGATTATTGAGCTTCCTGCTAATGATTGGTTTATTGGGGTTCAGTTTCATCCTGAATATAAAAGTACTGTTGAGACACCGCACCCATTATTTGTGTCATTTGTTCAAGCATGTTTAACCTACAATAATTCTAAAAATTAAAATGGAAGAAAATAAATTAGACATATATCAAATTATAGGATTTTTGTTCCTTATTGCTGCTGTTTTTTATTGGTTTAACGTAACTATCCCAAATCTTGAACAAAATGCACTTGATGAAAAAGAAATAATTTCACAAAATCAAAGCACGGAAATTAATGACAATTCAATAAAAGATATAAATGATGTTGTAAGCTCTAGTTTAAATAGCACTTTTATAGATTCTAATTTAGAAAATGAAGAGTTAGTTATTGAAAATAAGGATGTTGTTTTTAAATTTAATACAAAAGGAGGTTCTTTAACTGAACTTCAGTTAAAAGAATATATTGATTACAAAGGAGACGACTTGTTTTTGATTAAAAATAACAATCAAAATGTTAGTTTAAGTTTTGATCTTAAAAATGGAAATACAATAAATACTTCGGATTATAATTTTACTTATGAATTGGAAAGTCAAGGTAAAATGAATGTACTTAAAATGTCTTTAATAGTATCAAACGGTCAATCAATTTTGTTTGAGTATAAAATACCTGAGTCAGGATATATGATTGACTTTAATGTTAAGTCATCTGGTCTTTCGTCTCTTATAAATTCTAATTCAAATGTAAATTTAAATTGGAATTTAGATGCTTTCAGGCAAGCGAAAAGTATTGATTATGAAAACAGATATAGTCAGCTAATGTATCAGTATGACGGAGATAATACAGATTATTTGAGTTCTTATACAGATTCTGATGACAGCGAAGACTCAGTGTCATGGATTTCATATGGTCAACATTTTTTTAATTCTATTTTAGTTCTAGATTCGCCGCTTAATAATGTTCAGTTTGAATCAAAAAAATTATTTGAGGATGAAAGTAAAGAGGCAAAATTTACTAAAAATTATTCTTCAATAATTCCTTTAAATTTTTCTGGCTCGGAAATTAATAGTCAAATGAAATGGTATTTTGGACCAAATGATTATGATATTTTAAAACAATATGAAAATAAAATATACGACTCCATTTATTTTGGATGGGGAATTTTTGGCATGATTAACAGATTTATTTATTTTCCTTTTTTTGGTTTTTTAAGTAAATATTTTTCTGCTGGACTTGCAGTGATTTTAATGACTATTGCCACTCGTTTGGTAATGTCACCAGTTACTTATAAGACATATGTTTCTCAGGCTAGAATGAAAGTTATAAAGCCTGAAATAACAGAGTTAAATGAAAAGTTTAAAAACGATGCAGTAAAGAGACAACAGGAAACTATGAAGCTGTACAATAAAGCGGGTGCTAACCCTTTACTAGGATGTGTTCCTGCGTTACTTCAGTTACCTGTATTTTATGCCTTATTCTGTTTTTTTCCAATTGCATTCCAGTTAAGAGGAAAATCTTTTTTATGGGCTGAAGACCTTTCTTCTTATGATACAATTGCTGAACTTCCTTTTAGTATTCCTTTTTATGGAGATCATATAAGTCTTCTACCTATATTAGCTTCAATCGCTATATTTTTCTACACAAAAATGTCCTCAGGTGCTCAAATGCAAACACCTCAACCAGGAATGCCTAATATGAAATTCATAATGTATTTAATGCCTGTTATGATGTTATTTTTCTTCAATAATTATGCTAGTGCATTTAGTTTGTATTATTTTATTTCAAACATATTAACAATCTTAATTATGATTTCGATTAAATATTTTATTATTGATGAGGAAAAAATAAGATTACAAGTTCAGGAGAACAAGAAAAAACCTACAAAGCAAAACAGGTTTCAAAGAAAAATGCAAGAAATGATGGAAGAAGCCGATAAACAAAGAAAGCTTCAGGGCAAGAAATAGTAATTTTTTCAATGTCTAATAAAAATACCAGAGTGGTTGTTGCTCTTTCAGGAGGAGTGGATTCAAGTGTGGCTGCACATTTACTTGTTAAGCAGGGTTATGATGTTGTTGGGATTTTTATGAAAAATTGGCACGATGAAACTGTTACTGTTTCAAATGAATGCCCATGGGTTGAAGATAGTTATGATGCAATGATTGTTGCAGAAAAATTATCAATACCTTTTCAAACAATCGATTTAAGCAAAGAATATCAAGAAAGAATTATTGATTACATGTTTAATGAATATAAGATTGGAAACACTCCTAATCCTGATGTGTTATGTAACAGGGAAATAAAATTCGATGTTTTTTTAAAAATAGCTAATAATCTAGGGGCCGATTATGTAGCAACTGGTCATTATTGTAGAGTAGTTAAAAAAAATACTCATTTTAGTCTTTTGGCAGGAAAAGATCTTAATAAAGATCAATCATATTTTTTATGTCAATTGTCTCAAAAACAACTTTCTAAAGTCATGTTTCCTGTTGGAGATTTAAATAAAAAAGAAGTCAGATTAATTGCTAAAAAACAAAGACTAGTGACTGCTGAGAAAAAGGATTCCCAAGGCTTATGTTTTGTTGGAAAAGTTAAACTTCCTGAATTTTTACAACAAAAACTAAAAATAAAAAAAGGTTTAGTTGTTAAGGTTTCTAGTAATAATAGTAATTGTTTTAAGACACTTGATTATGATAATCATTCAATTGAAAATTTGCATAAACTTGCTAAGTCAATTGATTATTCTGTAAATGATGGTGTTGTTGTTGGGGAGCATGATGGCGCACATTTTTTTACAGTTGGTCAAAGAAAAGGGCTGGCTATTGGCGGAAGTAAAGAACCTTTGTTTGTTATTAAAACTGATGTTATAAATAATATTGTTTTTGTAGGAGAGGGTAAAAATCATCCAGGTTTATTTAAAAAAGTTTTATTTATTAAAAATAAAAATTTTCATAAGCTAAGATCCGACATTGATTACCAAAATTCAGACAATAAATTTGAATCTAGAATAAGATACCGACAGCCTCTTCAGAAATCGAAACTAGTTTTAGATAAGGATGGAGTTTTTATGGTTTTTGAAAACATGCAGTCTGCTATTAGCAAAGGTCAGTTTGCTGTATGGTATAAAAACGAAGAGCTCATAGGTTCAGGTGTTATAGATTGACACTATAGAGTTATCTCTACTTGATTTCTTAAAATATCTTCAATATTTTCTCTTTTCCTTATTTCAATTGCTTTATTTTTTAAAAAAAGAATTTCAGAGGGCTTGTATCTCGAATTATAATTACTAGCCATTGTGAAGCAATAAGCTCCTGCATTTTTAAAGCATAAAACATCTCCTTCGTTTATCCTTGAAATTCTTTTATTGTTTGCAAAAGTATCCGTTTCACATATATATCCAACAACTGAATAAAATCTTTCATTATCATTTGGATTCGAAATATTTTTTATATCATGGTTTGATCCATACATCATCGGTCTCACAAAGTGATTAAAGCCAGAATCTACTTGAGCAAAAACAGTTGATGTAGTTTGTTTTATAGAATTTACAGAGCACAAAAAATTGCCAGCTTCACTAACTAAAAACTTACCAGGTTCAAACGCTAATGTTAATTCTTTTCCGTATTCTTTACAGAAATCATTGAATCTTTTTGATAGTTTTTTTCCTAATTCTTCAATGTTAGTCTGGTTGTCACCAAAAGAGTAAGGTACTTTGAAGCCACTACCAAAATCAATAAACTCCAAGTCTTTAAATTTAGAAGCTGTTTCAAATAAAATCTCTGCTGCATGAATAAATACTTCTATGTCTAAAATATCACTTCCAGTGTGCATGTGAATTCCATTAACTTTAATATTTGTGTTTTTTATTATTCTTAAAAGTAGTGGGATTTGGTGTATGCTTATTCCAAACTTTGAATCAATATGGCCAACTGAAATTTTATTATTTCCTCCAGCCATAACGTGTGGGTTGATTCTAATACAAATAGGGATGTCTGGATTTAGTCCTCCAAATTGTTCTAAAACACTTAGGTTGTCTATATTGATATTTACACCCATTTCTGAAACTTTTTGAATTTCTTCTACTGAAACACCATTAGGTGTATAAATTATTTTTTCAGGACTAAACCCTGCTTTTAGGCCAATCATAACTTCTTGAATTGAAACTGTATCAATTCCTGCCCCCAATTGATTTATATATTTTAAAATTGAAATATTGGATAATGCTTTTACAGCATAGTTTATTCTAAGATTTTTTACTTCTTTAAATGAGTTAGTAAGTCTCTCGTACTGACACTTGATTTTAGACGCATCATATACATATGTTGGGGTCCCAAATTTTTTTGATATTTCTAATAAAGTTGAATTTTTCATTTGGCAAATCTATATTAAGTTTACATAGTTTGATAATAAAATTATTTATATTATAAAAATAAAACAATTTGTTTCATTTGTAACATTATTTACTTATTTACATCTGTAATTCTTGATCATATTCTATTATATTTGTTTAAAATAAATACTTATTATGAATTTACATGAATATCAGGGAAAGGAAATTTTAGCTCAACATGGAGTGAATATTCAAAGAGGTCTTGTTCTGGATAATTTAAATGAAATTGAAAATGTTTCTAGTAAACTTACTGAAGAAACTGGTACTGATTGGTTTGTAGTCAAGGCACAGATTCATGCTGGAGGTAGAGGTAAAGGGGGAGGAGTAAAACTCGCTAAGAGTAAATCTGAGTTAAAAGATGTTGTTTCTAGTATTTTGGGTATGAATTTAATTACCCCACAAACTTCAAAAGAAGGTAAATTAGTTAGAAAAGTTTTAATTGCAGAAGATGTCTATTATCCTGGAGAATCCGAAACAGAGGAGTTTTATGTTTCAATCTTGTTAAATAGAAAAACAGGTAAAAACATGATTATGTATTCAACTGAGGGAGGTATGGATATCGAATCTGTTGCTGAAAAAACACCTGAATTAATTTTTTATGAAGATATAGATCCTTTATTAGGTATACTTCCTTTTCAAGCAAGGAAAATTGCTTTTAATTTAGGTTTGTCAGGAAAATCGTTTAAAGAAATGGTTAAATTCATTTCTCTTTTATACAAATCTTACGTTTCTTCTGACTCGTCCTTGTTTGAGATTAATCCTGTTTTAAAAACATCAGATAATAAAATTATGGCAGTTGATGCTAAAGTTACATTGGATGATAATGCTTTATTTAGACATAAAGATTATGACGGATGGAGAGATTTGAAAGAAGAGAATCCAGTCGAAGTAGAGGCTAGAGAATTGGGTTTAAATTATGTTGATTTAGATGGTAATGTTGGTTGTATGGTGAATGGTGCTGGATTAGCCATGGCCACAATGGATTTAATTAAGCAGTCAGGCGGTGACCCTGCTAATTTTCTTGATGTTGGAGGTACTGCAGATGCAAAACGTGTTGAAGCAGCCTTTAGATTGATTTTAAAAGACCCTAATGTTAAAGCTATACTTGTTAATATTTTTGGTGGAATTGTAAGGTGTGACAGGGTAGCTCAGGGTATTGTCGATGCTTATAATAATTTAGAAGATATAAATGTGCCAATAATTGTAAGATTGCAGGGTACTAATGCTAAAATAGCAAAAGAGATTATAGATAGTTGTGACTTCAAAGTTTATAGTGCTACTGAATTTCAAGAGGCAGCTGACAAAATTCAAGAAGTATTGAATTAAAGCGACATAATGTCATTATTTTTCTCGTTTTAAATGACATAATGTCTTGTATTTTTAAATGGCATTTATTTTGTTCTTTAATAGAACATAAATATTTGTTTAATTTAAAAATAATAAGTTATGAATTTAATAAAAAAACATTCCAATTTTTCACCCTTTTTCTTTGACGATTTCTTTAGAAATACTTGGGACATCTTACCTACTAAAAACACTGTTAACCCAGCTACAAATATTATTGAAAATGATAAAGAATTTATTTTAGAATTTTCAATTCCTGGAAAAGATAATCTTGATTTTGAAGTCGAGCTTGATAATCGAATTTTAAAATTAAGTTTGAAAAAATCTGATTCAGTTTCACGCGATAATTATATGTTGCAGCAATTTAATTTTTCTTCTTTTAATAAATCTTATGAACTTCCTATTTCAATCGATTTAAATAAAATAGAATCATTTTATAGAAATGGTATTTTGAAAGTAAATCTTCCAAAGAGAAAAGAATATCATAATCAAGCAAAAAAAATTATTTCAGTTAAAAAATAACTTTAGTGTAGAGGGAGATTTTTTCTCTCCCTCTACATTATTATTTCTTTAATTCTTTTATCAAATCTCTAATTCTAGCAGCTTCAATAAAATTTAAAGCTTTAGCAGCAGTTTCCATTTCTTTTCTTAAAGAATTTATTTCTTTTGTTTTTTCTGCTGTAGACATTTTTGTTTTATCTCTAATTAATTGATTACTGCTTTTAATTTTATCTAAATCAATTTGTTGAGAATCATTGGCAAATACATCTTTGATTTTAGTTTTTAGAGGAGTTGGTTTTATATTATTTATAATATTAAATTCTTTCTGTTTGTTTCTTCTATAATTTGTTTCATCAATAGTTTTTTTCATACTATTTGTTAATTTATCAGCATAAAAAATCGCTTTACCATTTATATTTCTAGCTGCCCTACCAATTGTTTGAGTTAAAGATCTGTGACTTCTAAGAAAACCTTCTTTATCTGCATCTATAATTGCAACTAGAGACACTTCAGGAAGATCTAGTCCTTCTCTAAGTAGGTTCACTCCCACTAATACATCAAACAAACCTTTTCTTAAACCTTGCATGATTTCTACTCTTTCTAAAGTGTCAATATCACTATGAATATATCTAGATCTAACATCAATATTGTTTAAATATTTAGTCAATTCTTCTGCCATTCTTTTAGTTAACGTTGTAACGAGAATTCTTTCGTCTTTTTCAACACGAATTTGTATTTCATTTATTAAATCGTCTATCTGATTTTTACTTTCTCTAACTTCAATTATGGGATCTAATAGCCCAGTAGGTCTAATTATTTGTTCAGTATATATTCCTTCTGTTTTTTCGAGTTCATAATCAGATGGAGTTGCACTTACATATATAACCTGATTTTGCACAAATTCAAATTCTTCATATTTCAAAGGTCTATTATCCATTGCCGCTGGAAGTCTAAATCCATATTCGACTAAATTTTCTTTTCTACTTCTATCACCTCCATACATTGCACGAACTTGGGACAATGTTACGTGACTTTCATCAACTATCATAAGGTAATCTTCTGGAAAATAGTCAAGTAAACAAAAAGGTCTTGTTCCAGGAGATCTTTTATCAATATATCTAGAATAATTTTCTATTCCAGAACAATATCCAAGTTCTTGTATCATTTCTAGATCAAAGTTTGTTCTTTCCTCTAACCTTTTTGCTTCAAGAAATTTACCGATTTCTTTAAAATATTCAATTTGATTTTTCAAATCAAATCTTATTTCGTTCATAGCATTTTGCAAAACATCAGGAGAGGTTGCAAACATATTGGCAGGATAAATATTTAGCTTATCTAGTGATTCTATAGTTTTTTTTGTTAGTGGATCAAAAATTTCAATCAATTCAATCTCATCTCCAAAAAAATGAATCTTGAAGCTATGATCTGCATAACTTGGAAAAATATCAACAACATCTCCGGATACCTTGAACGATCCGCTTATTAGTTCTGTTGTCGTTCTTGAGTATAGACTTTGAACTAAGTTATGTAGAAATTTTGTTCGTGATATTTTTTGATTTTTTTCAATATCAATTATATTTTTTTTAAACTCTACCGGATTTCCAATTCCATACAAACAAGATACTGACGCTACAACTATAACATCTCTTCTTCCAGAAAGTAATGAAGAAGTTGTGCTTAATCTAAGTTTTTCAATATTTTCATTTATAGATAAATCTTTCTCAATGTAAGTTCCGCTTACGGGCAAATACGCCTCTGGCTGATAATAGTCATAGTAAGAAACGAAGTATTCAACAGAATTAGTCGGAAAATATTCTTTAAATTCAGAATAAAGCTGAGCAGCTAAAGTTTTATTATGTGCAAGAACTAGAGTTGGCTTATTTATTTTATTGATAACATTTGCAACTGTAAAGGTTTTTCCTGATCCTGTAACTCCTTTAAGAGTTTGGAACTTAGTATTTTCTTTTAAACCATCAACAAGCTGATCAATAGCTTGTGGTTGATCTCCAGTGGGATTATATTCTGACTCTAGTTTAAACAATTTTTTTTATAATTTTTCAAATTTACAATAATAAGTCTCTAATAGATAATTCTTACTTTTATATTATTAAGTACAATTTTTTAAATTATGACTGAAAAATTAATGTCAAAGAAAAAACCTTTTTTTCCTATTAACGCTAGATTAAATGAATATTTATCTGAATATAATAGAAATTTAAGAATACCTGTTTTTTATGAAGATTTAAAAAGGTTTTCAGGTTCAGTCTCAGTTTATAATAAAAATGATAAAGACACTCTTTGGGTTAGAGTCTTTTATTCAGAATTTGAGAGAAAAGAAATTGATTTATCTTTAAAAAAAGTTTATAATTTATTGCATTCTGATGGTAATGAATCTAATATTAATTTTTTAAATATTGATGCGATTGATTATTGTACTTTTGGAAATTCTAAACCTTTTAGAATTAAAATTAGAAATACTTTAAATGATAATTTTACATACTTCTATGTGAAAAAAGCTGATGCATCGCGAGTTTATGGTTTAGAACTCGAGAACTTACTATCTCCTTACAATTTAAACTTTCTTATTAATAATAACACTTTAATTGAAGAACATGTTGCAGGAATTCCGGGAGATGAATTTTTTGAAGAACATCTTAATAAATGTACTAATTCTGAAAAGTCACAAATTGCAAAAGAATTTGTAAAATTTAATGAAAGATGTATGATTAGATTATTAGGTGATATGCGTTCATATAATTATGTTATAATACCAACACACGATTTTGATCAAGTTATTTATAAAATTCGAGCAATCGATTTTGATCAACAATGTTATGAAGGTAATTTAAAAGTATATAGGCCTCAATTTTTTAAAGAAAATAAGTTTATTATGAATCTTATTAAAGAAAGACTAGATTCAAATTCTGTAAATCAATATAAAACTGAGGAAAGATCTATTATTGCCAAACGTATTTTAAGTTCTGAAAGTAGAACAAAAAAAATAATTGAATGTATGAGTCAAGATAAAATTTCATCTGAAGAAAACATCTTATTATTATCAAAACAAGTTTTTAAGCTCACTAAGGATAAAAACTTTATTAATTCAAAAAGTATGGGTGAAATTATTAGAGCTTCTTTCAATTACGTTTTGAGAAATTATGAAAATCATGAAATGCTAAGTGTTAATTAGTAAAACTGGTAAGGATCCTCTTCTTCAATATTATCTTCTGAATATTTATCATTATTATCTTCGACAAATAATTTTTCAGGAGCTTTTATTGGTGTCTCTCCAATTGAAAAAATGGTTTGTGGATAATGACTATAACTATTTTCGTTATTTGTTTCAACAACCTCTATAAAACAAGTCCATAACTTTAAGAAATCATACACATAAATAAAGTTTTTTTGATCATTATTAATTAGTGTGTCTAAAACATGTTCTTTCATTACTTTTTCATCACCAAAACTTTCAAATGTTAATTCTTCTCCTTGATTCCACTTTGAGTTACTCAAATAAAAAGAAGCCATTTCATTTCCTTCAAAACCGAATGCATTAACAATTGCAAAATGTAAATCCTCAAAAGTATTTATAGATTTAATTTCTATATCTCTAATAACATCTTTCTCGGTATCAAGAATTATTCTTAATCTGTAAATCATTTGTGTTTTTTATAAAAAATAAACTCCAGTAAAATTGATATCCAAATAAAATTGTTGCTAGAAATAAGTGTAATGGCTGACTAAAAATTGGAAAATCCCCATAATACATTATGATTCCCAGTAATATTTCTAAAAATATTACTAAACTTATTAATGAAATAGTTTTTAAATTATAGGATTTTTTAAATGCGTAATAAAATAGATAAGCATTTATGAAAAATACTAATAATGAAAATGTTCTATGAAAATAAAAATAAAAGTCAGGAGACTCGAGCCAAAGATCCTTGTTTTTTGAGAGTTCATATTGAATATCAATAAATTCTCTTACCTGTGTTCCTGTAATTACTTGAATTAAAGTTAATGTAATTGAAAATATTATTAAATATTTTATTTTCTTATCATATCCTAAGTTTTCTCTTTCTTTTAATGTATATATTAAATAAATAATTAAACCTACAATTACAAGTGCCATTAGCATGTGAACAGTTATTTTATATGGAGCTAAATTTGAGTCAACTACTAATTTTCCAAGCCAAGCTTGAAAACCCATTCCTAAAACTACTAATAATGAAATTAACGTAATATTTTTATTTTCTCTCCAATATTTTAAGGACATTAATAACATTAAAATGGTAAATATTCCTGCAACAGCTCCAATTAATCTATTAATAAATTCAATCCAAGTATGAATAGGATTATAGGTCACATAGTTGTGTTTTTCATATAAAACCCAATTATTGAGATTTATTTTATTAGTTGACCTGAAATCTGATTTTGCAGTATAGAGTTTTTCACTATCCAATATTATCATTTGATTTGACTTATAATCATGATTAGCTTTGAAAATTAATTCACTTTCTTCAGACGGAGGAATGTAATACCCAAAACATTTTGGCCAATCTGGACATCCCATTCCACTTCCAGTCATTCTAACTAAAGATCCAGCTAAAATTACTAAGTAAACTAAAACTAGACTGATTTTAGATATTTTTATAAAATTATTCAATTGTAATGTTATTAAGTCCCAGAGCTTTACCTTTTTCAATCATCAATAACTTTGCCGATTTTTTATTATTTTCTATTTTACCATCCAAAATTGAGTTCTTAATGTGTTCTTTTATAATACCAATTTCTTTTGAAGGTTTTATGTTGAAATAATTCATAATTTCTTCTCCACTAACTGGTGGTTGAAAATTTCTAATTGAATCTCTTTCTTCAACTATTTTTATTTTTTCTCTAACTAATTTAAAATTGTTTAAATATTTTTTGAATCTTAATGGATTTTTAGTTGTTATATCTGCTTCACAAAGTGTTAATAAATCATCTATATCTTCGTTACAATCATAAATTAATCTTCTAACAGCAGAATCAGTAATATTGTTATTAGAAAGAACTATTGGTCTAGAGCTTAAATAAATAATTTTTTGTACATATTTTAATTTATTATTTAAAGGAAGATGTAATCTTTTAAATAGTTTATAAACCATTTTAGATCCTTTAAGTTCATGACCATGAAAAGTCCAACCGTTTTTTTTTATAAATAGTTTAGTAGGTGCTTTTCCAATATCGTGAAGTAGTGCAGCCCATCTTAGCCAAAGATTTTCTGTTTTTAAACAAATATTATCTAAAACCTCCAACGTGTGATAGAAATTATCTTTATGTTTTTGCCCTTCAATTTCTTCAATTCCTTTGAGATTTGTAAGCTCAGGCATGATTATTTTTAATAAACCTGTTGATTCTAATATTTTAAAACCAACAGATGGTTTTGAAGTCATGATAATCTTATTAATTTCTTCAGAAATCCTTTCGGGAGAAATAATTTTTATCCTTTCTCTTTCCGAAATTAAACCATTAAAAGAATTAATATCAATTTGAAAATTTAGTTGACTAGAAAATCGTGCAGCTCTTAACATTCTTAAGGGATCGTCAGAGAATGTTTGTCTTGGCTCTAAAGGAGTTTTTATTATTTTATTTTCTAAATCATTAATTCCATTAAATTTATCTAATAGATTCCCCCAATTATTTTTGTTTAAACTTATTCCCAAAGTATTAATCGTGAAATCTCTTCTATTTAAGTCATCATCTAATGTACCAGGTTTAATTACTGGATTTCTACTTGATTCATTATAGCTTTCTTGTCTTGTTCCTACAAATTCGACATCATACCCATCGTATTTGAACATGGCTGTTCCGAAATTTTTGAAAACAGTTACTTTAGATTTAATTTTTAACTTTTTTGCCGTTTTCTTAGCTATATCAATTCCACTTCCCACTACAAGAATATCTATGTCTTTAGCAGATGTTTTCCCAATTATCAAATCCCTAACAAACCCTCCAATTGCATAACATTCTGTATTCGTTTCATCACAACAATTTGAAATTGTGTGAAAAATTTCACTTTCAATATTTTTTTTAAAATTTCTTTTAAACATTCTAAGACCTTAATGTTATAAACGAGTCTCCATCAATTTTAATAATTTGAGAAGGTTTTTTAAGTTTTATGTTCCTTTTTAAATTTACAGAATAATCAATTTGATTCAAAATTTCATCTTTAATTTCGTTAAAACATTCAGGGAATTTATCTCCTGAAATATTAACTGATGTTGAGGTGATAGGTTTGTTAAACTCACTTAATAAATTTTGGCAAAATTTATCTTTAGGAATTCTGATAGCTACTGATTCATTATAAAAACTAAATTTTTTAACCATTTTATAAATTATGGTTGTAGGTTTTTTTTGAATATGTAAAAAAGCTTTAATTTCTTCTGTAACATTTACATATTTATTTAACATTTGATAGTCATTCATAAGACAAATCAAAGGAAGAGTTGACTTTCTTTTTTTTATTTTAAAAATTCTTTTTATTGCTCTAGAATTAGTAGCGTCACATCCTAAAGCCCATATTGTATCAGACGGATAAATAATTATTCCACCATTTTCTAAACATTCAACAGCTTTTGAAATCTCAGAATTCATTTTAATTATGCGGAAACATTGTAATCTCTTAAAGCATCATTAAGAGATGTTTTTTTATTAGTGCTTTCTTTTCTTTTACCAATTATCAATGCACATGGCACTTGAAAGTCTCCAGCTTTAAACTTTTTAGTGTAAGAACCTGGAATTACTACAGAGCTTGGAGGAACTTCTCCCTTTGTTTCTATTGGTTTGTTTCCTGTGACGTCAATAATTTTAGTTGACCCAGTTAACACAACATTGGCTCCCAAAACAGCTTCTTTTCCGATCTTAACCCCCTCAACGACAATACATCTAGAACCAATAAAGGCATTATCTTCAATAATCACAGGTGCAGCTTGTAATGGTTCTAAAACTCCACCAATTCCAACACCTCCGCTTAAATGAACATTTTTACCTATTTGAGCACAACTGCCAACTGTTGCCCAAGTGTCAACCATGGTTCCGCTATCAACATAAGCACCTATGTTCACATAACTTGGCATCAAAATAACTCCTTTACTAATGAAAGCTCCATGTCTTGCTACGGCGTGTGGAACTACTCTAATTCCTTTCTCTTTATAGTTTTTTTTAAGAGGGATTTTATCATGAAATTCTAACGGTCCCGCCTCGATTGTTTTCATTTCTTGAATTGGGAAATATAAAACCACAGCTTTTTTAATCCACTCATTTACCTTCCATCCGCTATTATTAGGTTCAGCTACTCTAATTATTCCATTATCTAAATCTTTAATTACAGAACGTATTGCATCTTTAGTTTTTTCTTCTTTTAAAAGGGATCGGTTTTCCCATGCAGATTCAATAATATTTTTCACAGTTTTTTTTTCAAATATACGTTGATAATAATAAATAGTTTAAAGAATTTTAACCTTAATTATTAATGATTTAACTTTGAAAAATGTCAAAAATAGTTGCTTTAGATTTTGGAACCAAAAGAATAGGCGTAGCAATCACAGACGATTTAAATATAATTGCATCTGGCTTAGACACGGTATCAAATGAAAATATTTTATCTTTTTTGAAGAATTTAACATCAAAAAATAAAATTGATACTATTGTAATTGGAAAACCTTTACAAAAAAATAACCAACCCTCTGATGTTGAAGTTGAAATATTAAAATTTATTAATATTTTAAAAAACACTTTCCCATTGATTAAATTAGATAGATATGATGAGCGTTTTACGTCTGTTATTGCTAAAAAAGTAATTTTAGAAAGTGGTATTAATAAAGTTAAAAGAAGAAATAAATCCTTGGTTGATAAAATTAGCGCTACTATTATACTACAGTCTTATTTAGAAAAAATTTAATATGATTTTACCAATTATTGCATACGGAAATCCTGTTTTACGAAAAAAATGTAAAAATATTTCACATGATTACATAAAATTAAACGAATTAATTTCTAATATGTGGGATACAATGTACGCATCTAGTGGTGTAGGTTTAGCTGCACCTCAAATAGGTCTTTCAATAAGAATATTTATAGTAGACGCCTCACCTTTTTCAGAAGACGAAAAACTTGATAAAGACGAAAGAATAAAGCTTTCTACTTTTAAAAAAGTTTTTATTAACCCAGAGTTAATTACAACAACAAATAAGTTAAACACATTTAATGAAGGATGTTTAAGTATTCCTGATGTTAGGGAAGATGTTGTTAGAGAAAATGAAATATTGATTAAATATTTTGATGAAAATTTTAATCAACATGAATTAGAGCTGAATGGATTAAGGGCAAGAGTAGTTCAGCATGAATTTGATCATATTGAAGGTGTTTTGTTTACTGATAAGTTGAGTGCTTTTAAGAAAAAACTTATAAAAAGTAAATTAAATAATATTTCAAAAGGTAATATAAAATCTGATTATTTAATGTCATTTTACAAAAAATGAAAAAATCTAAAAATTCACATTCTATAGATAAACTTTTAAAGATAATGGATGAATTAAGAGTTAAATGTCCCTGGGACAAAGAACAAACGATAGATTCTTTAAAAACTTTAACAGTTGAAGAAACATATGAATTAGTTGATGCTATTAATGATGGTGATTATGATGAAATTAAAAACGAATTAGGTGATTTACTTCTTCACATTGTATTTTATTCAAAAATTGCTGACGAAAAACAAATTTTTAATTTTAATGATGTTGTTGAATCAATTTCTAAAAAGTTAATACATAGACATCCTCATGTTTATAAAAGTAAAAAACAAATTTCTAAAGAAGAAGTGAAAAAAAATTGGGAAAAATTAAAACTAAGAGAAGGTCGTGATAGTATTCTTTCAGGAGTCCCAAAAACTTTACCTTCCTTGATCAAAACTTTAAGAATTCAGGACAAGGTATCTAATGCAGGTTTTAAATGGAACTCCATAGTTGATTCAAAAAATAAAGTCTTGGAGGAATTTGACGAATTGAGTTTAGAATTAGAGGGATCTGATTCAAAAAAAATTGAAGAAGAATTTGGAGATTTTTTATTTTCAGTAATTAATTATGGTACATACTTAGGTGTAAATTCAGAAAATGCCTTAGAAAAAACAAATAGAAAATTTTCTAAAAGATTCAAAGAAATGGAAATAAAAATAAAGAATGAAAATCTTGAGATAGATGGTCTTTCGAACTCTGAATTATTAGCCTATTGGAATAGTCTCAAGTAATTATTTAAGTAATTTGTTTTTTTCAAATATTAATTTTTCAATTTCTAATTTTTGATTTTTGATTTTTAGATGAACTTTTTTTAATAATTTATTTTCTTTGGATTTATCATTAAAGAATAATAGATTATTTTCTTGTTGAGTTAAATCTTTATTTAGTTTATCTAATATTAGATTTATTTTATAAACTTCAGATTTTTTTTGATCGTAACTCATAAATTTAGATTTCATCTCATTTAATTTATTTTGAGACTCCTCTTTCTTAAGACCTTGTTTAATAAAATAAGTTTTAATTTTATTTAAAAATATTTTTTCTTTTTCAGAGCTTATTTTACTGTTTAAAAAAAATTCTTCAAAAATCTTTTCTAACTCAACTATTTCTCCGCTAAATTTTTCAACATCTTCAATTAATTTGTTCTGTTTTAGTTCTGACTCTTTATTTTCTTTTGTTTTTAAATTTTTATTTCGAGAAATTTTTTGAAAAAACATATCACAACTATTTTTGAAATTTTTCCAATTTTTTTCGTTTGCTTTATATGGAACAGGCTTAATTAATTTCCACTGTTTTTGAATTGAAATAACATTTTGTCTTTCTTTTTCTAAATCATCTTTTGTAGAAATTTTTATGATTTCATTAATCAATGAATTTTGTTTATCAAGATTTTCAGAGTAAACTTTTTTAATTTTTTTAAAAAATATATTTTTAGTCGAGTAAAAGTTCCGAACTACTTTCTTATAATTATTCCAAAATGATTTTTTTAATTTTCTAGGAATTGGACCTGTGTCTTCTATATTTTTTTTAATTACTTCAAAAGTTTTAATTTTCTCTTGCCATTCTTTTATTGATTTGGAATCTGTTTGATATAATCCCTCTATTTCTTTTATTAATTCTTCTTTTGTATTAAAATTTGAAACTAATATGGTGTCTTTATTTAATTCAAATTCTTTTCTTTTGTTATTTAATTTTTCTTCAACGTTTTTTAATTCTTTTTCTAAATTTTCTATTTTTTCTTTTTTTACTGGACCTAATTCGAATTTCCATCTTTTTTTAAGTCTTTCAAAATCTCTAAACGCTTTATATTGATCATTACTAGTAACTAATTTCTTTGCGCTAAGAATTATTTTTTCTTTTTCATTTAAATTATGCTCTAAATCAATTTCTTTGAATTTTCTGTTTAAATGTAAATAATCATAGAAATTTTTGATATGATGTTGAAAATTATTCCATATTATTGAATTTTGAGACCTTGGAACACTTCCAATTTTAAACCATAAATTCTGCAATTTTTTAAACTTAGTATATTTATTATTTATTGAATCATCTGTAATTAACAATTCTTTTAAATTTTCAATTAAAAGTTTTTTTTCTGCTAAATTATCTTCTAAATTTTTTTGACTTAGTTTCAAAGAATTATTTTTTAATTAAGTTACCTTTTTTTATTTAACTATTCCAAATCTTCCAACTTTCATTAGCTTGACTTTCTAACATTTTTTTTCCATTTATGATAGTTGCTCCTTTCTTTTCACTTTCTTTTAAAAATTTTGTTTTTAAAGGGTTATAAATTAAATCATAGCATAAGTGATTCATTGTTATAAACTCATACGGTATTTTAGGACATTCTTTGATTTTAGGAAATGTTCCTAATGGAGTGCAATTTATTATAATAGTATTTAGTTTAATTATTTCCTCACTTAAATCTTCATAAGTAATTAAACCTTTTGTTTTTTTTCTTGAAACTATAGTAGATTCAATTCCCATTGAGTTTAGACCATAGATAATTGCTTTTGAAGCTCCTCCCGTACCTAACACTAGAGCTTTTGAATGATTAGATATTAAGTCTTTTATTGAGCTTATAAATCCTAAATAATCAGTATTATATCCCTTAATTTTTTTTTTATCACTAATTTTCAATGTATTAATTGCACCAATTTTTTTTGCAATTGGATCAATCTCGTGTAAAAAATTAATTATTTCTTTTTTGTATGGAATTGTAACATTAAATCCTTTAATTGAATCGTCTTTAATTATGGAATTTAACTCTTTCATTGAACTCAAATCATAATTTTCATAAGTGCATCCTCTTATGTTTTCTTTTATAAATTTTTCATTAAAAAAATTTTTTGAAAATGAATAATCAATATTCTTTCCTATTAATCCGTATTTTATTTTTTTTCCCAACATACATATTTATACTTAATACTGTAATTAATCCAATACAAATCCACATAATAGACATAATATTTGTTATTTCTGTCAATTTTGGAAGTGATATGCCAAAATTATCATTTAATAATGATTTTTCATTAATATGGTTCCAGGGCCATAATATCATTAAAGATCCAAATATAAAACCAATTATAAATTGATTTACTTTCTCTTCGTGTTTTCTAACCAAATAACTTAAGAAATTAGAGAGTAAAATTAATCCTGAAATAGATCCTACAGCAAATATTAAAACAATTTTTAAAAGTTCAAAATCATGTGAAAGATTAGATTCAACGCCAATAGAAATAAGTATTGAATTGTATAGTGAATTTACTGAGTCAATTAATAAAAGTTTATAGTTGCCTAATAATATAAGTAAAAACGATCCAGAAAGTCCAGGTATAATCATTCCGCTGATACTAATAAAACCACAAAAAAATACAAATAATATATTTTTGTTTTCTTCAATTGGATCTAAAAAGCTAATAATTAATCCTAAAGTTAGTCCTGAAATTACAGAGATAAAAGAATTAAAATTCCAGATTTTTGAATTTTGAATTAAAATAATGTTTGATGCTAATATCATTCCAAAAAAAACTGACCAAACAAACAGTTCATAACTTTTAAATAAAAGATCTAATAATTTTGAAGTTGTGAAATAACTAATCACAATTCCTGAAATAATAATGAATAAAAAAAATCCATTATAGTTTTTATTTAATTTTGAAAAGTTTAATTTAAATAACAAGGGAATTATTTTGAAATTGATTTTTTTTAAAGAGTTTATCATTTCAATATAAAACCCTGTTAAAAGTGCAACTAGCCCCCCTGAAACACCAGGCAACTTATTTACAGTACCCATTAAAATGCTTTTGACCAATAGAATTATGTAGAACGTATTATTCCTTTTTTTCATTTTTATTTGAAATAAATTCTAAAATTAGAACAAATGTGGTTCCTATTATGAAAAATAATATTCCTTGATTAAATTCTGAATTATTAAAGTAATTTTCAGGAATATATAATCGGTCTAAAAAAAAACTAGAATCATTATTTTTTTTCCATGGCCATAATGTGGGTAGTGATCCAATCATAAAGCCAATTAGGCAAAAAAGTGTATTATCTTTATAGTTTTTGTAAGACCATGTCAGTAATTTAGAAAATAATTTAATACTTAATAGAGCCCCTAGCGCAAACGAAATGAAATTTATAAAATAATCTGAGTTCATTTTGCTAACTTCTTTTAGTGTGATCAACATAGTTTCATAAGCACCTAATAAAACTAAAATGTAAGCTCCTGAAATGCCTGGAAGAAGCATTGCGGTTATACTAACCATTCCACAAAAAAACAAATACAATGAATTAACTTCAATGTTGCCAGAGCTTAGTGTTTGAATGTAAAGAGCCATAAATATCCCAATAATTAAAAAATACAATTGGAGTGGAATAAGGTATTTTGAGTTTGTAAAATTTAATTTAGATGTAGATTTGAATAAAAAAATGATACTTGATGAAATTAATCCAAGAAATAAAGACCAAAGAGCTATTGGATATTCATTTAATAATATTAAAATATAATGGCTTAGTATTACAATACTTAACAAAATTCCGAAGCCCAAAGAGAAAAGAAAATTTAAATTATAAAATTCCCAAACTGTTTTAACCTTACCTTTTCTTAGTTCTTTTAATATTTTAAAATCAAATTTATTTATAGTTTTTAGCAATTCTTCGTAAACTCCTGTAATTATAGCAATTGTTCCGCCAGAAACACCAGGAACTATATCAGCAATTCCCATGCACATTCCTTTAATTAGAATAACAAAATTTGAAAAAAAAGTATTTTTCATTATAATAAAATTAA
Organism: Flavobacteriaceae bacterium; assembly: GCA_965655865.1. Taxonomy (GTDB): domain Bacteria; phylum Bacteroidota; class Bacteroidia; order Flavobacteriales; family Flavobacteriaceae; genus MAG-121220-bin8. The sequence goes on along the minus strand of CBFHJJ010000003.1, from coordinate 64,702 downwards.
GATAAATTACTTAGAATTTAATTTACGTTCATGTTTTTAAAGACATTAAGTTGTGGAATAGTTGGAAAAATGTCTTCGAAATAATCATAAATCGCAGGATTATGAAAATAAGCTTCTTTTAAATTAAAATTAGCTTTAATTGTTTGATTAGTATTATGAAGAATTACATAACTAATATATTTTTTTTCACTTAATAATGAATTTGGAAGAGCATCAATTTTAATTAAAAATTCATTAGACAATGATTCGTTAACAGGAATTTGAATTAATGTTTTGGTTAAAAATATTAAAGTACTTAGACTTAAATTACCTAAAGATAAAATTTCTTTAAATGAAATTTCAACCTCTTCATTATTATTTAAATCTAGATTTATTTTGCAATATAATTCCCAATACTTTATGTTTTCAGAATCAATTTCTATAGCTTTAATCAAGTGATTTTTTGCTTCTAAATAATCTTTTTGTTTATAATAGTTTGTAGCTAATGACATCCAGGCACCATCATGAACAGGGTCTTCAGTAACAGTTTTAATATAGTAGGAAATTGCTAACTCAATATTTCCTAATTTATTGTGACAACATGCTATTCGATATAAAGCGAAAGGATTTGGTTCGTCAATTTTAGTAACAATTTCGTATTGCTCTATTGCTTGATTTATTTTATTAAGTTTTTCAAGAACTTTACCCATCTCTAAATAAGCTCCTACAAAAGAATCATCTGAAATTATAGCAAAATCAAATGCAGTTAAAGCTTCTTTAAAAAGTTCTTTTTTTAAATATTGTTTACCAAGTTGATGCCATGCGACTTCGCAATAAGGGTTTTCTTCCAAAAAGTTATTTAAATAATTAATAGTGTCATCAGTGTTTCCTAGGGCATCAAAACAATAAAGTAAATTATTCAAAACAGCATAATCTAATTGATAATCTTTAATGTATTCCTTAAACTTTTCTTTTGCATTTTCAAAATTATCAATAAAAAGATATTCTTTTCCTGTCATTATCAATGCATCGCTATAAAACTCACAATCTTTATCAATTTTTTTTAGAAGATTTATAGATTTAGAATGTTTTTTTCTTTTTGAAAGAATTCTAGATTTTTGAATTATTATTTCAGAATTATTTTTGTCGATTTCATACAAAGAATCGATTATTTTTTCTGCTTCTTCAATTTTATTTTCAAATATTAAAGCTTCAACTTTTAAAAGTAAAATGGATGTATTTTTTGGATATTGTTCAATTGCCATTTTTAAAGCCTTATTAGCCATTGAGCTGTTGCCAGATTCTAAGTAATAAATTATAATTGATTCAAATTCTTCAGTATCAAAAAATAAAAATTTATTACTTTTTATCATTGATTCAAATTTTATAATTGAATCAGAAAAAAAATCTTGAAAATTATCATTCATTTACATGTAAAGATATCATCAGATTTATTTTGTTTAAAGAAAAAAAATAATTCTTTTTAACAAATTAATGAACAGATATTTTTAATTCATCAAGTACTTGTATAATAATTTTACATCCTGCTTTTATCTCTGTATTACTAATGGTTAAAGGAGGTGTAATTCTGACAGCTTTAGTTTCAAATAGTAAATAAAATAGAATTAATCCCTTTTCTAAGCATTTAGAAACTAGCTTGTAAGATGAATTGTTTTCTTTTAAGATTATTGCCAGCATTAACCCTTTTCCTCTAATTTCGTCAATTAGTTCATGTTTTAAGTGTTTTCTAAATAATTTTTCTTTTTGATTTACTGAATCTATTATACCAGAATTTAAAGTTTCTTTAAGGTTTGCATAAGCTGCAGCAGAAATTACAGGATGACCTCCAAAAGTTGTAATATGTCCTAAAATTGGATTTTCTTTGAATAGACTCATGTTATCAAAACTTGATGACAAAGCTCCGATTGGAAACCCTCCACCTAAACCCTTTCCATAAACTAAAATATCCGGAATTATTCCATAATGTTCAAAAGCAAATAACTTTCCAGTTCTTCCAATTCCTGGTTGTATTTCATCAAGTATTAACAGAGCACCTACTTTTTCACACTGATTTTTTATTTTTTTTAAATAGTTTTTTGAAGGTGTTATAAAACCAGCTCCCCCTTGAATTGTTTCAAGAACTACTGCTGATGTTTTACTGTTAATTAGTAAAATATCACTTTCATTGTTAAACTCAATGAAATTAACATCTGGAAGAAGAGGTCTGTATGCTCTTTTTCTTTCTTCAAAGCCCATTATACTCATGGCCCCTTGAGTATTTCCATGATAGCTGTTTTTTGCAGCAATAAATTCACTTCTTCCTGTTACTCTCTTAGCTAATTTCATGGCAGCTTCCATGGCTTCTGTGCCTGAATTTGTTAAGTAAGTATTTGATAAAGAATTCGGTAGGTTATTGGAAATTAATTCACACAATTTTACTGTTGGTTCTTGAATAAATTCACCATAAACCATTACATGCCAGTATTTTTCAATTTGATCTAAAACAGCTTCTTTTATTTTATTATTTATGTGACCTAAGTTAGATGCTGAAACACCTGCAACAAAATCTAAATATTTCTTATTATTTGTATCAAATATATAAGACCCCTCTGCTTTTAAAACTTTCAGTCCAATAGGATTGTTAGTTGTTTGTGCTTGGTATTTTAAAAACTTATCTTTCAAATTAGTTATTAATTAGATTTTCTTTATTTAAAATCTTTTCATCTATTCTCCAATTAAAACCATTTAAAATCTTTTCATTTATCTCAAGTTCTTTTTCAGGATATACTTTTCCTTCAGGGTTAGTATAAAAGATTATTTCATCAATTTTATTATTATTAATGGTCATTAAAATTGAACTGCAAATTGCTTTATCGATTCCTATTAGTTCTTTAGTTTCTTCGTCATACAAATAATAAATCATTTCAGTATTTCTGTCTAATCTTATTTTTTCCAATTCATTATCTCTAAAATTTCCAAACAAATCAATTCCTTTCATTTGATTATAATTGTCAATTCCAAAACTATCTTTTTCAACAACAAAAGCATTGTTTAAAATTTTTAATGAATCAAGTTTGTTAGTTTTAGTATTTCTAATTATGTGTATTTCATCCCCAGACATTTGACTTTCTCCGTTCCAAATCACAGGATTCTTTTTTGAAATTTCTTTACTGGTTAATATTTGTTGTTCTCTTTTTGAAAGTTTGTTCCGTAATAGTTTAATTAATCCATTTTTTTGATTCATAATGAATTTATCTGATTTGCCACTCATATTATTTTTGAAAAACTTTACATCAAATCTACCTTTAATAATTCTGTTTTCATCTGGACCAACAGCAAATAGAGTATCAGCTTTAATAAATAAGGAATCTTTTTCTAAAAGTTTTATTGCATATGAATTTTTTGTAACCATAGCTGAGTCTAGTTTTTTAAAAATTTCTGCAAAATCTCCTTTAATAATGGTTTTATTTATTGTATCTATTATTGTTACATTATTTTTTCCCGATGCATATTTTTTTAAATCATCAAATATTAAACTGTCACCTGTTATAGTTCTATTATTATACTCTATTTTTGCTTTTGTATTAAAGAATCCATTTTTGCTTTTAGTGTTGTAAAATCCATTTTCGCTAAAAATTCTATAATCTTGACCTGTGATTACAGTTGGACCATAAAAAAATACTTTTTCGGTATCACTGTAATAATCTAGTTTAAATGATTTGATATCGCTATCGTCGTTATAAACGTTAACCCTTTTATTAAATTCATATTTAGAATTTGTTAAAAAATATTTTCCCTCAGTGCTTTTTATAGTATTTGTTGAATCTTTTATTATTCCTCCATTTTCAAAATATATCTCTTTCAAATCTCTGTCATGAAATAATATCTGAGTTTTTAATGTTGTATTATTGTTTTTAAAAATTACATTATTTTTTGCAATAATTTTTCTGCTATTTCCATCGTATTCTAATTTTTCACTAAAAAGTTCGATACTATCACCCTGTTTAACTACAACATTTCCTTTTGCTTTAAATGAATTGTTTTTTTTATAGAATAGTGCATAATTAGACCAAACATCCATTCCGTCATGTAAAAGATGAACTCTTACATTACTGTTTTTTTTTAAAATATTTGCTCCGGGAAGATCTAGTTCGTTTTTATCAAAAGAACCTGCTTCTATTATTTGAATAATCTTTTTTTCTTGAGATAAAAGAACATTAAATAGTAATATTAAAATTATTGATAATTTAAGTTTCAAATTTTTTTTAACGAATTATTGTTTGGGTTCTATCAGGACCCACTGAAATAATTGCAATAGGAACCTGTAATTCATTTTCTATGTAGGAAACAAAATCCATAAATGTTTTAGGAAATGAATTCTCTTTTTTTATTTTACTTATATCCTCATCCCAACCTTTGAATTCTGTATAAATTGGTTTTAATTTTTTTGAATCAACAGAAAACGGAAAATGATTAATTTTCTTTCCATTATAATCATAGGAAGTGCAAATTTTAATATTTTTAAATCCGGATAGCACGTCTCCTTTCATCATCATTAATTTGGTTACCCCATTCACTTTAACGGCATATTTCAATGCTACCAAATCCAACCATCCACATCTTCTTGGTCTTCCGGTTGTAGCACCAAATTCATTACCAACTTTACTCATTCTTTTAGCGTTTTCATCAAAAAGTTCAGTTGGAAAAGGACCACTTCCAACTCTTGTTGTATATGCCTTGAAAATACCAAATACATCTTTTATTTTATTGGGAGGAACTCCTAATCCTGTACATGCTCCAGCTGCAGTTGTGTTAGAAGAAGTAACAAATGGATAAGTTCCAAAATCAATATCAAGAAGCGAACCCTGAGCACCTTCGGCTAATATATTTTTATTATTATCTAGTTCATTAAAAATATAGTTTTCACTATCAATAAAAGGAATTGACTTTATATTTTCAATTGCATTAAAAAAATCTTCTTCAAGCTCAGCTAAATTATATTGTAAATCAACATTATAGCTTTTAATCATTGATTCATGTTTATTAGCTAATTTCCTGTACTTATTAAGAAATTCCGGAAGTTCAATATCTCCAATTCTAATACCATTTCTTCCAGTTTTGTCCATATAAGTAGGCCCAATTCCTTTTAGAGTTGAACCAATTTTGGATTTTCCCTTAGAAAGTTCAGATGCTGCATCAAGAAGTCTGTGCGTAGGCAAGATTAAATGTGCTTTTCTTGAAATACATAAGCTTTTTGAAAAATTAATATTAAAGGGCTTTAATTTTTCAATTTCTTTCTCAAAAATAACAGGATCGATAACTACACCATTACCAATTAAATTCATTGATTCCTGATGAAATATTCCTGAGGGAATAGTATGTAATACATGTTTGATTCCATCGAATTCGAGTGTGTGACCTGCATTAGGTCCTCCTTGAAATCGTGCTATAATATCATAGTTCTTTGTTAGTACATCAACTATTTTACCTTTGCCTTCGTCTCCCCATTGTAAGCCAAGTAATAAATCAACTTTCATATTTAATTTTTAATTTTTTTTCCATAAAAATATAAGGAGTGATTATTAATCTCAACTCCAAATATTTCTTCGATATTTTTTTTAATACTTTGAATTCTTGGATCACAAAACTCAATAACTTCTCCTGTGTCCGTCAAAATTATATGATCATGTTGATGATCAAAATAAGATTTTTCATATTGAGCTTGATTTGAACTAAATTGATGTTTTCTTACAAGCTTACATTCCAAAAGAAGTTCTATGGTATTATATAATGTAGCTCTGCTTACCCTGTAATTTTTATTTTTCATCATAACATAAAGAGACTCAATGTCAAAATGTTCTGAAGAATTGTAAATCTCACTAAGAATTGCGAAACGTTCCGGTGTTTTTCTATGACTTTTTAAATCTAAAAATTTAGTAAAAACTTCTTTTACTATTTTCTGATTCTTTTCATTATTCATAAAGTAAAATTAGGTTAAAAATTGATAATTCACTATTCTCTAATGACCTTTTCAATACCATTTATTTTTTTTAATCTTTTTATTAAATCATTTAAAATAATTTTTGTCCTAACTTTTAAGGTAATTTTTCCCCTAAAAATATTATCAACAGTGTCAAAACTCATTTTTTTAATATTAATATTCAATGTGTTTGATATTAGTTTAGTTATTTCATTTACAATTCCTAGATTATCAATTCCGGAAATCCTAATTGTTGAACTATAATCTAATAATGATGAATCTATCCACTTAGATTTTAAAATTCGATATGCAAATTTTGATTGAAGACCAACAGCGTTTGAGCATGTTTTTTTATGTATTTTTATTCCTTCGTTTATAGTTACAAATCCAAATATATCGTCACCGGGTATTGCATTACAACATTTTGCTAAGTTATATTCAAGTTTATCTTCTTCATTTCCAAAAACAACTAGATCAAAATTATTAGTAATTTCTTTGTCAGGTTGATTAAATTTATTTGGTTTTCTTGTTATTCTTTTTCTGAAAAAATTTATTATTCTATTATTGTAATTAGCAAATTTTTTTAGCTCATTATTTTCTACTTTTCCAATTCCTACTCTATAAAATAAATCTAAACTGGTTTTTAATTTCAAGAAATTACCTAAATCATTTATAGTTTTTTCATCAAACTTTATTTTTAATTGTTTTAGCTTTCTTCTCAATATTTCTTTTCCGTCTTCTGCTAATAACTTTTTTTCTTCTTTTAATGCTGTTCTAATTTTAGCTTTTGCTCTGGATGTTTTTACGTAATCTAGCCAGTTAGAAGATGGTTTAGTATTTTCTGATTTTATTATTTCAATTTGATCTCCACTGATTAAAACATGACTTAGTGGAACCATTTTACCATTTACTTTTACACCTCTTGTTTTTAATCCTAAACCTGTATGCACGCTAAAAGCAAAATCTAAAGCTGTTGAACCTTTGGCTAAAGATTTTAGTTCTCCAGCTGGTGTGAAAACAAATATTTCTGTCGAATATAAATTAAGCTTAAAATCTTCAACAAAATCTATTGCATTAGTATCAGTGTTTTCTAATACTTCTTGTAATCTATTAAGCCATTCTTCTAAACCAGTTTCAGATTTATTTCCTCCTTTATACATGTAATGTGCTGCAAATCCTTTTTCAGCTATTTCGTGCATTCTTTCTGATCTTATTTGTACTTCTACCCATTTTGATCCTGGCCCGACGACTGTAATATGTAGCGCCTCATACCCATTTGATCTAGGAGAAGTAATCCAGTCTCTCAATCTTAGAGGGTTAGGGGTATAATGATCAGTTATTATTGAATATATCTTCCAAGCTATAAACTTTTCATTTTCTCTGTCAGATTTATATATAATTCTAATTGCGAACTTGTCATAAATCTCTTCAAACGAAATATTTTTATTTACAATTTTATTTCTAATTGAGTGTATTGATTTAGGCCTTCCGTTTATTTTAAATTTTAAGTTTTCGGGTTTTAATTTTTCCGAAATTCTTCTTGAAAAATTTTTTATGTATTTGTCTTGGTCAACTTTTGTTTCTTCAATTTTATTTTTTAGTTCTTTAAATATTTCTGGTTCTGTATATTTTAAACCTAAATCCTCAAGTTCTGACTTAACATCGTAAAGACCAATTCTATGTGCTATAGGTGCGTAAATGTAAAGGGTTTCAGATGCAATTTTTATTTGTTTTCCTGCTGGCATTGAATCCAAGGTTTGCATATTATGTAATCTGTCAGCTATTTTAATTAATATTACTCTTACGTCATCATTTAATGTAAGTAGCATTTTTCTAAAATTTTCAGCTTGTAAAGAGACGTTTTCCTCTTTAGATAATTTTGAAATTTTAGTTAAACCAACAACAATTTTGCTTATTTTTTTTCCAAAAATCTTAGTTAATTTTTTTGCGTCATAATCGGTGTCTTCGATTACATCGTGTAGTAGGGCTGCGGCTATACATGTTGCATCTAAACCAATTTTTGATGCAACTATTTTAGCAACAGAAATAGGATGAAACACATAAGGTTCACCAGATTTTCGTCTTTGATTTTTATGAGCATCAACAGATGTGTTAAAAGCTAACCTAATAAGTTTTCTATCATCTTTTGATAATGATTGATAACTAATTTTAAGAAGTTCTTTGTATTCTTTAGCTATTTGATTGTTCTCTTTTATTGAATCTACTACCATCATTATTAAATTTAACTAAAAAAAAAACAACTATCGTAATTGATTTATTCTTTCTAACAGAGTAGGGTGAGAGTAATGCCACCAAACATATTTTGGATGTGGTGTTAAATTGCTTAAACTGTCTTTAGTTAATACTTTTAAGGCTTCGATTAAATACTTTCCATCAAAAGATTTATCAGCATATTCATCAGCTTCATACTCAAATTTTCTTGAAAAAAAGTTAAATATTAGTGATGATATTTCAGAAATGGGAGTGTAAAGTATTGAAAATGTAACTAAAGCTATGTGAAAGCTATGATTTTCAATATTAAGAGCTTCTGAAAAAATTGGCATATAAATTAATAATGAAAGAATATAAAGCATTATGCCTGTTTGAATTATTGAGAATATTAAATTGAAAATAATGTGATTTTTTTTATAATGACCAATCTCATGAGCTATAACAGCCACAATTTGTTCCTTATTTAGTTTATTTATTAAAGTATCAAATAATGTAACTCTTTTTTGTTTTCCAAACCCAGAAAAATAAGCATTTGCTTTAGTTGATCTTTTTGAGCCATCAATTACAAAAATATTACTCAAATTAAATCCGACTTTTGTTGAATACTTTTTTATTTCACTTTTTAATTCTCCATCTTCAAGTTTTGTTTGTTTATTAAAAAGAGGAACAATTACCTGAGCATAAAGACCATTTATAAGTAAGGTTAGAACGGATATAAATATCCAAGCTACTATCCAAAATTTTTGTCCAGTAGATTCAAATTGAATAATTATAAAACTTATTATTCCGCCTCCAAATAAAATTGTTAAAAACCAAGATTTTAGTTTATCAATTATAAATGTTTTAATGGAAGTTTTGTTAAAGCCAAATCTTTCCTCAATAATAAAAGTATGATAAAGTGAAAAGGGGATACTAAGAATATCATTTCCAAAATAAATAATTCCAAAAAAACTTAAACTTATTACAAGTTCAGATTCAAATAGTGATCTACTGTAATTATCAATAATTAAAAATCCGTCCAAGTAAAAAAATAAAAGCAAAATTAGAAAACTATATATGCTCGAAATTCTACTGAACTTATATTGAATTTTTTTATATTCTTGAGATTTTAAGTACTTTTCTTTATCATATATGTCACTTAATATTTTTGGTATTTTTTTATTAAAATATGTGGAATTTAAATAATCTAAAATAGAATCTTTTATAAAATTAAGTACTATAATTGTAATAAGAACGTTGAATAATATTTCTGGGTTAATTATCATTTCTTTGTTTTAGTCCTTCAAATATAACTATTGCAGCACTTACTGATAAATTTAATGAATCCATTTTACCTTTCATTGGAATACTAATTAGTTCATCTGATTTTGACAGCCAAGGTTTAGATAATGATGATGATTCAGTTCCAACTACAATAGCGCAAGCTTCTCTATAATCAACGTTTAAATAGTTACGACTCTTTTTAACAAAAGTTGAATATATTTTTATATTATTATTTTTTAAATAATCTATAATTTCATCAGTTGAAGCAGTTGCTATTTGCATAGTAAAGATGCTTCCTAAACTTGCCCTAATTGTATTTGGATTATACAGTTCTGTTTTTGGATTAGCAATTATTAATCCATCTAATCCAGCTGCATCAGCTGTTCTTAAAAGAGCTCCAATATTGCCAGGTTTCTCTGGAGATTCTACAATTAAAATATATGGTTTTTTTGAAAGTGCAAAATTCTTTAATGAATTGTCTTTAGATTTAACTAAAGCTAATATACCTTCTCCCTTTTTTTTATAAATTAATTCTTGATAAAGATTTAGAGAAAAATCGTGAATTATAATATTTTTTAAATTGTTATGAATATAAGTCATGTTTTGCTCTGAAATTAATTTAGAACAAATAATTATTTCTATAAATTCAAAATCAAAATCTTTACAAAGACTAATATCTTTTTTGCTTTCGACAATAAATGAATTGCTGGCTTTTCTTTTATTGTTTTTAAACAAAAGTTTAGAAATGTTTTTGTAAACCGGATTACTTTTACTTGATATATATATCAAAATATATTTTAATTTTATTATTTAAAATTAATACAATAATTTATATCATTTATTGTTTAGGTTTGCAATATTGTAATAAATATTAACATAAATTAATTTATATGACAAAAGATAATTCTAGTTACTTTATTGATCTTGAAAACAATCATGGAGCTCATAATTATCATCCTTTGCCAGTTGTTTTGGAAAAAGGAAAAGGAATATATGTTTGGGATGTAAATAATAAAAAATATTTTGATTTTTTGTCTGCATACTCTGCTGTTAACCAAGGTCACTGTCATCCTAAAATTAATGAAGCTTTAATTAATCAATCTTCAAAATTAACCTTGACATCTAGAGCTTTTCATAATAATGTATTAGGTGAATATGAAAAATTTATCACTGATTATTTTGATTATGACAGGGTCCTGCCTATGAACACTGGTGTGGAAGGAGGGGAGACAGCTGTAAAGTTGGCTAGAAAATGGGCTTATGAAAAAAAAGGTGTATCTAAAAATAAAGCTAAAATTATTTTTGTAACTGGTAATTTTTGGGGTAGAACTTTAGCAGCTATTTCATCCTCAAATGATCCACTTAGCACTAAAAATTTCGGTCCTTTTATGCCAGGCTATGAAATAATCCCGTATAATGATTTACTCGCTTTAGAAAACTCATTAAAAGACCCTGATGTTGCTGCTTTTATGGTGGAGCCAATTCAAGGAGAAGCAGGGGTTGTTGTTCCAGACGATAATTATCTTTTAGATGCATTTAATCTGTGTAAAAAAAATAATGTTTTATTTATAGCTGATGAGGTTCAAACTGGAATAGCTAGAACAGGTAAAATGATCTGTTGCGACCATCACGGTTTTAAGCCTGATATATTGATTTTAGGAAAAGCCCTTTCTGGAGGAGTTTTTCCAGTATCTGCTGTTTTATCATCTAATGAAGTCATGTTAACTATAAAACCTGGTGAACATGGTTCTACTTATGGTGGAAATCCTTTAGGATGTAAAGTAGCTATTGCTGCTTTAAAAGTAATTAAAGATGAAAAGTTGTGTCAAAATTCATTAGAAATGGGAAATTATTTTAGAAAAAAATTAAATGAATATATTTCCCAAAGTAATGCTGTTAAATTAGTAAGAGGTAAAGGTTTACTTAATGCAATTGTTATTGACGATCACGAAGAAAGTGATACTGCCTGGAATATTTGTTTAAAGCTAAGAGATAATGGATTACTCGCAAAACCCACTCATGGAAATATTATTAGATTTGCTCCACCACTTACTATCAAAAAGTCAGAAATAGATTCTGCTGTAGATATAATTGTAAAGTCATTAAAAGAATTTGAAACTAGTGAGTAATATATATTTTGATAATGCAGCTACAACAAAAATTGATCAATCAGTCATTGATTTGATGAATAGCGTTATGACCAATAATTACGGGAATCCAAATTCAACTCACAGTTTTGGAAGATCATCAAGAACATTAGTAGAAAAAGCAAGAAAATCAATTGCTAAGGAATTTAACGTATTGCCTTCCGAGATATTTTTTACTTCATGTGGCACAGAATCTGATAATCTAATTTTGATTTCTGCTGTTAAGGACTTAGGTGTTAAAAGAATTGTCACATCTGAAATTGAACATAAAGCAGTATTGAATGTTGTTAAATTTTTGAAATTGACAGAATCTATCAAAGTCGAATTTGTAAAAGTAAATCGAAACGGACTAATTGATTATGAGGACTTGAATAATGTTTTAATTAAGACTAATCTCAAAACGATTGTTAGTTTAATGCATGTCAATAATGAAATTGGTTCAGTTTTAGATTTAGCAAAGACTGGTGATATTTGTAAAAAATATAATGCTTTATTTCATTCGGACACAGTTCAGTCAATCGGGAAATATAGATTTGATTTATCAAAACTTAATATTGACTTTATTGTAGGTTCTGCCCACAAATTTCATGGTCCAAAAGGAATTGGATTTGTGTATATTAATAAAAAATTAAAGTTAAACCCACAAATAATAGGAGGTAATCAGGAAAGGGGATTAAGGGCTGGAACTGAATCAGTCCACAACATATGTGGAATGGAGTTAGCTTTTATTGAATCATATAATAGTTTTGATGAAAACAAAAAGTATATACAAGATTTAAAAACATATTTCATTGAGAAAATATCTAGTTCAATTCCTTTGCTAAAATTTAATGGAAGTTGTGGTAATAATAATGACAGTACCTTTTCCATTTTAAATATTTGCCTTCCTGTTTCAAAAGATAAATCAATTCTTTTGGAATTTAACTTAGATTTAAAAGGAATAGCGTGTTCAAGAGGAAGTGCTTGTCAATCTGGTGCTAGTACTGGTTCTCATGTTTTAAATTCTGTTTTATCAGAATCAGATTTAAAAAAACCTTCATTAAGATTTTCGTTTTCTAAACACAATAATAAAACTGAAATTGATAAAGTAGTTGAAGTTTTAAGTGATTTCGTAAACTCAAATTAGTTTTTGAAAAAAGTAAAATTCTTTTGAGTTTTGTTTCCAGCTAAGTCTTCAATAAAAACTTCAATCAAGTTCTCAGTTTGGTTTAAAAAATACGAGTCAAATTCGTAAAAAAGTTCGTTTCTTTTATACTCATATTCAAAAAGAGTCCATTTACCATTAATTTTTACTTTATAATTTTTAATATCCGTTTCTTTATCCATAATGTTTATTCTTATGAAATTTTTATTTGAAATCCAATCGTTGTTTTTGAAATTATTTAATTTTATTGAGGGTGGAATACTGTCATTTTTCACAAAATAAGTTCCTAATGATTTAGTTTTGTGATAAAAATAATTTTTACTATTTAAATTTGCAGAAGCAAATGACTCATTTCCGTCTTTATCTTTTAAAGCTAAATAATTACCCTTCCTTTTATTTTTATTCAAGAAATTTATTTTAATGTTTTTGAAAACAGCTATTTCAGAATTTATTATTTTAATTGAATCTTTAAATGATTCAATATTTAATTGAATATCTTTTAAAAAAGTATTTTTTGCTATATTAATTTCCGCATTCTCAAATTTAAAATTATAATCGAGTTTGTTATTTATGTATTTATTTGATGAAAATAATTTGATTTTTTTCAATGAATCATTAATTAAATCATTTTGTATTATAGGAATTTTTACAATTGATTTATTTCCTTTCAAATCAGAAACTATGATTTTATAAATGGAAGAGTTGTTTTCTACATCAATATAGCCTGATTTATTATTTAAATAAATACTTAAATCGTTTCCTTTATCTTTGAATAACTTTATTATTCTTGATTTATTTTTTATATAATATTTATAATCTATTAATGTTTTTATTTTTATTGACTCCTCAAAATAGAATGACTCAAAGTTAAAATCAATTATTTTATTATTATTGTAATAAGTTGAGTATTTGTATATGCCATTTTTATTATTTGCCAAATCTTGTCTATCAAATCCGCTAATACCAAATCCAACTTTTCCATTTGTAAATACTTTCTCTGATTGGTATAAACTATCATTAATTTTTTTAATTTTCAATTTGATAGGATCACTAATGTTATCTAAACTATCTAAATTATATAAAAATACAGAGCTAATAGTCGGATTTCTGGTGTCTTTAATATCAAGTCCAAACAATTGAGGGTTTAAAGCTTTTTGATTTTTTGTTAATCTTATTTCGTAATGTAGATGAGGACCAAAGGACGAACCTGTATTACCCGAGTTTGCTATTTTTTCATTTTTATTTATTTTGAGGACATCTTTTTTTAAGTAATGTTCAATTTGATAAGTTTTTTTATTGTACTGAAGTCTTTTTATGTAATCTTCAATTTTTTTATTAAATTTTTTTAAATGTCCATATACAGAAGTGTACCCGTTGGGATGATTTATATATAATGCTTTTCCAAAACCTCCGTGTTTAATACTTATCCTACTAACGTATCCATCTGCGGAACTAAAAACATCTAATCCCTCCTTAAATTGTGTTTTAAAATCAATGCCTGAGTGAAAGTGACTAGGCCTTGATTCTCCGAAATTACCGTTTAAAATTAACTCTATATTTAAAGGATTAGAGAAATAGTTTTTAGGATAATTAGTTTGTGAATTTATATTTATTGAAATAAATAAAACTAGAAATAATAATTTTTTCATTATTTACTTAATACGCTTAATGTTTGTTTTAATTTCTAATAATACTAATTTTTTTTAAGATTTTTAAAATATTAGTACTTATTTGTTTAAGAGTTTTAGTAACACTAAATTTGATTAAGATAGTATTGTTTTTATGTCCGAGTCAATTGAAAATATTGTTCTTTTAGAAACTAATTTGTCTAATTTAAAATCTTTAATTAATAAATTAAGGAATGAGAATTTGAAATTTAGTGATGATCTAAAATTGAAAGATGAATCTTTACTCAAACAAAAAAATCAATTAAAAGAATGGAAAGAAAAATATCATTCTTTAAAAATTGCCAATACTTTCTTAGGTAGTGATGATAAATCATTAACAAAGCTAAAGATTAATAATCTTATTAAAGAGTTGGATAAATGTATATTAAGTTTAAGTTCATAAATCTATTAAATGCAAAAAATTAAGTTAACAATTGCTAATAGAGTTTACCCTTTGAATGTTCCTTTAGAACAAGAAGAAGGTCTTAGAGTTGCATCTAAAAAAATTGATATTATGATTAAACATTTTGAAGAAAATTACGCAGTTAAAGATAAGCAAGATGTTCTTGCAATGTGTGCTCTTCAACTAGCAACTCAAACTGAACAAGAAAGTCTCTCTGAAGCTAAAATTAATGAAGAGGTAAATAAAAGATTAGAAAAGATTAATAAATCTATTCAAGAAATTATTGACCTCTAGCACGTTCATTTAAATAAAATACATTATTGCCTACATCAATTTTTTTGATAAACTCAACGCGAATTTTTTTATAAAAGGTGAGTCTAGTCTGCTAAAGCAAGCCTTTGCAGGATCCTTGATCAGCTAGTTAGCCTTAATCTTGTCTTACAAGAGTTTATACAAAACTTCATGATGTAGGCTTTTTTTTTAAACTAAATAAAATAATTATTATGGAATTTTTTACAATAATCAATTTTGTTCTTATAGTTTCAGGACTTGTTACAGGTTTGATAATTTCTAAACTTTTAGAAAAAACATCAATAACAAAGTCTTTTGAAAACGCAAAAAAAGAAGCTCAAAACATATTAAAATCAGCTTCTATTGAAGGTGAAAATATTAAAAAAGATAAAATTTTTCAAGCAAAAGAAAAATTTCTAGAATTAAAATCTGAGCATGAAAAACATATATTAAATAGGGAAAAAAATCTTACTGATGTTCAAAAAAGAATTAAAGATAAAGAATCTCAAGTGTCAAATGAGTTATCGATAAATAAAAAAAATAATCAAAGCTTAAATGATAAAATTTCTTCTTTTGAAAAGAAGCTTGAGCTACTAGAAAAGAAAAGTGATCAGGTTAACAAACTTCATAAAGAACAAGTTGAAAAACTTGAAAAATTATCAAGTATGTCTGCTTCTGAAGCAAAAAAAGAATTAGTTCAATCACTAAAAGAAGAAGCTAAAACTGAAGCTTTAGAACTTACACAAAATATTATTGAAGATGCTAAACTTTCCGCTAGACAAGAAGCTAAAAAAATTGTTATAAGTACGATTCAAAGAGTTGGTACTGAGGAAGCAATAGATAATTGTGTATCAGTATTCAATATTGAATCAGACGATGTAAAAGGAAGAATTATTGGTAGAGAAGGTAGAAATATTAGAGCAATCGAATCAGCTACTGGAGTAGAAATAATAGTTGATGACACGCCTGAAGCAATAATCTTATCATGCTTTGATTCAGTAAGAAGAGAAGTCGCTAGACTTTCTCTACATAAATTAGTGACTGATGGAAGAATTCATCCAGCCAGAATTGAAGAAGTTGTTAAGAAAACCAAAAAAGAGATTGAGAATGAAATTATTGAAGTTGGTAAAAGAACAGTAATTGATTTAGGAATTCATGGACTAAATCCAGCTTTAATTAAAGCTGTAGGTAGAATGAAATACAGATCATCATACGGTCAAAATCTTTTACAACATTCAAGAGAAGTTGCCAAACTTTGTGGTATTATGTCCTCTGAACTTGGTTTAAATCCTAAAATTGCTAAAAGAGCAGGTCTTTTACATGATATTGGTAAGGTTCCAGAAGAAGAAACTGAAACTCCTCATGCTTTATTAGGTATGCAATGGGCAGAAAAATTTGGAGAAAAACCAGATGTTTGTAATGCTATTGGAGCTCATCACGATGAAATAGAAATGAATAATTTAATTTCACCTATCGTACAAGTTTGCGATGCAATTTCCGGAGCAAGACCAGGAGCTAGAAGACAAGTATTAGATAGTTATATTGAAAGATTAAAAGAAATGGAAGATGTAGCATATTCATTTAAAGGAGTTAATAAAGCTTATGCTATTCAAGCCGGTCGTGAACTAAGAGTAATGGTTGAGAGTGAAAAAATTTCTGATGATCATGCTGCAAAACTTTCTTTTGAAATTTCACAAAAAATTCAAACGGATATGACTTATCCAGGACAAGTTAAAGTTACTGTTATTCGTGAAACTAGAGCAGTAAACATCGCTTCTTAATTATTGATTATTTTATTGTAAATTTCATTAAGTTCAATTAATTTTTCTTTTTTAAGATCAATTAAATTTTCTCTTTGACTGGGATCAGTTTTTAAATCATAAAGTTGATATGAGTTTGATCTACCTAACTCAACATTAGTATAGGTGCTCACTGCTTTGCCTTTGTATGGAGGAATAAAAATCCAATTCTTATATTTAAGAGCAGTTTTTCCAGAGGCCTCAAGAATAAGTTTTTCTCTTTCTTTTCCGTTTCCACTTAGTAAAAGCTGAGATAAATCATTACTGTCACTAGTTTTGATTTTACTTTTTATGATAGAGGACAAAGAATTGAAAAGATCAATTTGAGAAATTAATTTATTTGATACTTTTGATGGAGTAACACCTTTCCAGTATGAAATAAAAGGTACTCTTGTTCCTGCTTCATAGAGACTGTATTTTCCACCTCTTAAAATCCCTGACGGAGTATGATTTCCGATTTTTTCAACCGCATCATCATAATATCCATCATTTAATACAGGTCCATTATCACTTGAAATTATTATCAACGTATTTTCTAAAAGATTTTCTTTTTCAAGAGTTTTATAAAGTTGTCCAATACACCAATCAGCTTCTATTATTACATCTCCTCTTGGACCCATTCCCGATTTTCCTTTGAATCTGGGGTGAGGTGTCCTTGGAACATGGGGTTGTTGCATGGAGTAAAATAAAAAGAACGGTTTGTTTTTATTTTTAGTTATATATGATTTTGCTTTATTTAAAAAATGGTCTGCCATATCAATATCACTCCAGTATGCTTTTTTACCACCTTTCATAAAACCAATTCTCGAAATACCATTAACAATAGAATTGTAGTGACCGTGATGCCATTTCATTGTAAGCATTTCCGGATTTTTATCCCCAGTTGGTTGATTATCAAAATTCTCTTTGAAGTTAACGTACAACGGGTCAGTATTATCTAAATTCTTCACATACCCATCCTCAATGTATACTGTAGGAACTCTGTCCTGGGTATCTGGCATTATGTAAGAATAGTCAAACCCAATATTATTTGGACCAGGTGATATTTTAGTGTTATAATTTATTTGACCATCACCAAGGCCTAAATGCCATTTCCCAATAATTGCAGTTGAATAATTATTTTCTTTAAACATTTTTGGCAATGTATTTTGATTAGTATCAATAATCATTGAAGCTCCAGTTGAGATTTTTGCTTTAGAATTCCTCCATGGATATGAACCAGTTAACAATGCATATCTACTTGGACTACATGTTGCAGATGAAGAATGCCCATTTGTAAATTTAATTCCTTCGTTTGCAATTTTATCAATATTAGGTGTGTTTAATGTACCTTGATTATATGCACTAACATCTCCAAATCCTAAATCATCAGCATAAATAATTATTACGTTTGGAGTTTTGTTTTCAGTTTTACATGCTAAAAAAAATAGCATTACTAAAAACGAAAGGATTTTTAAATTTAATTTAATCATTTGCTGTTGATTTTAACTAAGGTAATTTTTTTTTTATTAAATTAAGAATTGAAATATTTACAACATGAAAAACTATTCTTTATTGACATTTGTTTTTTTACTTTCACTTTTTAGTTGTTCTGAAAAATTTGAAAATAAAAAACCAAATATTTTATTTATTATGTCTGACGATCATGCTTATCAGGCGATAAGTGCGTATGATAAACGATTAATTCAAACCCCAAATATTGATAGAATAGCTAACGAAGGTATATTGTTTAGTAATGCCTCGGTTACTAATTCAATTTGCGCTCCATCAAGAGCTGTAATTTTGACTGGAAAACACAGTCATTTAAATGGTAAAATTGATAATGGAAAGCCATTTGACACAACTCAAGTTACTTTTCCTCAACTTTTTCAAAAGGCAGGGTACCAAACTGCAATGTTTGGTAAATTACACTTTGGAAATAATCCCAAAGGTGTTGATGATTTTTTAATTCTTCCAGGTCAAGGCAGCTACATTAATCCAAAATTTATTGGCAAAAAAAAAGATACTATTATTGAAGGATACGTTACTGATATTATTACAGATGTAACATTAAATTGGCTTGAAAAGAAAAGAGATAAAACTAAGCCTTTTATGATGATGTATTTACACAAAGCTCCTCACAGACCTTGGTGGCCAAGTCCAGAAAAATTTGCAGAGTTTTATAAAAAGTCTTTTCCTGAACCTGAGACACTTTTTGATAATTATGAAGGTAGGGGAACTGCTGCAAAAACAGCTGAAATGAATATATTAACTCATATGCAATATATGCACGATAGTAAAATTAGACCTGAGACTTTGGAAAGTATGGATAAGGTATTTCCTGAAATTATTTATAAAAGAGGGGAGTCGGTAGTTAAACCAGGTCCTAATGGTTTTATGGGTCCTTTTAATAGAGCCAATGATGATCAAAAACGCAGATATAATATAACATTAGATAAAATAAATAAAGATTTTAAAGAAAATTGGCCTTCAATGTCTGATCGTGAAAAAATGAAATGGAAATTTCAAAGATACATGCAAGATTATTTAGCAACTATATCGTCTGTCGATGATAATGTTGGAAGAGTATTAGATTATTTAGATGACAATAATTTATCTAATAACACTATTGTTGTTTATACCTCGGATCAAGGTTTTTATCTCGGTGAGCACGGTTGGTTTGACAAGAGATTTATTTACGACGAGTCGTTTAAAACACCCTTGTTAATTAAATGGCCTAATGAAATTAAGCCAGGAACAACCAGCGATGAAATGGTTCAAAATTTAGATTTTGCTCAAACTTTCTTAGAAGCAGCCATGATAGAAGCTCCAAATGATATGCAAGGGGAGAGTTTAATCCCACTTCTAAAAGGAAATGATAATGAGTGGAATAGGGAATCTGTTTATTATCATTATTATGAGTATCCCTCTGTTCACATGGTAAAAAGACACTATGGAATTGTAAATAAAGATTTTAAGTTAGTTCATTTTTATTATGATGTTGACGAATGGGAACTTTACGATAGAAAAAATGATCCCAATGAAATGAAAAATGTTTATTATGATCCCAAATATAAAGCGATTGTTAATAATCTAAAAACAGAATTATATGAGTTAAGAAAAAAGTATAAGGATTCTAAAGAATTAGATCAAAAATATTTGCCAAATGAAAAATAATATATTATTACTACTATTTTGTTTTGTCTTCAACTTTACTGCATCTCAGGATTTAAAGTTGCCATCCATATTTTCTGATAATATGATATTGCAGCAGGAATCTATTGTTTCTATTTGGGGATGGTCAAAATCAAACTCACAAGTCTCAATAAATGTTAGTTGGAATAAGAGAACTTTAAAAGTTAAGAGTGACAGTGAAGGTAAATGGCTGTTAAAAGTTAAAACTCCTAAGTCAGGTAAAAGCCATCAAATGTCATTTCAGTCTAATAACAAAAGAGTTGTAATATCAAATATTTTGATGGGGGAGGTTTGGATAGCTTCTGGACAGTCTAATATGCAAATGAATCTTGATGGATATAGAAATGAACCTGTACTTGGTGCTAATGATGCTATTGCAAATTCTGACAATTCTGAAATAAGATTTTTTACAGTTGAAAGAAATACAAGTAATATTCCTTTAGAAAATCTTGAGGGTAAATGGTCTGTTTCGAGTCCTGAAAATTCACCTTTTTTCAGTGCTGTAGCATATTCATTTGCAAAATATTTAAATACTGTTCTTAACGATCCTGTTGCTATTATTCACACTTCTTGGGGAGGTACTCCAGCTGAAGCTTGGGCAGATTCAAAATCTTTACAAATGGATTTTAAAAAAAGTGAAATAAAAAATCATGTAGGAACTCCACAGCACGAACCCTCTTCGTTATATAATGCAATGATTAATCCACTTATTAATTTTAGAATAAAAGGTGCTATTTGGTATCAAGGAGAAAGTAATGTTTCAAGATCAAGTAATTACGCTAAATTAAAAAATTCTATGATTGAAGGTTGGAGAAGAGAATGGAGTCAAGGGTCATTTCCATTTTATTTTGTTCAGATTTCACCTTACAAATACGATGGAATTGATAAATCAAGTTCTGCTTTTTTAAGAGAAGCGCAGCTTAATACAATGTTTAATACTTCAAATACTGGAATGGTGGTTTCGCTTGATGTTGGAGATGAAAACTCTATTCATCCATCAAGAAAATTTATTTTAGGTAAAAGGCTTGCTTATTGGGCGTTAAACAAAGACTATGGTTTTTCGAAAATAGAGTTTTCGGGTCCAGTATTCAAATCTTTAGAAATTAAAGAAAACAAAGTGATGATTAAATTTGATTTTGCTGAAAATGGTTTGTTTTGCCCTGATGATGAAATAAATAACTTTGAATTAGCTTCAAAAGACAAGGTTTTTTTTCCTGCTAATGCTAAAATAATGGGGAATCAATTAGAAGTTCAAAGTGATAAGGTAAAAACCCCTGTTCATGTAAGATATGGTTGGAAAAATTATTTAAAAGGAAATCTATTTGATGTTAAGGGATTACCAGCATCATCATTTAGATCTGATAGTTGGTAATTAAATTCCTAGATTTTTAATGAAATTGCCCATAGATTCCAAAAATTCATTAAAAATAATATCATCGTCATAAACCTTACGTATACTTCTGACTCCCTCAAAAGCACATATTAAAGAAATGGCGACTGAGGAGCTATTAACTTCTTTTTTAATTTCACCATTATTTTTCCCAATTTCAATTACTTTTATTAACTGCTCTCTCCATTCTTCAAATAGTGATTTTAGTATAACTCTAAAATCCTGCTCTGTATAACCAATTTCACCAACTAAATTATTAGCGGGACAGCCTAAAGCTTTCTCTCTTTCAGAATAGTTTTTAATTCTGTTGGTAAAAACTTCAAGTAAAAGTTTTGGAATGTTATCTTCAACGTTGCTTAAAGGGGTTATAAATCCTTCTTTAATTCTTTTTCTAATAATAACTTCAATCACTTTTTTACCAATTTCGTGTTTATTTTTAAAGTGATGGTAAAAAGCACCTTTTGATAATGAAGTTTCTTTCATAATATCGGGAATGCTAGTAGCATTGTAACCCTTTTCATAAAATAATTCAAAAGACGTGTTTATTATTAGGTCTTGTGTTTCTTTAGATTTTATTTCTTGTTTCACTTTTTTTTAAAAAATTATTTAAATGCTAAAAAAGCACCCAAAAATATTAATTTTTAATAAAACATCCATTAAAAAAATGAACTAAATTCAATTATTTCCCTAATTTTCAATAGATTATTGTAAAATTACTAAAATTATAATTAATACATACTGTTTGGTATGTATAATTTCTTTTTAGTATTTTTAAAATCGAACTATTTATTTTATAATAGTCGTAAATCGAACTATTATTTTTTTTAAATTAAAGTATTAATTAAAACACAATTATTAATTAAAATTTCAAATATGAAAAAATTACTGGTTCTATTAACATTATTCGTTTCTTTCAATTCAGTTGCTCAAGAAATTCATTCATTTTACACTTTAGATGTTCCAAGATCAAAAGCAAATGATTTTGTCAAAATGCATAAAAAGTTTATTGACATATATTTTATGGGAAGTGAAGAAAATAAGATGGCATCAACATGGTTGTTTTCTCATACTTATGGAAGCGATTTTACTTTTAAAGTAATTGAAGTGTATCCAAATATTATTGCTCAAGCTTCAGCTGTTAATTATGGAGTTGAGGTTAATAAAAATATTGATGACATGAGTATCTCATATGATGAGAAAAAAATGTTAAAAGAAGAATGGTCTACGTATTTTCAATTGTTTTTAGAAGGGCATGATGACGAAATAAGAGTAACATTTGATAACCAGATCTTTATAACTGATAATGATATTGACTTTTCTAAAAAACACATCGTTGTATTTAATGAAAGTAATCCCAAATGGAAAGACAGAAGAGAGTATATTTCTCTTTGGAATAAATCAACAAGACAATCGTCAATTGATTTGGGAGAAGCTCTTGCTATAATTCCCACTGGTCATTACAGCGGAAGTTCTTATACCTTTCAAGCAGCTTTTTGGTATAATTCATGGGAATCTTTTCTAATTAATCAGAAAAGTTTAGAAAATTTTGGACCTATGAATGATGATCAAAAAAGAATGTGGGACATTAGCGGAAATCACAAAGATGAAATCACTACTTTTTTAGGCTGTACTTGGGCTAGTAAGGGGACTCCATCAAAAACTTTTACTATCGCAGAATGATTTAATAATTATTAATATTAAAACCAAAGGAAAAAACTTGGGGTTTTTTATTTAAATTGATATCAAATATTAATAACTTATTAAATTATGATTCTTAAAAATTTATTTTTTACAATTTTATTTGTGAGCTATTTTAACAACTATGCTCAAGATTTAATTTCAGTTAATGATTCTTTGAGTATTATGAAAGTCATGAATCTTCAACAAGTCGCATGGAATAATGGAGACATAGATTCTTTTATGGATGGATACTTGAAATCTAAAGAGTTGGTTTTTTCAGGACAATCTGGTCCAATATATGGTTGGGAAAATACAAGAAAAAGATATTATTCCTCATATCCAAATACTAAAGTAATGGGTAAACTAAATTTTACAATTAAGAAAATCAAATCAGTTTCATCAGAAACAGCTTATTTAATTGGTGAATATTATTTGAAAAGATCTGGTGATGATAGTTATGGTCATTTCACATTACTTTGGAAAAAAATTAATAACAATTGGTTGATTGTTAGCGATCATACTAGTGCAGTAAAATAATTAAAGATTAAGCTTGCCTAAATATTTAAAGTAATATATTTTTAAGGTTAATGAATCCATTAAGACAATCAGGTTTTCTGTTCTCAAATTTCAAGGCTAAATCTCAAACTCCATTTGAAAAACTTTTTGAAGTATTTAAAGAACTAATTACTTACACTTCTGGTGATTTTAATGAAGCTATTAACTGGCTAAAAGAGTTAGACAAGGAATATGTTTTGACTAGTGAGGATTATACTATGGATGATTTCATTGAAGAATTATTAGCAAAGGGATTTATAAAAAAAGATTTGAAACACGACGGTAATGGAGATGGTATTGGTCTTACTGCCAAAACTGAAATGCTTTTAAGACAACATGCCTTAAAGCAAATTTTCGGTAAAATGAAGAGGATTGGTAATGGAAATCACAACACAAAACATACAGGAACAGGTCACAGTGATTCAGGTGATTTAAAAAACTATGAGTTTGGGGATTCTATTGAAAAAATTGCCATTACTGAAAGTATTAAAAATGCTCAAATTCAAGGCGGATTAGATGACTTTAAATTATCTAAAGATGATTTAGTTATTAATGATCAATTTCACCAAGCACAAATGAGCACAGTGTTAATGATTGATATAAGTCATAGTATGATTCTTTATGGCGAGGATCGTATTACGCCAGCCAAAAAAGTTGCAATGGCTTTATCTGAGTTTATTACAACAAGATACCCAAAAGATAAACTGGATATTATAGTTTTTGGCAATGATGCTAGACCAATTTCTATTAAAGAATTACCGTATTTAAATGTTGGTCCTTTTCATACAAATACTGTTGCTGGACTAGAGCTGGCAATGGATATTTTAAGAAGAAATCGAAATTCTAACAAGCAAATTTTTATGATTACTGATGGTAAGCCCAGTTGTTTGAAATTAAAAGACGGTAGTTATTATAAAAACAGTAATGGATTAGACTCTCACATTGTAGACAAATGTTATAATATGGCACAACAAGCTAGAAGACTAAATATACCAATTACAACTTTTATGATAGCGCAAGATCCGTATCTCAAAAGTTTTGTTCAAGAATTTACAAAAGCAAATAAAGGAAAAGCATTTTATACTGGTTTGAAGGGATTGGGTGAGATGATTTTTGAAGATTATGAAACTAATAGAAAAAAAAGATTATAATAAATGAATAACAAAATAAAAACTTTAAAAGAACTTAAGAATTCTGGATATAAAGCTATTGGAATTAAAGATGAAATGAAAAAAAATCTTAGATTAAATTTATCTAAAGGTATTTCAACTTTTGAGGGAATTCATGGTTATGAGGACACTGTTATTCCTGATTTAGAACGCGCAATTCTTTCAGGTCATAATATAAATCTTTTAGGATTAAGAGGACAAGCAAAAACAAGATTAGCTAGACAACTAACCAATCTATTAGATGATTGGATTCCAATCATTTCTGGCTCTGAAATTAACGACGATCCTTTAGATCCCATTTCTTATTATGGTAAGCAAAAAATTAATGAATTAGGTGATGAAACACCAATTGAATGGATACCTAAAGAGGAACGCTTTTTCGAAAAACTTGCAACCCCAGATGTAACAGTTGCTGATTTAATTGGTGATATTGATCCTATTAAAGCTGCTAGCTTAAAATTGTCATATTCAGACCCCAGAGTTATACATTTTGGGATGATACCAAGAGCCCATAGATGTATCTTTGTATTAAATGAGCTTCCAGACCTACAAGCAAGAATACAGGTATCATTATTTTCAATTCTTCAAGAAAAAGAAATTCAAATACGTGGATTTAAATTAAGATTGCCAATAAATGTTCAATTTCTCTTTACAGCTAACCCAGAAGATTACACAAATAGAGGAAGTATTGTAACCCCATTAAAGGATAGGATAGGGTCTCAGATAATGACTCATTATCCTAAAACTATTGAAATTGCAAAAACAATAACTCATCAAGAATCTTCAGTTAGTAACTTAAGTGACGTTTATATTCCTGAAATAGCTAAAGATATTGTAGAACAAATTAGTTTTGAAGCCAGAGAAAGTGTTTATGTGGATTCAAAAAGTGGTGTTAGTGCAAGACTTTCAATTTCTTCTTTTGAAAATTTAGTTAGTTCAGCTAGAAGACGAATGCTTATTAATGGAGAGTCTAATACAACTATAAGAATGACAGATTTTAATGCAGTTATTTCCGCTATTAACGGTAAGATCGAATTAGTCTACGAAGGAGAGCAGGAGGGTGCTACAGAAATTTCTAGACTTTTGATATTAGAATCTGTAAAAACATTTTTTATAAATTATTTTCCAAAAATTAAAAAACTAAACAAATCTGAAGAATTAGATCCATATAACGAAGTATTGGATTGGTTTAAAAATAAAGAACTTTTTATAGACGAAAATTTAGATAATAAGTCATACAACGATACTTTTAAAACTATTAAAGTCTTGAAAAAATTTGTAAAAAATTATATTCCTAAAATTGACCCTAAGGATGAAAATTTTATGTGTGAATTTTTGCTTTGGGGATTATCATCATATAAAAAAGTAAGTATCACTAGAACATCAAGAGGATTGTCTTTTAGTGATTCATTTTCAGATTATATCAATGGATTGTAGTAATAAATCACTTATTTTATAAAAATTTAATCATTAAAAAATAATTATGAATTCTTTAAAAGCAAATATTTTAAACTCAATATGTTTAATTGTAATAGGATTATGGGGATATTTTGAAAGTTCGTCTGGAACTGCAATTATTCCTGTAGTTTTCGGATGGGCTTTATTGTTTTGCTCACCAGGACTTAAAAAAGAAAATAAGGTTTTAGCACATATTGCGGTTTTATTGACTCTAATCTGTCTTATTGGATTATTTATGCCTTTAAAAGGTGCTATTGGAAGAGAAGAGACTATTGGGATAGTTAGAGTTTCAGTAATGATTTTAACGTCAATTTTAGCTATGGTTTACTTTGTTAAAAGTTTTATTGCAAATAGAAAAAAAGCATAAGAATTAAAATTTCAGGAAATAAAAAAGCTCTCTTTTTAAGAGGGTTTTTTTATTTTAGATACCACAAATGTATGTGGGAAAGTGATGGCAGCTAAAAATGAAAAAAATATGCTAATTAATTTATCTTGATTTACTCTAAATAAATAATAAGTAATTATTAATACTATTATTGATAGTAGCCAATATGAAAATGCTTTTTTAAAATAATTTTTAATTGTTTCTTTTTCAGCTTTTCCATATATAAATATAGTTTGTTCCTTTATGGATGGTATACTGTGCCAAAAAACAAAATATATAGCAAAGGACCATATTAACCCACATGTTTTAAATGTTATAATTAATAAAATCAACAGTATGATTTGAGTAATTAACTGATTTTTTAATTTTTTATAAAGTAGCAATGAACTAATAAATGATATTAATGTGGAAGTAATCACTAAGTAAAAAAAGAAATTCTCACTTAATTGTATAGTCGTAATATCATAAATTATGTCTGAAACGTCTTTAATATTAAAATAAAATAGAAGAGAAAAGATTGTTAATCCGTAAAAAAAATAAAAAATTTTAATAAAATAATCTTCAATTTTGTTAAAAAGAGTCCATTGATGCTCTCCAAAATGATAGGAACTCAGTAAAATAAAAGTTATTAAGGCTAAAATTGGAATATTATAGAAAAATAAAAAAAATCCTCCGACCATGCCTACATAATATAGGAACTGAAGTTTGAAATTATAATTTTCTGAAACTTCTTTTATTAACAGTAAGTCATTGGCACCGTGTGTTATACCAAAAGTTAATATTCCTGAAAAAGCTAAAAAGTTTATATAAAAATCATTAATTGATAAAGAAAGAATAATGCAAAAAATAGTTGAAAATATTATTAATTTACATGTGTTATCATTAATGAAGTATGGATTTCTCAAATTTTTTTAGTTTTTGTTAAAGCTAATTTAGTTTAGATATTAATTTTTTATATATATTTGAGTTTAAACAAAATAATAAATTATTAAATTATGGAATTATTTTTAAACACTTTTTATTTTTTAGGTGATGTGCCTAACGACTTAGTCGGCTTTACTTTCTTTATTGGAACTATGGCTATGATGGCTGCGTCAGTTTTCTTTTTTCTTTCATTAAATGCAGTTGATGCAAAATGGAGAAATTCGATTTTAGTCTCAGGACTTATCACATTTATTGCTGCTGTTCATTACAATTACATGAGAGATGTAGATCCAGGTGATACTACTTTTTTCAGATATGTTGATTGGATTTTAACAGTTCCTTTAATGTGTGTTGAATTTTACTTGATACTTAAAGTTGCTGGTGCAACAAAGAGTATGATGTGGAAACTAATCCTATGGTCTACAGTAATGTTAGTTACTGGATTCTTTGGTGAGTTTAACGGTGGAGATGCTTTAGGTCTTGGTCCTGCTATTTGGGGATTATTATCTGGTATAGCGTACTTTATTATTGCTTACATGGTTTGGTTTGGAGAAGCTAAAAAGCTTGCAGTTTCTGCAGGTGGAGCAGTTGAAAAAGCACATAACACTTTAGCTTGGTTCGTTCTTGTTGGATGGGCAATATATCCACTAGGATATATGCTTGGAACAGAAGGATGGTACTCAGGTTTAAACGATATTGTTTCGTTAGACATGAATGTTGTATACAACATTGGTGATGCTGTGAACAAAATCGGTTTTGGACTTGTAGTTTATAACTTAGCTGTATCTAAATAATAAATTTAATTTATTAATTAAAAGCCGCTTTTAAAGCGGCTTTTTTTTTGCTTAAATTTTTCATATTTGTATTCAATTGAAATTATATATTTATATTTAATAATTCGATGGAATTAGATTACGATTACATAATTTGCGGAGGAGGAATTGCAGGTCTTTTACTTGCTTCAAAATTCTCCAATGATTCATATTACAATGATAAATCTATTTTAATTTTAGATCCTAATTTTCCTAAAGTCAAAAACGATAGAACTTTGTGTTTTTGGGACAAAAAAAAATCTACTTGGGATTCTTTATTAACCTCAAGTTGGGAAAATGTTATTTTTAAAAATGGATTGGAGGAAAAATCTCTTGATTTAACCCCTCTTAATTATAAAATGCTAAACAGTATTTCGTTTTATAAATACACAAATTCAATAATTAAAAACAATACAAATATTCAAGTTTTAAATGATAATGTTTTAAACTTTAAAGATTGCAAATCTCATTGTTTGGTTGAAACAAATAAAAAAACTTATAAATCTTCAAAAGTTTTTAATAGTATTTTGGATTGGAACCTAATTAAAAATGATCAAAAATTCCCTCTATTAATTCAACATTTTGAAGGTTGGGTTATTAAAACAAAGAATAATTTTTTTGATCCTGAAAAGGCTACGTTTATGGATTTTAATATTGAACAAAATTCAACAACTCAGTTTATGTATATTCTTCCGTTTTCAAAAACCGAAGCCTTAGTTGAATACACGTTGTTTTCTAAAAAATTATTAGATGAAAATAAATACAAATCTGCAATCGAAAACTATTTATTAGAGTCTGGTATTGATGATTTTGAAATCAAGTCAAAAGAATCCGGACAAATCCCAATGACTTGTTTTCCTTTTTTTGAATCTAACACAAAGAATATTTTAAATATTGGATCTGCGGGTGGTTGGAGTAAACCAAGTACTGGATATACATTTAAAAATATTGACAAAAACACATCTAAGATTATTGATTTTGTAAAATCTAATGATAATTTCAAAAAATTTATGAAAAAAAATCGTTTTTGGTTTTACGATTTAATTTTTCTTGATGTCTTATTTGATAAAAACTACTTAGGAAAGAATTTGTTTACTAATATGTTTAAGAAAAATGATCCAAAAACCATTTTTAAATTTTTGGATAATAAATCAAGTTTTTCTGAGGAATTGAAAATCATGTTAAGTTTTCCAAAAACTATTTTCTTATCTGCAGTCATAAAACGTTTAATTAAAGGTCTATGAAAAATATTTATACATTATTATCTATTGTAATTATTTCACTTACCGTTTACTTAAGTTTTGATGACTTAATGCCAAGCTCTGTAAAATCTATAGAAAGCACTGGCTTTTCTGTTGAAAACGCATTAAATCATTTGAAGGTTATTACAAAAGAACCGCACTATACCAGTTCTTATTATCATCAGGAAGTTCAAAATTATATTATTAATGAACTTGATAAAATGGGTCTTGAAACTGAAATTCAAAATCAAGTTGTATTGAGTTCTAGAAGAGTGGGTACTAATGCAGCAAATATAATTGGTACAATTAAAGGATCTGGAAGCGGAAAATCTTTGTTGTTATTAACCCATTATGATTCCAGCGCTCACAGTTCTTTTGGAGCAAGTGATGCAGGCTCAGGAATAGCAACAATACTTGAGGGTGTTAGGGCATTTTTATCAAAGAATATAATTCCTTTAAATGATATACATGTAGTATTTACAGATGCTGAGGAGATCGGTTTACTTGGGGCTGAGGCTTTTGTTAAAAATCATAAATTAATTGATAATGTTGGGCTCGTTTTAAATTTTGAAGCAAGGGGAAGTGGTGGACCTAGTTATATGTTGATGGAAACCAATGGAATGAATAGCAAGCTTATTTCTGAATTTGCTAATGCAAATCCTCGTTTTCCAGCAGCAAATTCACTTATGTATAGTATTTATAAAATGCTTCCTAATGACACTGATTTAACTGTTTTTAGAGAACAAGCAAATATTAATGGATTTAATTTTGCATTTATTGGAGATCATTTTGATTACCATACATCGCTTGACACCTATGAAAGATTAGACAGAAACACTCTTCTTCATCAAGCAGATTATTTTATGTCAATGGTAAATCATTTTTCTAAAAGTGATTTGTCTAACCTTAATAGTGATGTAGATTATGTATATGCTAATTTTCCTTTTTTAAAATTAATTTATTTTTCAAATTCATGGATTTATCCTCTTTTAATTTTGTCAGCAATATTTTTTTTAGTTTTAATTTTCTTAGGATTAGTATTGAATAAATTGCAATTAGAGGGGATTTTGAACGGAATTATTCCTTTTGTTATTTCATTATTTGTTTGTATTAGTTTAACTGTTGTATTATGGAATTTTATTGTTTTTTTTAATCCAGAACATGCTGATATGTTACACGGATTTACTTATAATGGGTACTTCTATATATTTGGTTTTATATTTTTGAATTTATTTTGTTTGTTATTAATATACAGATCTTTCTTTAACAAATTTTCTGGCCTTAATTTAATTATATTTCCTGTGTTGTTTTGGATTATAATCAATTTATTAATTAGTCTATTTTTAAAAGGTGCGGCGTATTTTATAATTCCTGTTTATTTTGTTCTTTTTTCGATTTTAGCTGCCTTTATGCTTGATCTTAAAGCAAATAAATTATTGATTGTTTGGACATGTTTAAGTATACCTTTAATTTATATGTTTGCTCCTCAGTTAAAAATGTTCCCTGTCGGTTTAGGTCTTAAAAACTTATTTATAAGTTCTGTTCTTTTGATTTTAGTTTTTTCACTTCTACTACCAATTTTTTCAAATTACTCTCACAAAAAACACATGATTAGTTTGATGGGTTTAGCTACTTTGTTTTTGTTTTTTATGGCTTTTATAAATAATGGATTTGATGAAGAAAATAAAAAACCAAATAGTATAGTATATTATACTGACATTGATAAAGCAGAATCATTTTGGATGTCATATGATAAAAATTTAGATGATTTTACCAAGCAATTTTTAGGTGAAAATCCATCAACGGATGTGGATAAATTTGTTACAAGAAGTAAATACTCTACCTCATACAGGTATATTAATGAAACTGATTACAGAGATATTGCTTTTTCTACTGTTGAGGTTTTAACTGATAGTGTTTATGAAAATAAGCGTAAAGTTTCCATAAGTGTAATTCCACAAAGAAAAATCAATTCTTTACAAGTAATGACTAAAGATTCATTAGTTTTTGATTCTTTAGCTGTTCAAAATGTATTTCTTGAAAAGGATAATTTTAAAATTAATTCAGGTAGAATATTAACTTATATCCCTTCTTATAATGATAAAAGAGTTGTTATTGATATGATTTTTGACAATAAGCTTAATTTAGAATTTAATTTAATTGAAACATCTTTTGATTTGATGACAAATACTAATTTTAAATTTAAACCAAGATCTAATATAATGATGCCAATGCCCTTTGTTACAAATGATGCTATTATTCTTTCTAAGAATATATCACTATGAAATTAAATTTAATTTTTTTGATGTTATTAATTTTTGTTTCATGTGGTGATGATGAAGATGTTTTAGGGGATTGTTATGTTTCACCGGATCCTGATGCTGTTTGTATTGAAATATATGAGCCTGTGTGTGCTTGTAACAATATAGTTTATAGTAATTCTTGTGAGGCAGAAAAAGCTGGAAATTTATCTTGGAAATCAACAAACCTATCAAGTGGTGAGGAATGTAAATACTAAAATTTATATACGTATTTTTGACCAACTTTTTAAGAAACTATTGTAATGGCAAAACTTCCTAAGGAATTTCAATTTATAGACTTATCAGATTATGGAAGGCCAGCTGGTCATTGGATAGCAAAACGTTTTCAAAACACAAGTGTTACTCCTTTTCATGTCACAACCATGTTTATTTTAACAGGTATATTAGCTATTGGATTTATGATAAATGAATATTATGTGACAGCTGCTTTTTTTATCATTTTAAAATCTATTTTAGATGCTGCTGATGGTGAACTTTCAAGATTAAAGAAAACACCTTCTTATGTTGGACGTTATTACGATTCAATTGCTGATTTTTTACTTAATTTTTGTTTTTTGTTTACTTTCTGTTTTTTGTCTCAATCTTCCTTATTATTAATGCTATTGGCTTTTATTGGAATTCAAATGCAAGGAACAGTATTTAATTACTATTACGTTATTTTAAGACATTCTGTTAATGGAGATTCTACAAGTCGAATAATTGAAGATTGTGCTCCTAAAGCTTTTGAGGGTGAGAGTCAGAATATGGTAAATATTTTTTATAAAATTTATGATACTTTATATATATCTTTTGATAAGGTTATGTTTTACATGGACAGAAATGCTAGATACAGCCCTCCGTTTCCAAAATGGTTTATGACTTTAGTGTCTATTTATGGCCTAGGGTTTCAATTATTAATTATGGCATTTATGTTAGTTTTTAAACTACATGAATTTGTGATACCATTTTTTATAATTTACTCTGTTTTTATATTTGTGTTTGTTGGATTGAGAAAACTGATACTTAAGTCTAATTGAGATTAAAAAAAATAAATGAAAAATATTATTACTCCTTTTACTTTACCAAATGGATCTATTTTAAAAAATAGAATTGCAAAATCTGCAATGAGTGAAAATTTTGGAACACGAAACCATGCCCCAACCATAGGTTTAATAAACACTTATAAAGTTTGGGCTAAAGGAAATCCAGGATTATTAATAACTGGAAACATTATGGTAGATTCTATGGCTTTGGGTGAAGCACGTAACGTGGTAGTAGAAGACTACAAGCATTTTGAGTTGTTGAAAGAATGGTCTAAATCTGTTGAAGGAACAGGGGTGCACCTTTGGCCACAAATAAATCATCCAGGAAGGCAGGCTTTTGCAGCAATTAACAGAGAAATAGTAGGACCATCTGCTGTACCTTTAAAGATGGGTGGTGCTTCGAAGATGTTTAAAATGCCAAAAGCATTAACAGAAGAAGCAATTTGGGATATTATAAAACGCTTTGGAACTACCGCAAGAATAATGAAAGAGGCCGGATTTACAGGCTGCCAAATTCATGGTGCCCATGGTTACTTGGTTAGTCAGTTTTTATCATCTATTAGTAATGTTCGAACTGATCAGTGGGGTGGTTCACTTACTAATAGGGCGCGTTTTGTGTTAGAGGTTTACCGTGAAATTCGACGCCAAGTGGGTTCGGATTACCCAATAGGAATTAAGATTAATTCTGCAGATTTTCAGCGAGGTGGATTTACCGAAGAAGAATCAATGGAAGTGATTAGACTGTTAGGAAGTGAAGGAATCGATTTAATTGAAATTTCTGGTGGAACTTATGAAAAGCCAGCTATGGTTCAGGGAGTTCGCAAGAAAAGTACAGTGTCGCGCGAAGCTTATTTTCTAGATTATATAGAAAAAGCTCGAAAATTGATTAAGACACCTTTGCTACTTACAGGAGGATTCCGTACAGTTAAGGTAATGGAAAAAGCTTTGGAAGATGGTAATTTAGATGTTATTGGCTTAGCAAGACCCTTTTGCTTGTATCCGAATTTAGCTAATCAAATTTTTGATGGTTCTGTAAAACAATTTGACACTCCAACACCAAGGATTGGCATTAAGTTTTTAGATAAACTTGGTGGGGTAGAATTACCTTGGTATGAACTTCAAATTCAACGTATAGGAAAGGGTAAGTTTCCTAAAAAAAACCTATCAGGAATTTTAGCCTTCTGGTTTAGTCTTAAGAGTTTGTTTTTGAAATCTTTTTGGAAAAATTGATAAGTCACAACCAAAAAAATAAACCCCTGTAAATCAATGACTTACAAGGGTATTTGTGGAGTCGGAGGGAATCGAACCCTCGTCCAAACAAGCGATAAAAAAGCTTTCTACAGATTTAGTTTTCACTTGATTTTCGATATTATTCTGACTGAAAACTGCCCAAATAAAACTTATCTTCTTTAGTTTTAAAATTCTATCGAAGCTTTAGAATTTCTATGTTGACTTTGATGGTGTCTCAACATGAACCGCCGTCAACAAGGGCTGTTCTGAGACATCTCACTTTCCCGCCTGGCGGGACAAGGCTTTAACTTACTATAATTCAGTTATTAAGCTGCAAGAGCGTAATTATTTTCGCCATTTAAGGTTTGGTATCATTTTATTAACGAGCGATAACCCAGCGCTCGATCTGCTTACAATTCAACCGGACCTGCTGTCAAAACCAGTCGACCCCATTATTTTCAAAGAACTAATTTTTGAAGGACAAATATATGTTAATTTGATTTACTTGAAGGAATTAGTAGCTTTTCTAATGATTACTAATTTTTCTAGTAAATTCTCAAGCTTATTAATATTTAACATGTTAGCTCCGTCACTTTTTGCATTTTGAGGATCAAAATGAGTTTCAATAAATATTCCATCTGCACCTGTTGCTATACCAGCTTTAGCAATTGTTTCAATCATATTAGGTCTACCTCCTGTTACTCCAGAAGATTGATTTGGTTGTTGAAGAGAATGAGTAACGTCTAGCACAACCGGAGCGAACTCTTTCATAGTGTGAATTCCTCTGAAATCAACAACTAAATCTTGATATCCAAACATAGTTCCTCTTTCAGTTATCAAGGCATTACTATTTCCAGAATCTTTTATTTTTTTAACTGCGTGAGACATACTTTCAGGGCTCATAAATTGCCCTTTTTTTAAACTGATATGCTTTCCAGTTTTAGCTGCAGCAACTAATAAGTCTGTTTGTCTTACTAAAAAAGCAGGTATTTGAAGTACATCTACGTATTTTGCAGCAAGTTCTGCATCTTTAATTTCGTGAATATCTGTTATAGTTGGTACATTAAATTTTTCACCAACTTTTTTTAAAATTCCCAATGCTTTTTCATCTCCAATTCCTGTAAAACTATCAATTCTACTTCTGTTAGCTTTTTTAAAACTACCTTTAAAAATAAAAGGAATTTTCAATCTGTTAGTAATGTTAAATATTCTCTCAGCTATTTCTAAAGCCATTTCTTCTCCTTCTATTGCGCAAGGTCCTGCAATTAGAAAAAAATTTTCAGATCTAGTATTCTTAATGTTTGGAATATTATCTATCATTTCAGAAATTTAATTTATGCTAAATTAAATAATATTCTCTAGTTCTATGGTTTTGATGCAATTAGTATGTAAAAAGACATTACATTTGCGCGAAATTATAGAAAGTACAGATGCAATCAATTAGAAACATCGCAATTATAGCGCACGTTGACCACGGAAAAACAACTTTAGTAGACAAAATTATAGATCAAGCGAAAATTTTAGACGATCGAAAAGAACGTAAAGATTTATTGTTAGATAATAATGACTTGGAACGTGAAAGAGGAATTACTATTCTTTCAAAGAATGTTTCTGTTAATTATAAAGATGTAAAAATTAATGTTATTGATACTCCCGGTCACGCTGATTTTGGTGGTGAAGTAGAGCGAGTTTTAAAAATGGCTGACGGTGTATTATTGTTGGTTGATGCTTTTGAAGGGCCAATGCCGCAAACTCGTTTTGTACTTGGAAAAGCTTTAGAATTAGGATTAACACCAATTGTAGTAGTAAATAAAGTAGATAAAGAAAATTGTACACCAGATTTAGTACATGAAAAAGTATTTGATT
This sequence comes from Flavobacteriaceae bacterium, assembly GCA_965655865.1. GTDB lineage: Bacteria > Bacteroidota > Bacteroidia > Flavobacteriales > Flavobacteriaceae > MAG-121220-bin8. Next base: position 28,570 of record CBFHJJ010000003.1, on the reverse strand, counting down.
TAATGTTTGCATTAGACGCAACAGAAGATCAATTAAATTTTGCAACTATTTATGGTTCTGCTAAAAACGGATGGATGTCAACTGATTGGCAAGATCCAAAAGAAAATATTATTGATTTATTGGATGCTGTAATCGAGTCTATCCCTGAAGCTCCATACAGAGAAGGTTCGCCACAAATGCAAATCACATCTTTAGATTTTTCGTCATTTACTGGACGACTTGCTATTGGACGTGTATTTAGAGGTGACTTAGAAGAGAATAAAGATTATATGTTGTGTAAAGCTGATGGTTCTACTAAAAAAGTAAGAATAAAAGAATTGCATGTTTTTGAGGGAATGGGAAAGGCAAAAGTCTCTAAGGTTAGAAGTGGAGATATTTGTTCTATAACAGGATTAGAAGGATTTGAAATTGGCGATACTATTGCAGATGTTGAAAATCCTGAAGCGTTACCTAGAATAGAAGTAGATCAACCTACAATGAGTATGTTATTTACGATCAACAATTCTCCGTTTTTTGGAAAAGAAGGTAAGTATGTGACTTCTCGTCATTTACGTGATAGATTGTTTAAGGAAATGGAAAAAAACTTAGCTCTTCGTGTTGATACAACTGATAGTGAAGATAAGTTTAATGTTTTTGGTCGTGGAGTTTTACACTTGTCTGTACTTATTGAAACAATGCGAAGAGAGGGTTATGAATTACAAGTTGGGAGACCTCAGGTAATTATAAAAGAAATTAATGGAGTGAAATCTGAGCCATATGAAACTCTGTCTATTGATGTTCCTGAAGAAAGTGCTTCTAAAGCAATCAATTTAGTTTCTTTACGTAAAGGAGATTTATTAGTAATGGAGCCTAAAGGAGATTTACAGCATTTAGAATTTACAATTCCGTCAAGAGGATTAATAGGACTACGTAATAGAATTTTAACTGCAACAGCAGGTACAGCTATTATTAATCATAGGTTTAGTGAGTATGGTCCTTTTAAGGGTGAGTTTTCAGAGGATATTAAAGGCGCTATTGTTTCTTCTGCAGCTGGAAAAGCGACAGCTTACGCTATAGATAGACTTCAAGACAGAGGACGTTTTTTTATAGACATCAATGAAGAAATTTATATTGGTCAAGTTGTTGGAGAAAATAGTAAAGATACAGATATGGGTGTCAATTTAATTAAAGGAAAACAATTGACTAATATGCGTAAATCTGGAACTGATGATGCTATGAAAATCGCTCCTAAAGTCGATTTTTCTTTAGAGGAGTGTATGGAGTATATAAAAGTAGACGAATATTTAGAAGTTACTCCAGCTAGTCTGCGAATGAGAAAAATCACTTTTAGACCATAAAATTATTTTTATGATTTTTTAGAAAGCTCAAAAAACCTTTCTTTTTCAATTCTTATTGTTTTTTCCGGAAATTTTGATATTATATCATAATCGTGTGTAGCGATCAAAATAGTTGTTCCACTATTATTAATTTCTTTGATTAATCTCATGATTTCTGAACTTGTCGCAGGATCAAGATTTCCTGTCGGTTCATCTGCTAAAATTATCTCAGGATTATTTAATAGTGCTCTTGAAATTGCAACCCTTTGTTGTTCTCCGCCTGAAAGCTCAAATGGATATTTGTCAATTACATAATCAAGCTTAACTTTATCAAGAACTTCTTTGATCCTAGAATTTATTTTTTTTGAATCTTTCCATTCAGTTGCCTTAAGAACAAACTCAAGATTTTTTTTTATTGTTTTGTTAGGAAGTAGTTTAAAATCTTGAAAAACAACACCAAGTTTTCTTCTTAAAAAAGGAATTTCTTTGTCTTTTATTTTAATTAAATTGGTGTCTAGAATTTTAGCTTCTCCTTCGTTGAGTATAATGTCCGCATAAAGAATTCTCAATAAGCTGCTTTTGCCTACTCCAGTTTTACCTATAAAATATATAAACTCTCCTTTTTCTACAGTTAAATTAATGTTTGTTAAAATTGGAATATCATTTTGTGAAATACTAACATTTTTTAAAAATACAATTGGATCCATTTAAAAATTTTAATAAAACCAAATTAGTAAAAGTTTCACTTTTAAATATGTTTTTTATTTTTATTAATATTTAATTTCATATTTGTACTTTTTTTTCATTTTAAATATAAATATGTAATCAATAATATTATAATTGGTAATAAATTAAACTATTTATATCATATTTGCTTAAAATTTTTATTATGTGCGGAATTGTATGTGCTTTGGATTTAAAACAATCTTCTGATTTGTTAAGATCTCAAGTTTTAGAAATGTCAAAAAAAGTTAGACATAGGGGCCCTGATTGGAACGGAATTCATTGTGGAAAAAATGTTTTATTAGCTCATGAAAGATTAGCTATTGTGGATCCTGCATCTGGAAATCAACCAATTTATAGTGATGATAAAAATTTAATTTTAGCTGCTAATGGTGAAATTTATAATCATCAGGAATTAAGAACTCAACTAAGTTCTGATTATGCTTTTCAAACCAACTCGGATTGCGAAATAATTCTAGCTCTTTACAAGGAAAAAGGAGTAAATTTTATTGACGATTTGAATGGTATTTTTGGTTTTGTTTTGTATGATGAAAAGAATGATGAATATTTAATTGCTCGTGATCATATGGGAATTATTCCTTTATACATGGGTTGGGATAAACATGGAACCTTTTATATTTCCTCTGAGCTTAAAGCTTTGGAGGGGATTTGTAATAAAATCGAGATTTTCCCTCCCGGACATTTTATGTCTAGCAAGGATAATCAGCTAGTAAAATGGTATGATAGAGATTGGATGAATTTTGATTCTGTAAAAAACAATAATACAAGTCTAGATGATTTACAAATAGCTTTGGAAAATGCTGTTCATAGACAACTTATGAGCGATGTGCCCTATGGTGTATTACTTTCTGGTGGTTTAGACTCCTCAATTACATCGGCACTTGCAAAAAAATATTCAAAAAATAGAGTTGAGTCAAACGATGTTAAATCTGCTTGGTACCCTCAACTTCATTCGTTTGCTGTAGGTCTGAAAGGTTCTCCCGATTTAATAGCTGCGCAAAAGGTAGCTGATCATATCGATTCTATTCACCACGAAATAACATTTACAGTACAAGAAGGATTAGATGCCATTAAAGATGTAATTTATCATCTGGAAACCTATGATGTAACTACAATTAGAGCTTCTACGCCAATGTACTTGATGGCTAGAGTTATTAAGTCTATGGGTATTAAAATGGTTTTGTCTGGAGAGGGGGCTGACGAAATTTTCGGAGGTTATTTGTATTTTCATAAAGCACCTAATTCTAAAGAATTTCATGAGGAAACTGTAAGAAAATTAGATAAATTATACCAATACGATTGTTTAAGAGCTAATAAGTCTTTGGCAGCTTGGGGAATTGAAGGTAGAGTCCCTTTTTTAGATAAAGAATTTATTGATGTTGCAATGCGAATTAATCCAAAAGATAAGATGATTACATCAGAAAAAATGGAAAAGTGGGTTTTAAGAAAAAGTTTTGAAAAGTACCTTCCTGAATCAGTAGCTTGGAGACAAAAAGAACAATTTAGTGATGGAGTAGGATACGATTGGATAGATAGTTTGAAAGATTTAGTAAATGAAAAGGTTTCTGATGATATGTTTAAAAATGCAAAATTTACTTTCCCGTTCCAAACTCCAATGTCAAAAGAAGAGTATTACTACAGATCTATTTTTGAAGAACATTACCCGTCAGAAACTTCTGCAACCACAGTTCCTTCAGTTCCATCGGTTGCATGTAGCACTCCAATAGCGTTGGAATGGGATAAGGCATTTAAAAATCTAAACGATCCGTCTGGAAGATCCGTTTCTAACGTTCATAATGACTCTTATTAATTGATAATAATTTTAAGTTAAAATTGTTGATAACTTACACCTATTCAACTCTGATAATTATCTGATTTACTTGGTTAATTAGTTATATTTGTTTTAACCAAAAATTTATTAAAAATCATATAAAATGAGCGAAGAAATAAATAAGAATCAGTATTCTGCTGATAGTATACAGGCTCTTGAGGGAATGGAGCATGTTAGAATGAGGCCATCGATGTATATTGGTGATGTTGGTGTTCGTGGTTTACATCACCTAGTTTATGAAGTTGTTGATAATTCCATAGATGAGGCAATGGCTGGTCATTGTAACGAAATCAACGTTTCAATAAATGAAGATAATTCAATCTCAGTTGATGACAACGGAAGAGGAATACCTGTAGGTATTCATAAGAAGGAAGGTGTTTCTGCCTTAGAAGTAGTAATGACTAAGATTGGAGCAGGAGGTAAGTTTGATAAAGATTCTTATAAAGTTTCTGGTGGATTGCATGGTGTTGGAGTGTCTGTTGTGAATGCACTTTCGGATCAATTAACAGCAAGAGTGTTTAGAGATGGAAAAATTTGGATCCAGGAATATGGTAGAGGAAAAGCATTATTTCCTGTTAAAACTGATGGTACTACTACTAAGACTGGTACTGAAGTCACATTTAAACCAGACAAATCGATATTTAAAGAATCTCAAGAATATAGCTACGAAACTTTAGCTAACAGAATGAGAGAGTTGTCTTTTCTTAACAAAGGAATAACCATTTCACTCACTGACAAGAGGTCAAAAGTAGATGGTGATTTTGTTAAAGAAATTTTCAAATCAGATGAAGGTTTAAAGGAATTTATTAGATTTTTAGATGAAAACAGAGAGCCATTAACATCTGATGTTATTTCAATGGAGGGTGAAAAAAATAATATCCCTGTTGAAGTAGCGATGATTTACAATACATCTTTTTCTGAGAATTTGCATTCTTATGTAAATAATATTAATACTCACGAAGGTGGTACACATTTAGCTGGTTTTAGAAGAGGATTGACATCTACTTTAAAGAAATATGCTGATTCTTCTGGAATGTTAGATAAGTTAAAATTTGATATCGCTGGAGATGATTTTAGAGAAGGTTTAACAGCTATAGTTTCAGTTAAAGTAGCAGAGCCTCAATTTGAAGGCCAAACAAAAACTAAATTAGGAAACAGAGAAGTTAATTCTGCTGTTTCTCAAGCAGTTTCAGAAATGCTTGAAAATTACTTAGAAGAAAATCCTGGAGATGCTAAAATTATTGTAGAGAAAGTTATTCTAGCAGCTCAAGCTAGACACGCAGCCAGAAAAGCGCGTGAAATGGTTCAAAGAAAAACTGTTATGAGCGGAGGAGGTCTTCCTGGAAAACTTTCTGACTGTTCTGAACAAGATCCGGAACTTTGTGAAGTTTTTTTAGTAGAGGGAGATTCTGCAGGTGGAACAGCTAAACAAGGAAGAGATAGAAACTTCCAAGCCATTTTACCATTGAGGGGTAAAATACTTAATGTTGAAAAAGCAATGCAGCATAAAGTTTTTGAGAATCAAGAAATAATAAATATTTACACTGCTCTAGGTGTTACAATAGGAACTGAAGACGACAGTAAAGCACTTAATTTAGAAAAATTAAGATATCATAAGATCGTAATTATGTGTGATGCGGATGTAGATGGTAGTCACATTGCAACTTTAATACTTACATTCTTTTTTAGGTACATGAAAGAGCTTATTGAAAATGGAAACATTTACATTGCTACACCTCCATTATATCTAGTAAAAAAAGGTGCTAAAAAAAGATACGCATGGAATGATGAAGAACGAGACAAAATTATGGAAGAATTTGGCCAAGGGTCTTCAATTCAAAGATATAAAGGACTTGGAGAAATGAATGCTATTCAGCTTTGGGATACTACAATGAATCCAGAATTTAGAACTTTTAGAAAGGTGACAATTGATAATGCAGTTGAAGCAGACAGAGTATTTTCTATGTTAATGGGTGACGAAGTTCCACCAAGAAGAGAATTCATTGAAAAAAATGCTACATACGCTAATATCGACGTCTAATAAAAAAATATAAAATAAATGAAAGTAACTATTGTAGGTGCAGGAAATGTTGGATCAACTTGTGCAGAAGTAATTGCAACTCAATCTATTGCTAGTGAAGTTGTTCTTTTAGATATTAAAGAAGGTTTCGCTGAGGGTAAAGCATTAGATATGATGCAAACTCAAACAACTATAGGTTTTGGAACAAAAATAATTGGTACCACTGGTGATTATTCAAAAACATCTGATAGCGATGTTGTGGTTATTACTTCTGGAATACCTAGAAAGCCTGGAATGACAAGGGAGGAGTTAATTGGAATTAATGCAGGCATTGTTAAAGCAGTTTCAGAAAATGTTTTAAAATATTCACCAAACACTATTATAGTTGTTGTTTCTAATCCCATGGACACTATGACGTATTTAGCACTCAAATCTACTGGATTACCAAAAAATAGAGTAATTGGTATGGGCGGTGCTTTAGACAGTTCTAGGTTCAAAACTTATCTTTCTCAAGCTTTAAATAGACCTGCTAATGATGTTCATGGAATGGTAATTGGAGGTCATGGAGATACTACTATGATTCCTTTGACAAGATTAGCTACATATAATGGATTACCTATATCTGACCTAATTTCTGATGAGAAATTGAATAATGTTGCAGCTAGTACGATGGTTGGAGGAGCAACTTTAACAAAATTATTAGGTACTTCTGCGTGGTATGCACCAGGAGCTTCAGTTGCCTTTCTCGTTAAATCTATTTTGAATGATGAAAAGAGAATTATTCCTTGTTCAGTATTTTTAGATGGAGAGTATAACCAAGATGACATTTGTATTGGTGTTCCGTGCATTATTGGTAAAAATGGATGTGAAAAAATTATAAACTTAAAATTAAACGATCAGGAAATGGTAAAATTTGCTGACAGTGCATCAGCTGTTAGAAAAATGAATTTAGCTCTTTAAGAACTGTCAATTTAATAAATTACTTTGATGTTTATTTTAGAATTGCTTTATCATCAAGTAAATCATATATTTGCTCGTTTTAAAAAAGAACTCATAAATAAAATATTATGCATAATAATGGTCTAATAAAGTTTTTTGCTTTTTGTTTCACTCTTGTAAGTGTTTATCAGATTTCATTTACTTTTATAACATCAGGTATTGAGGACAGTGCTTCTGAATATTCTATAAAATCTATTTCAAGTCAACTTGAAAATTTTGTTGATTTAAGAGAAGAAAAATATAATAATTATTTAGATTCAATTTCTGACGAGTCTATTCTAGGTTTCACAACATATAAAAGTGCAAAAAATAAAGAATTAAATAAAGGTTTAGATTTAAAAGGAGGTATAGACGTAACTCTTCAAGTATCAGTTAAAGATATACTTAAAGGTCTTTCAGAAAACTCTAAAGACCCTGTGTTTAATAAAGCATTGAACGATGCTGATATATTGCAAAAAGAATCCGATGATACCTATGTAGAATCATTCTTTAATGCTTTTGAAGATATTAGTAGTGATACACGTTTGGCATCTCCAGATATTTTTGCAAATAGATCATTAAGTGATGAAATTAATTTCGAAATGTCTGATGCTGAGGTTAAACCAATAATTAGAAGAAAAATTGATGAATCTATAGTTTCAGCTTTTGAAGTATTAAGAAAAAGAATAGACAAATTTGGAGTAACTCAGCCCAATATTCAACGCTTAGGTAACTCTGGAAGAATTAGAGTTGAATTGCCTGGCGCTAAAGACGTAGCTAGAGTTAAAAACCTTCTTCAAAGTACAGCTCAATTAGAATTTTGGTATACTGAAAAAAATGATGATTTTTTACCTTTTTTATCAAAAGCTAACGAAGCTTTGAAAACTATTTTAGTAGAGGACGATGATAAGCAAGAAAACACGGAAACATCAGAAATTGATGATTTATTGGCTGATGTTGAAGCTAATGATTCAATTAGTTCTAATGTTAAAAATCCTCTTTTTGATTATTTAGTTGGAACTGGTTTTCAAGGAGGACCAGTAATCGCTCAATTTTTAGCAAAAGATCAAAAGAAAATTGAGGAGTATTTGTCAATGCCAGAAATTAGACAATTACTTCCGTCAGAAAAAAGATTTACTCGTTTTCTTTTTGGTAAGGCCGATCTATCTAACAATGTAGTTGATCTTTATGCAATACAATCTAATAGAGACAATAAGCCGCCCCTTAGTGGAAGTGTAGTTGTTGATGCAAGTCAATCTTACGACCAGGTTGGTGCAGCAGCTGTTTCAATGCAAATGAATGGAAAGGGTGCTAGAAAATGGGAAGAAATGACAGGTAATGCTTATAAAGATAAAAGTAACATTGCTATCGTTTTAGATGATATAGTGTACTCAGCGCCTGGAGTTTCAAGAGGAGCAATCTCTGGTGGAAGATCTGAAATATCAGGTCAGTTTACTTTAAATGAAGCAATTGATTTAGCTAATGTCTTAAGAGCAGGAAAATTACCTGCTTCTGCTGAAATTATAGAATCTGAGGTAGTTGGTCCTTCACTTGGAAAAGAAAATATTGAAAAAGGTATAAATTCTTTCATCATAGCTTTAATTTTGGTTCTTATTTGGATGATTTTTTATTATGGTAGAGCTGGGATATACGCTGATGTTGCACTAGTATTGAACTTAGTTTTAATATTTGGAATTTTAGCGGGTCTGGGAGCTGTACTAACTTTACCTGGAATTGCTGGTATTGTTTTAACAATTGGTATGTCGGTTGATGCTAACGTACTAATTTTTGAAAGAATCAGAGAAGAATTAGGAAGAGGAAAAGGTCTCAAGCAATCTGTTGGAGATGGTTTTAGTAACGCATTATCTTCAATTTTAGATGCTAATATTACCACTGGTCTTACCGCCTTAATTCTCTTCGTTTTTGGATCAGGTCCAATAAAAGGTTTTGCAACAACTTTACTTATAGGTATTGCAACATCTTTATTTACAGCAATTTTCATTACAAGAATGTTAGTTGATTCTAGACTATCAAAAGGTAAAATTCTTGATTTTTCTACAACACTCACAAAAAATTTATTTAGTAAACTTACTATTAGATTTTTACAAAAGAGAAGAGTGGCTTATTTTGTTTCAGGGTCTTTACTATTAATTAGTTTATACTCATTAAGCACAAATGGATTAAATCAAGGTGTTGATTTTGTTGGAGGAAGAACATATACTGTTAGGTTTGACAGTGATGTAAATCAAAGTGAAGTACAATCTTCATTGGTTGATGTTTTAGGTAATGCAGAAGCAAAAACATTTGGTTCAGACAATCAATTAAAAATTACTACTAATTATAAAGTCGATGTTGAGGGTATTGAAGTTGATAATGAAATTCAACAAAAGATGTTTGATGCTCTAAAAACTAAGTTTCCCGAAAATTTAACTTACGATGATTTTGTAAATGGATCAGATGATAAGTCTGTTGGAATAATGGGGTCTTCAAAGGTTGGACCTACTATTGCTGATGATATTAAAAAGAATTCATTCTTAGCAATATTTGGTTCGTTATTCGTGGTTTTCTTGTATATTTTGTTAAGGTTTAGAGATTGGCAATACTCTTTAGGAGCCGTTACTGCAGTTTTTCATGATGTTCTAATAGTGTTGGGAATATTTTCTTTAACATATTCGTTCATGCCTTTTAATATGGAAATAAATCAAGCTTTTATTGCTGCAGTTCTTACTGTAATTGGTTATTCTTTAAATGATACTGTGGTTGTGTTTGATAGGATTAGAGAGTTTAGATTAATTAATAAATCATGGGAGTTTAAAAAAACGGTAAATGGTGCATTAAACAGTACTTTAAGTAGAACTTTAAATACCTCTTTTACAACTTTAGTAGTACTACTCGCAATTTTTCTTTTTGGAGGAGAATCAATTAGAGGATTTATGTTTGCTTTAATTATTGGTGTATTAGTAGGAACATATTCATCTGTTTTTATTGCAACACCAGTTATGTTTGATACACTAAGAAAGAGTCTAAAGAAATAATTTAAACTATTTTTTTCTGGAATATATCATTAGGCTTAATCCTATAACTATAAATGGGATACTCAGCCATTGACCAGTAGATAAAATTCCTAAAGTATCTTCAAGCCCACCTCCTTGACTTTCTTTTACATTTTCAACTAATATTCGTATCGAAAAAAGACAAGTTAGAAATAGTCCAAAAATGAAACCTTTGTATTTTTTTAAATCTGTTTTCCAATAAATATTCCATAGAAGGATAAATAATAATAAATAACCAAAAGCTTCATATAATTGGGCTGGATGTCTTGGAAAAATTTCACCTCTATTTTGAAACACTACACCAAAGTTTGAATTAGTATAATTCCCTAAAATTTCTGAATTGAAAAAATTTCCAATTCTCACAAACATTCCACCGATCGAAATTGGAATCACAATCCTATCAAAAATCCATAATACTGAATTGTATTTGAATTTGTATTTGTAAATGAACATAGCTGTAATTATTCCAATAGTTGCACCATGACTAGCTAATCCTCTGTAACCAACAAATTTCCAACCATCAATGATTCCAAAAAGAAATGAACTATTTATATCTTTTTTTATAGGAAGAAAAATTTCAATTAAATTATTTTGAAAATAATCCCAATTATAAAAAAACACTTCACCTAATCTTGCTCCAATAAGAGTTCCAAACACTACATAAATAAAAAGTGGTTCGACTAATGCAACAGACTTGTTATCATTAATGTATATTTTTTGAACAATATAATAGCCTAAAGAAAAAGCTATTATAAACATAACACTGTACCAATATATTGTTAAAGGGCCAAATTCAAAAAGAATTTCATTTGGGGCCCAATCTATTTTAAATAACATCATAGTCTAAATTTATATTAATAACACTAAGGTATAGGATCATATCCATTTCCACCCCATGGATTACATTTTAATATTCTTCTTATGCTCATGAGTGAACCCTTTAAAAGACCATGTTTTGTTAAACATTGTTTAGAATATTCAGAGCAAGTAGGAGTATACCTGCAGGTCGAGGGTAATAATGGAGAAATGAAAGATTGGTAAAATTTAATTAAAATTAAAAAAGGATAAATTATAATTCTTTTCATTATGTTAATTCAAATGAAGAGCTGTTTTTATCGTCATTTAGTTGTATGTCAAGTTTTAATAACCCATCTCTTATTTGATCTGATAATATAAAGTTTTTATCATTTCTAGCTTGAGACCTTATTTTAATTAATAACTCAATTAGTTCTTTTTGAGAATTTGATTTTTCAACCTTATTTTTCTCACTATTAAAGCCTAATATATTAAATAAAATATCATTAAAAGTTACGAACAGTTTTTCTTTATCCTTAGTATTTAAATTCTTTGAATTGATTTTAACATTGTTTATAAACTTTACACATTCAAACAATTCAGCTATTAACATAGGAGTATTGAAATCGTCATTCATTTTAGCATAACATTTACTAATCCAAAGATCTATATCAAAGTCGGAAGCTTTATTATTGTGATTTAATTTAGAAATCGAAGAGAATCCACTCATTAATTTTTTAAATCCTTTTTCTGAAGCGATTAGGGCATCGTTACTTAAATCTAATACACTTCTATAGTGAGCTTGATAAATAAAGAATTTAACAACATTCGGACTAAATGATTTACTTAAGATTTTATTATTACCATTAAAAACTTCGTTGGGTAAAATAAAATTCTCAATTGATTTTGACATTTTTTTTCCATTTAAAGTCAGCATATTAGTATGCATCCAGAATTTTGCTGGATTTTTTCCATCAATGGCTTCAGATTGAGCTATTTCGCAATCGTGATGTGGAAATTTTAAATCAATACCTCCGCCATGAATATCGAAATAATCTCCAAGATATTTTTTACTCATTGATGTACATTCAAGATGCCATCCTGGAAATCCTTTTCCCCATGGTGAATCCCAAAACATAATATGATTTTTTTCAGCTTTTTTCCACAATGCGAAATCTTGTGGGCTTTTTTTATCAATAGATCCGTCTAAAGATCTCGATTGGTTAAGCATTTCTTCAATTTTTCTTCCACTTAATTTTCCGTAAGTTTTAGATTCATTGAATTTCATAATATCAAAATATACTGAACCGTTTTTCTCGTATGCAAATCCAGATTTCAATATTTGTTTTATACTCTCTATTTGTTCAATAATATGTCCAGTTGCGCTGGGTTCTATACTTGGTGGTAATGTGTTTAACTTATTTAAAATACTATGGAAATCTAATGTGTATTTTTGTACTACTTCCATAGGTTCTAAGTTCTCAAGTCTAGCTTTTTTAGAAACCTTATCTTCACCTGTATCGTCCTCATTTTCTAAATGACCTACATCAGTTAAATTCCTTACATATCTTACATTATAACCTAAATGTTTTAGATATCTGTAAATTAAATCGAATGAGATAAATGTTCTGCAGTTCCCTAAATGTGCGTTACTGTATACAGTTGGTCCACATACGTACATTCCAACGTTGGGTTGTTGAATTGGTATAAATTTTTCTTTTTTGCCAGTTAAGGAGTTGTATAATTTTAAATCTGTAGCGTGCTTTGAAATCATTTCAAATTATTTCAGCTTTAATTACTAATATAACCTAAAAATTCTCTTTTAACATTTTTATCTTTAAACTTACCTCCAAATTCAGCAGTAACCGTGCTACAATCGACGTCCTTTATTCCTCTAGAATTCACACATAAATGTTTAGCATCTATAACACATGCAACATCTTTAGTGTCTAGTGCTTCTTGTAAAGCTTTCACTATTTGGATAGTTAGTCTTTCCTGAACTTGGGGACGTTTTGAAAAATAATCTACAATTCTATTCATTTTAGATAAACCAATTACATTTCCTTTTGAAAAGTATGCTACGTGAGCCTTACCTATTATTGGCAACAAATGATGTTCACAAGTAGAATATACTGTTATATTTTTTTCAACCAACATCTCTTTATACAAATATTTATTGTCAAATGTTGAGGCTTTTGGCATTTTGTCTGGATTTAATCCTCCAAATAATTCATTAACCCAAGCTTTAGCAACTCTTTTAGGGGTACCTTTTAGACTATCGTCTGTAAGGTCCATTCCAATTGTTTCTAAAATATTATAAACATTTTTTTCAATGATTGATATTTTTTCTTCGTCACTTATTTCGAACGCATCATCTCTTAATGGAGTGTCAGGTGAAGAGCCTAAATGATCATCTCCAACAACATCTACTTGTTCTTCAAAAAATTTTTCGTATTTCATATTGGTTGTAAATCAGTTTACAAAGTTATATAAAGATTAATTAATTCTAAAATTTAAATACAATCGATAATGATGAAATTGAGTTAGTTGATTCTAATGTCGCTGTGTCTGTTAACCCAGTATCAAATAATTGATGATTTTTAGTTTGTTCTATTGTTTTATGCGATAAATTAATCAGTGTGTTTCCAAAATCATACCCAACTCCGAAAGAGTAAGAACTAATATCTTCTGTTAAGTTTACATATGGGTTCTCTATTGAATTAAAACCAGCTCTTAAACTTAATTTATTCAATCTAATCTCGGAACCAATTTTAAAATTCAAGGTGCTTTGCAGTTGAGATTTAATTAAGTTGTTAGAATCAGAAAAATCATTCTTTGGTTTGATTTTTATTTTGGTATAATCTTTAGATATCACATCAAAACTTATTAATCCAATTTTTCCAATAATTAAGGCTGAACTCAACGTCAAAGAAGAAGGAGAAATTAGTTTATATTTTGGATATAAATTTGATATTCTAGGATCAACTATATCTCTGTATTTTAACCCATTTACATCAACTGATTCGGTTTCTAAATATTGTGTTGTTTCGTCCCAAAGAGTGTACCAGGTTGGTGATTGATAGGAAACCCCAATTCTTAATTTATTAAATTTTCTTAATGCACCAATCTGAAAAGAAAAACCTTCACCATAAGTTGTGAGTCTATTTTCATATAAAATTGATTTTATTGCTGAATCTTCATCAAAATTTGATTCGAAATGTCTCGTGTAGTTTTCTATAAAAATTTCGTGTGTGTTAATGTTTAGTCCAAAATAAAAATCTTCCTGAAATTGAATTGCTATATTTAAATTGTATTTATTATTGAAACCTTTAGAGTCACTTGTGTATTGTTGATCAACTCCACTGTTGTAAAGTGCGAGAGAATAGAAATTATTATTTAAATCATCAAAGTCAATTAAATATCCTTGATAAGCTAAAAATGCTTGTTGAGCAGAAAAACCATAATACTCTCCGAGAAATTTATACACCTCTGAAGTGGTTTCATTTGTACCAACACTTAGGTCTGAAATGGTAACTCCATCTGAGTTATTAAGGAAAAATTTATCGATTGAATTAGATTGATTTCTGCCTTTTATTTCAAAATTATCATAATATGAATTATTAGTTTGTGCATTTACACTAAAAGATATTTTATTAACATTTCCCCCTCCATAATTTTTAAAAACCCAAACTCCACCACCTTGATTACCACTAAATTTATTTTTACTTTTTATAGATGTATCAGAATAAAAATACGATTTAGTTGATTTTTTACTGTTAGAAAGTGTAAACTCATATTGATTATCGTTGAAAACAGCACTACCAGCAGGGTTAACGTTAATTGCTGATAAATCACCACCAAGGGCACCAAAGGCACCTCCCATTGATTCAAACCTAGCGGAACCAATTGGATTATCTAAAGATATTTTCAAAAAGTCATTTAAACTTTGCGAGTTTAACGAAAATGAAAAAATTAATAAAAAAAATGAAAAATTTCTTTGTAACATTTAAGGTATTATCTTTTGCCCCTAGATACACTACCTGATCTTCCAGAAGATCCACCGCTACTTACATTACCAACACTTGATCTCGATGAACTAGATGGTGGAGTGTAAGTTGGTCTAGAGTTTCTTGAGCTAGATGAAGTGTTTGAACTAGATCTTGAATAATTTCTAGCTTTACTACTATTACTTTCAGGTCTAGAATAACTTCTTGTATTGCTTGAATTATTACTTCTGCTTTCGGGTCTAGAATATACTCTTCCTTTGTTTAAAGAACTTTTACTAGATCTGGATACATCATATGATCTTGTATTGGATCCGTATTTACTTGGTTGAAAATTAGATTTTGATTTGTTATCGGATGCAGAATTACCATAATTTTCAACTTCACCTCTGTTTTGGTATCCTCTAGCTGGTCCTACTCTGCCTTGACTATTTTTGAGAGCATAATAAACTCTATTTATATTTCTGTTTTTTATTTGTTCTAATTTTTCTTTTTTTTCTCCAGTTTGAGAATTTTCTATTTTACTATCGTTCCTTCCAATGTTATAATTTGTTGTAAAGTTTGACTTAGATGAATTTTCAAGAATTCTTTTATCAGTTGAATACAAAGAACCTCTGGCACCATTCATGTAAGCAACTCTATTATCACTTCTGTAATAATAAGGGTCATTATAATCTGGTCCGTTGTAGTATGGATGCCACCAGTTATTCCACATTCCATATCCATATCCATATCCATATCCATATCCATATCCATATCCATTTCTATATCTTGGGTAGTTAAATCCCCAAGGTGAGTACCATCTATTCCAATAGCTATACATATAATTGTCATACCAATTATATCCATATGGGTAATAATTCATGTAGGGTTTGTAAACATAACGATCTCTAATAATTATATTTACAGAGGTTGGAATATCTCCCCAAGAACCATTACTATTTGTGTAAGAAATATTTGAATTAGAAGAGTAAGAACTTATGTCTGTGAGAACTGAATCATTAATAGAACTATTAATACCTAATTCATCTGATTTTTGCTCAAAATAATTTTTATAAAAAGCACTATTATTACTTGAAACCTCAACATTACTTCCATAAATACCGTCATTTGTAGTTGAGTTAATTGAATTTAAAGGTCCACAGCTAATTAAGGATAATGTAAAAAGTAATATTATTAAGTATCTCATTTTATTTATAATTTAATTAATTTAGCAATACTTAAAATTAATCAATAATTATGCCAATAACAATTCATGTCTAAAAAGTTAACTAAAAGAGAAGAAGATTATTCAAGATGGTACAACGAGTTAGTAGTTAAAGCTGATTTAGCTGAAAACTCATCTGTAAGAGGTTGCATGGTGATAAAACCGTATGGTTATGCTATTTGGGAGAAAATGCAGGCCCAACTCGATAAAATGTTTAAAGAGACTGGTCATCAAAATGCCTACTTTCCTCTTTTTGTTCCGAAAAGTTTATTTGAAGCTGAAGAAAAAAATGCTGAAGGATTTGCGAAAGAGTGTGCTGTAGTTACTCACTACAGATTAAAAAATGATGATGAAAATCCTGGAAAATTAATTGTCGATGAAAAAGCTAAGCTTGAAGAAGAATTAATTGTAAGACCAACCAGCGAAGCAATTATTTGGAACACTTATAAAAATTGGATTCAATCATACAGAGATTTACCTATATTAATAAATCAGTGGGCTAATGTTGTGAGATGGGAAATGAGAACTCGATTATTTTTGAGAACTGCTGAGTTTTTATGGCAAGAAGGTCATACAGCTCATTCTACAAAACAAGAAGCTTTGGATGAAGCTAAACTGATGAATAATATTTATGCTGAATTTGCTCAAAATTTTATGGGAATTCCTGTAATCAAGGGACTCAAATCAGAAAGTGAAAGATTTGCTGGAGCAGAGGAAACTTATTGTATTGAAGCTTTAATGCAAGATGGTAAAGCATTGCAGGCTGGAACTTCTCATTTTTTAGGTCAGAATTTCGCAAAAGCATTTGATGTTAAATTTGCAAATAAAACTGGTTCTTTAGATTATGTGTGGGCAACTTCCTGGGGAGTTTCAACAAGATTGATGGGGGCTCTAATTATGACTCACTCTGATGATAACGGTTTAGTTCTGCCTCCAAAGTTAGCCCCTGTTCAAGTTGTTATTATTCCAATATACAGATCTGATGAACAATTTGATCTAATTTGTTCAAAAGTTAATCCGATAATCGAAAAACTTAGATCCAAAAATATTTCTGTTTTATTTGATAAAAGAGATACTCACAAGCCAGGATTCAAATTTAATGAGCATGAAATTAAAGGAGTTCCAATCAGAATAGCTGTTGGGCCAAAAGATTTAGAGAATTCAACATTAGAAATTTTTAGAAGAGATAAAATGCAAAAGGAAATAATTGAATTTGATGAAGTTTTTGATAAAATTGATTTTTTGCTTGAAGATATTCAAAGTAATTTATTTTCTAAAGCAAAGACATTTACCGAAAATAATGTAAGAGTTGTGAATGATTATGATGAATTCAAATCTATTTTAAACGAAAAAGGCGGATTTATATCAGCTCATTGGGATGGAACAGCAGAAACTGAAGAAAAAATAAAAAAAGAAACTAAAGCAACTATTAGATGTATTCCTTTAAATACAACAAAAGATTCAGGAAAATGTATCTATTCAAATAAGCCATCTTCTCAAAGAGTATTGTTTGCAAAGGCTTATTGATTCACAAGATTTTATAAATAAAAAAATTATGTTGCAAGTTTGTATCCTTTCAATTACATTTGCATTCGTTTTTAATAGGCCCGTTCGTCTATCGGCTAGGACGCCAGGTTTTCATCCTGGTAAGAGGGGTTCGATTCCCCTACGGGCTACTAAATAAATAATATGGCTAATCATAAATCAGCGTTAAAAAGAATTAGAAGAAATGAAGCTGTTAAACTTAGAAATAAGGTTCAGCACAAAGCTACTAGAAACGCTATTAAAAAGCTTAAAGATTTAAGTGCTAAAAAAGAAGCTAAGAAACTTTTACCGTCTGTTGTTTCAATGCTTGATAAATTAGTTAAGAATAACATTATTCATGCTAATAAAGCTGCTAATCTTAAATCTAAGCTTACAAAGCAAGTTTCTTCTTTATAATTTTTTATAATTAAGAATTCATAGAAATAAGAAACTCTTCATTGTTAAGAGATCTTTTTATTCTATCATTAATAAATTCCATTGCTTCAACTGGATTCATATCTGCTAGATACTTCCTCATTATCCACATTCTTTGGATAGTATTTTCATCTAATAATAAATCGTCACGTCTAGTTCCAGATGAAACTAAGTCAATTGCAGGAAATATTCTTCTATTAGAAATTCTTCTATCTAATTGTAATTCCATATTACCAGTTCCTTTAAATTCTTCAAAAATTACTTCATCCATCTTTGAACCAGTTTCAGTTAATGCAGTAGCTATAATTGAAAGAGAACCTCCTCCTTCAATATTTCTTGCAGCTCCAAAAAATCTTTTGGGCTTGTGAAGAGCATTAGCATCAACACCACCACTTAGGATTTTGCCAGATGCTGGCTGAACAGTATTATATGCTCTGGCTAATCTAGTTATTGAATCTAATAGTATTACTACGTCGTGACCGCATTCAACTAATCTTTTAGCTTTTTCTAAAACAATATTTGCCACTTTTACGTGTCTATCTGCAGGCTCATCAAAGGTAGAAGCTACTACTTCACCTTTAACATTTCTTTGCATATCAGTTACTTCCTCAGGTCTTTCGTCAATTAAAAGGATGATTTGATAAACTTCAGGATGGTTAGCTGCTATTGCATTGGCTACATCTTTTAATAACATTGTTTTACCTGTTTTTGGCTGAGAAACTATCATTCCTCTTTGTCCTTTACCAATAGGTGAAAACAAATCCATTATTCTAGTTGAAATTGTACTGCTTTTATCAGCAATATTAAATTTTTCATCTGGGAACAAAGGAGTTAAATGTTCAAATGAAACTCTATCTCTTACAATATTAGGGCTTAATCCATTTATTAATGACACTTTAATTAAAGGGAAATATTTTTCACCTTCTTTAGGCGGTCTAACATGTCCTAAAACAGTATCTCCAGTTTTTAACCCAAATAATCTTACTTGAGATTGTGAAACATAAATATCGTCGGGAGATGTCAAATAGTTATAGTCGGATGATCTTAAAAATCCATATCCTTCTTGCATTATATCTAAAACCCCTTCACTTTCTATTATTCCATCAAATTCAAAATCAGGCTCTTTATACCTGTTTCGATTGTCTTTATTGTGATTTCTTTCTTTTCTAACAAAGTTATTTGGTTTGTGATGAGGTTTGTCTTTTTTGCGAGAAGAATCTTTAGAAACTTCGTCAGTTGGTTTAACGTCCTCTTTTTTAGTTTCTTTTTTTGAAACTTTTCTATCAATTGAAATGCTTTTCTTTTGAATATTTTCTTCTTTACCTAATCTAGGGTTAGCAGCATGATGATCAATAATCTTGTAGGCTAAATCCATTTTTTTTAATCCAGTAACCTTAGTAATACCAAGTTTAGATGCAATCTCTTGTAATTCAGCAATTTTTTTTTCTTTTAATGCAGATATTTCAAACATTTTTGTTGTTTAAGTTTATAATAATATGTTGAAGAGTGTAATTCGTTATATATAATTGTGGGGATGATTATAAAATCAATGTAAATATACAATTATTTATTAAATCAATTTAAATACATAATTTTATGCTTTAAAATAATTTATGATACAAAGAATTCAATCTGCTTATATGCTCTTATTGGTGATTATTAATTTTTTAATAGTTGCCTTAATTGATAATAATACAGAAATGTCATTGCCTGAATCTTATTTTGGATATTTTAGGCCATATATAACTGATTATTTCTTTGCTGAAATTTCAGCAATGATAATTTTGATTAATATTTTTTTGTTTAAAAAACCATACTTTCAAATAAACATATTAAGATGTCTATCTTTAACTCTGATATTTGGATTAATAAATTTATTTGACGAAAGATCTTTAGAAATTTCAATTACAGATCCAGGGCTTATATATTTTTTAATCTCTTTTTTCTTAATTTTTATGTCAATTAGTTCTATAAAAAAAGATCAGGCTATAATTAGTTCATCAAATAGATTGAGATAACTTTGAACGATTTCCTAGTTCAATTATTTCCATGTTTTCAATTTTATCTTCATTAATTTCAAATCTTATCATAGTTCTTTTATTATGAAAACCATGCCTACCTGCGGCACCAGGATTTAGGTATAATACATTATTAATTTTATCAAATTCAATTTTTAATATGTGAGAATGTCCACATATAAATATTTTAGGATTTTCTTTTTTTATTAAAGATTTACTTTTTTTATTATAATATGGAGGCTTACCAGCTATATGAATCATAGAAATCTTTAATTTTTCACAATTAAAAGTATTAGTTTCTTTAATTGATGACCTTATAACATGGTCGTCAATATTTCCATAAACAGCTCTTGTTTTTGTGATTTTTTTTAAGATATCATAAACCTGAATATTCCCTATATCACCAGCATGCCATATTTCGTCAACTTTTTTTGCATATTTAATAATACCATCATCTATATAACTATGTGTATCCGATAATAATAGAATTTTTTTCAAATAAAATTTTTTTGACTTTTTTAAAAAAGTATATTTGGTTTATCAAACAAAAGTAGTATTTCTCTTGCGATATTTATTAGAACTATCTTTTAATGGAGCTAATTATCATGGTTGGCAAATACAACCCAGTTCTGTTTCTGTTCAAGAAACAATTGAAAAGTGCCTATCAACTTTTTTAAATGTAAAAATTAACATTGTTGGTGCAGGTAGAACAGATACTGGAGTTCATGCCTCATACTTTTGTGCGCATTTTGATTATGATCAAATAATTGAAGACAAATCAAATTTTATTTATAAATCAAACTCTTTTTTACCGAAAGATATTTCAATTAACAGGATTTATAAAGTTAAGGATGATTTTCATGCTAGATTTGATGCTTTAAGTAGAACTTATCAATATAAAATTAATACGTTTAAAAATCCATTTCTATTTAAGAGTTCTTATTATCTTAGAAAAGATATAGATTTTCATAAAATGAATTTAGCAGCCTTGAAACTTTATAATTACAAAAATTTCAAATCTTTTTCAAAATCAAACACTGATGTACACACTTTTGATTGTAATATTACAGATGCAAAATGGAGTTTAAAAGAAGATTATTGGGTTTTTGAAATTTCAGCAAACCGTTTTTTAAGAAATATGGTAAGAGCAATTGTTGGTACTCTAATAGAAATTGGAGAGGGAAAGTATGATATTTCTCATCTTGATGCTGTAATTTTGAGTAAAAATAGAGAGAAAGCAGGTTATTCAGTTCCAGCACATGGTTTAAGCTTAACAAACATTATATATCCAAAAAACACATTATTTGATGAGTAAAAACTCAAACCTTTTTGATGTTAAACTTTTTAAAAGATTATTGAATTATGTTCTGATTTACAAGACTGTATTTATTTTTGTAGCTATTTCTGCCATATTAATTTCTATTTTCTCTACACTAACTCCCTATTTAATCAAAGTAGCTGTTGATGACTATTTAGCTTTAGGTAAGTATCAAGATTTTATTTATTTGATAATCTTTATGTTTTTTAATTTAATACTTACCGTACTTTTCATGTTTTTATTTAGTTATTATGCTAATTTACTTGGGCAAAAAGTTATTTATGACATAAGAGTTCAGTTGTTTAAACATATTCTAGATTTTAGAATGTCATATTTTGACAAGTCCTCTGTTGGTAGATTAGTTACAAGAGCTGTAAATGACATGGAAACCATCGCGAGTATTTTTAGTCAAGGTCTTTTTATGATAGCTGCTGATCTAATGCAAATGACATTAGTAATAGTAGTGATGCTTTTTTTAAGTTGGAAGCTGTCGCTTACTGTTTTTATAATTTTACCTTTTATTTTATTTGCTACCAGAAAATTTCAAAAGTCAATGAAAATTGCTTTTAATGAAGTTCGATCTGAAGTTGCCAATTTAAATTCTTTTGTCCAAGAGAGAATTACTGGTATGAAAATCGTTCAATTGTTTAACAGGGAAAAAATTGAATATGATAATTTTGTTAAAATTAATGAAAAACATAAAAAAGCTTGGTTGAAAACAGTTTGGTACAATTCAATCTTTTTTCCAATTGCTGAACTTTCCACTTCAATAACTATAGGTTTAATTGTTTGGTTTGGTGGTTTAAATGCTATTTCAGAAAACTCTTCAATCACGTTAGGAACCATATTTTTGTTTATTCAACTATCTCAAATGCTATTTAGACCATTACGTCAAATTGCTGATAAGTTTAATACTTTACAAATGGGTATGGTTGCTGCTAATAGAATTTTTAAAATTATTGATACTACAAGTAATATTCCTGATTTTGGAACAAAAAATGAAGATTTAATAGATGGAAAAATAGTTTTTAAAAATACTAGTTTCTCATATATTGAAAATGAAAAGGTAATTAAAAATCTTTCTTTTGAAATTAATAATGGTGAAAAAATTGCAATTGTTGGTTCTACTGGTTCTGGCAAAACAACAATTGTTAGTTTAATATCTAGATTTTATGAAGTTCAAAACGGTTCAATATTTATAGGAAATCATAATATAAAAGATTACAAATTACAGTCACTTAGAAGTCGTATAGCCTTGGTATTACAAGACGTATTTCTTTTTGCAGATACTATTCTTAATAATATCACACTTTGGGATTCCTCAATTTCTTTTGACAGTGTAGTAAATGCTGCAAAAAAAATTGGTATACATGATTTTATTATGTCTCTTCCTGACGGTTATAATTATAATGTAAAAGAAAGAGGGGTGATGTTATCTCAGGGACAAAGACAATTAATTTCTTTTTTAAGGGCCTACATTAAAAATCCATCAATTTTAATATTAGATGAAGCAACTTCAAGTATTGATTCAAATTCTGAAGAATTAATCCAAAATGCAACTGAAAAAATTACTGAAAATAAAACATCAATAATAATTGCTCATAGACTATCAACAATCCTAAATTCAGATAGAATTTTTGTTATGAGTCAAGGAATGCTTGTTGAGCAAGGAACACATAAAGAGTTAGTGGCTAAGAAAAATGGATATTACAAAGATTTATATGAAATTCAATTTCAAAAGGAAAAAATCATTGAAGCTCAATTTCAAGTTTAGACTTTAAAATTTCACTATTTTTTATAGTTATTAGTTCTCCATTTTTAATTAACGATAATTTACCATTCTCTTCGGAAATCACAACAGCTAAGGAATCGGTTTTTTCAGTGATTCCAATCGCTGCCCTATGTCTTAAGCCAAGTCTAGAATTAATATTTTTACTTTCAGTTACTGGTAGAATAACTCTAGATCCTGTTATGTAATTACCTTCGATTATCACAGCGCCGTCGTGTAGGGGACTGTTTTTGTAAAAGATACTTTCTATTATTGGACTTGAAATTATTGCGTTTAATTCATCTCCTGTAGATCTTATAAAATCAAGACTGTTGTTTCTCTCTATCACAAAAAGAGCTCCTGTTTTATTACCTTTTAGATTGTCACAAGCTTTAACGAATTCATCTAAATCCATTTCAGTTTGTTCGCTTGAAATTTTAAAGAACAAATTGAATTTTTTTAAAATATTCTTATTGTTTGTAATATTAGAAGATCCAAGTAAAAGAAGAAATTTTCTTATTTCTTGTTGAAAAACTACAATCAGCGCAATTACTCCAACACTTATGAAACCTCCAAGTATATTACTTAAAATAGGCATATTAACTAATTCAGTTAACCACCAAATAATATATATTATTACAAAACCTAAAAAAATATTAATTGCTGCAGTTCCTCTAACTAATTTATATGCATAGTAGAGCATTATTCCAACTAAAATAACATCAATAAATGGTATTATATAATTATGAGTTATGTTTAATATATCTTCCAAATCTTTACAAAATTAGTTAAAATTGTTTTAAACGTTTTCTTTTAAAAAACTATAAAGCTTAATTATTTCTTTTGCCTCTTTAACATCATGAACTCTTAAAATGTTAGCTCCATTAATTAATGCTATTGTATTTAAGCTAGTTGTTCCGTTCAAAGCTTTTGAGGGATCAGTTTTTAAAAGCTTATAAATCATGGATTTTCTTGACATACCAACTAATATTGGTTTTTTTAAAACGGAATAAAGTTTAAGGTTATTTAATATTTGATAATTGTGTTGAATTGTTTTGCCAAATCCAAAACCAGGATCTATTATAATATCACTAACCCCTTTTTTTTCTGCTAAATCTATCTTAGATGAAAAATCTTTTATTATTTCGTGATTAATATTTTCATATTTTGGATTGTTTTGCATGTTTGAAGGAATTCCTTTCATATGCATCATTATGTATGGCGCCTTATATTTATATGCTATTTGATACATATTTTTATCTATATCACCGCCTGAAATATCATTTATTATAGAAGCTCCCTCATCTAATGATTTTTCAGCAATTTCACTTCTAAAAGTATCAACTGAAATAACAACTTTATTAAATGTTTTATTTATAAGTTTTATAATTGGAATTACTCTTTTTTCTTCTTCTTCTAAAGATATTGTTTTTGCACCTGGTTTTGAGCTGTATCCTCCAACATCAATGATGTCTGCACCATCTAAAATCATTTTTTCAACCTGGACTAATATTTTTTTTTCGTTTGAAAAAACACCTCCATCATAAAATGAATCTGGTGTAACATTTAAAACACCCATGATTTTAGGACTAGATAAGTCAAAAACATCTCCTTTAATATTTAAAATCATGATTTTTTAATAACTTTTTACAAAAGTAATCTACCTAATTCAATTTTTTCAACGAAATTTATACAAAAAAATAATTGGCTACAAATACTTCAACTCAATACGACCATATTACTTCAATCTGTAGAGATCTTTTTAAAAAAAAAATGGCAGATTACGGAAGTGCGTGGAGGATATTAAGATTAACATCTTTAACAGATCAAATTTTTATAAAAGCTCAAAGAATAAGAGGTCTTCAAACAAATATTGAAAGAAAAGTTGACGAGGGTGAGTCTTCAGAATTTATAGGAATCATTAATTATTCTATAATGTCTTTAATTCAAATTGAAAAAGGAGTTGTAGAATCTCCTGATTTAAGTTTAGAACAAGCTCTTAAACTTTATGATTTTAACTTTTCAGAAACCAAAAGTTTAATGGAAAATAAGAATCACGATTATGGTGAGGCTTGGAGAGAAATGAGAGTAAGTTCATTAACAGACTTAATTATCCAAAAAATATTGAGAATTAAGCAAATTGAAGATAATGATGGAAAAACTCTTGTAAGTGAAGGAATAGACGCGAATTATCAAGACATGATAAACTACTCTGTTTTTGCTCTAATTCATTTACAAAGAAAATAAATAATTATGTTTTGGTTTTGGAAAAAATTAGGTAACATATTAATTACCCTTTTTGGAGTAGTTACCGTAATCTTTTTTTTGTTCAATATTCTGCCTGGTGATCCTGCCCAAATGATGCTTGGTCAGAACGAAAATTCAGAACAATTAATTGTTTTGAAAAAAAAATATGGATTTGATAAGCCCGTTTTTACTCAGTATTTATATTATTTAAATGATTTATCGTTAGTTTCATATCACTCAAAGAATCCGGAGAATATTTCTTTTTTAAAAGAAAATAAGTACAATTATTTTAGGCTAACTGAAAACAAAAATTCATTTATTGTTGTAAAAACACCTTATTTAAGAGATTCTTATCAAAAAAATGGAGTTTCTGTAATAGAAATCATTAGTAATACATTACCAAATACATTTGTTTTGGCTTTTACTTCGATTTTAATTGCCGTATTCTTGGGGTTGTTTTTTGGTATTGTTTCAGCTTTAAATAAAAATACTTGGATTGATTATTCAATTCAACTATTGAGCACACTTGGAATGAGTGTACCTTCTTTTTTTAGTGCAATAGTATTTGCTTGGTTTTTCGGATATGTTTTAAACGAATTTACTGGATTAAATATGACAGGAAGTTTGTACGAACTAGATGATTATGGTGAACAAATGAAATTACAGTTAAAAAATCTTATCCTACCCTCACTTGTTTTAGGGATTAGACCAATTGCTGTAATTTCTCAAATGATGAGAAATTCACTATTAAAAGTGCTTTCTAAAAATTATATTAAAACAGCATATGCTAAAGGATTATCAAGATTTAATGTTATAAAAAATCATGCTATTAAAAATTCTTTAAACCCTGTCATAACTGCATTATCAGGCTGGTTTGCAAGTATGCTAGCTGGTTCCGTATTTGTAGAATACATATTTGGATGGAATGGTTTAGGTAAAGAGATTGTTGATGCTTTGAATAAACTAGATGTTCCTGTCTTAATTGGATCTGTTCTTACCATTTCAATAATATTCATAATGATCAATATATTTGTTGATATAATATATACTTGGCTAGATCCAAGAATAAAAAATAATTTTTAAAATTAAATAATGAGAAAAAAAATAGTTGCAGGAAATTGGAAAATGAACAATAGTTTAAATGACACAATTAATCTAATTAATGATTTAAAACAAAATATAGTTAGTAGTGATGTAAAAGTTATGATTGCTCCATCTTTTCCATTTTTAAAAACTGCAGTTGATCAATTAAAAGATGTTAATGTTGAGGTTATATCTCAAAATATTAATGATAATAAATGTGGAGCTTATACAGGTGAGGTTTCAATAGATATGTTAAAAAGTATAGGAGTTGAATCTACTTTAATTGGCCATTCTGAAAGAAGAGCATACTATTGTGAAGATGATAAACTGCTTTTGAAAAAAATTAATTTAGCATTAGAGTGTGATATGAATGTAATATTTTGTTTTGGTGAAGAATTAAAAGACAGAAAATCTAATTCTCATTTTCAAGTAGTTAAAAGTCAACTTAATAACACAGTCATGAAATTGGATTCAAAGTCTATAAATAAAATTGTTTTAGCTTATGAGCCAGTTTGGGCTATTGGAACAGGAGAAACAGCATCAGCAGATCAAGCTCAGGAGATACACGAGTTTGTTAGAAATTATATTTCAGAAAAGTTTAGTCACGATGTAGCTAATAATATATCCATTTTATATGGGGGAAGTGTAAAACCATCAAATGCAGTTGAAATTTTTAATAAAAAAGACGTAGATGGTGGTCTTATTGGCGGAGCAGCTTTAAATGCAGACGATTTTATCGAAATAATAAAAGCTAATAGCTAAGTTATTTATTTTGTAATTTAGAGATGGTTTGGGAACAAAAGAAAAAATTTCTGAAAAACATCTTTCTGAGACTGATTTAATGCATGAAAATGAAATCATTCTTTACAATGATGATGTGAATACATTTGATCATGTCATTAATACTTTGATAAGTGTTTGTGATCATACTTTAGAACAAGCTGAGCAGTGTTCTTTGATTGTACATTATAAAGGTAAGTGTAGTGTAAAATCTGGATCATACTCTAACTTAAAACCTATGTGTACTAAATTATTACAAGCTGGGCTATCAGCAGAAATTGTATAATATCATTGTGGCATGAGTTTTGTGACTAATACAATATGAAAAAATTAATTTTTTTATTTATGGGACTTTTTACGTTTTCTTGCAATGCTCAGGGATCTTCTACTAAATCTGTTAAAGAAACTATTCATCAATTTAAGCTTACTGACTTAAACGGAAATACTTTTAGTATGTCTAGCTTAAAAGGAAAGAAAATAATGGTAGTCAACACTGCCTCAAAGTGTGGTTTAACATATCAATATGAAATTCTTGAAAAAATGTATAATGAATATAAATCAGACAATTTTGTAATTGTTGGTTTCCCAGCAAATAATTTTTTATGGCAAGAACCTGGTACAAACAATGAAATTGCAGCATTTTGTGAAAAAAATTATGGAGTATCATTTCCAATGATGGAAAAGATTTCCGTAAAAGGATCTGACATGCACCCATTATATAAATTTCTAACTAATAAGAATAGAAATGGTTACAAAGACTCCTCAGTAAAATGGAATTTTCAAAAATATTTAATTAATGAAAATGGTTACCTTGAAAAAATAATTTCACCAAGGACAAAGCCAGATGATCCGTCTGTTATCCAGTGGATTAAAACTTAGATAAATGAAAAACAAAAATGGAGTAAGTACTAAATGCGTTCATTCGGGAGATTTAATTGATGATCGATTTAAAGGTGCAACTTCTCCACTTTTCCCCTCAACTGCTTACGATTTTGTTGACGTTGAGGATGATAAGTATCCAAGATATTTTAATACACCAAATCAAATTGCTTTATCTAAAAAAATTGCTGATCTTGAAAACTGTGAATCAGCATTGTTGTTTAGTTCAGGTATCGCTGCAATTTATACGTCCTTATTCAGTTTTATAAAATCGGGTGACCATGTAATATTTCAATCTTCAATTTATGGTGGTACATTAAATTTGGTTATAAAAGAATTTAAGAAATTTAATATTGAATATACTCTTGTAGATAGTTTTTTAGTTGATGATTATAAGGCTCAAATTAAATCCAATACTAAAATAATTTTTATTGAATCTCCAAGTAATCCTCTTCTAAAAGTTATCGATTTAAAAGCTATTTCAAATCTTTCAATCAAATACAATTTAATTTCTATAATTGATAATACATTTTCTAGTCCAATTAATCAAAATCCAGCAGATTTTGGAAT
>CBFHJJ010000002.1:0-165830 GCA_965655865.1 Flavobacteriaceae bacterium | reverse complement strand
GTTAAATGGAACATCTACATTACTACCAGTTAAACCGTTTGAAGTGCTTTTTCCAATAGTAAATCCTGCAAAAACATTAAAGTTGTGCGCATTGTCAATTGAGAAGTCATAATTACCAAAAAGTTCATATGTGTAGTTGAACCAGTTTTGTTTTGTTTCAGAAACTCTGTTGTGATCGTCTTCTGTTCTTGGTGTTAAATCAGCGTTAGCATTAGTTCTGTTGTGACCAACCCCATAAAATTGTAGTGGAGTAAATCCTTTAGATTGTTGCCATATACCAGAGTAACCTAATCTAGAGGTAATTTTAAGATTATCTAATAAGTCATATTGTAATTCAACTTTACCAATAATTTTATCTGTTTTATTATCTCCATAAGAATTTGCAACTCCCGCAAGAGGATTGATTACTTCTTGAGTAATGGTATTACTCATTCCGTAAACACCATCTTCCATTGGAGAAACTGAAGGATCAAAGTTTAAAGCATTAAATACTTGATTTCCTCCGTTACCATTACCTTGTAAGTTAGAGTATTTAGTATTAAACAAAACTTTTAAATCATCCGTTAAATCAGTAACAAAATTTGCAGTTAATGTAGATCTATCATAGAAATCTTTATCACCACCAACAGCTACACCTTCTTGAGCTAAATAACTAGCAGAAAGAAAATACGTTGTTGTGTCAGAACCTCCTGAAGCAGATAAAGTAGTGTTTGAAATTGGAGCAGAATCATATAATTCAGCTTGCCAGTTTGTACCTACTCCAAATGCAGAAGGGTTTGTAAATAATAAAGAACCACCAGAAGTTACACTACCTTCATTTAAAATAGCAGCATACTGAGCAGCATTTAACACATCAATGAAATTTTCAACTTCTTGAACTCCATAAGAAGTATCTAAAGTAAATTGTGTTTCTTGGTTCTTTTTACCAGATTTAGTAGTAATTACTATAACTCCATTACCTCCTCTAACACCATAAAGGGCAGTTGTAGATGCGTCTTTAAGCACAGAAATAGACTCAATGTCAGATGAACTAAGTGCATCCACATCGTAAAGTGAAGAATTAATTCCATCAATAACAACAAGTGGATCAGTTCCAGAGAATGAAGTAATCCCTCTAATTAAAATAGATGGCTTTCCTCCTGGATTTGGAGAAGAAATTACGTTTAAACCAGATTGACCTTGAAGAGCTTCTTCAACTCTAGTAGGTTTTAATCTTTCAACATCTTCGCTAGAAACTGTGGTAACAGCTCCCGAAATATTAGAAGCTTTTTGAGTGCTGTACCCAACAAGAATAACCTCGTCTAAAGCTTCAACATCCTGATCAAGAGAAATGCTAATGTTAAACGAATTTCCAATTTGAACTTCTTGAGTTACATAACCTAGATAAGAGAATTGAATGACATCACCAGAGGATACACCAGACAAACTAAAATTTCCGTCAAAGTCTGAAGTTGTACCAGTCTGCGTACCTTTAATAATTACACTCACACCAGGTAAAGGACCATCAGTTGATGAATCCGATACGGACCCTACAAGAGTAGAGTCTTGCGCTACCATGAAAAGGGATCCAAATAAGATGATTAATGATAATAATTTTGTTTTCATATATTTTTTTGTTAATAATGCTTAAACTTAAATAAAACATATTGTTAAGCAAACATAAATAACCTATACAAATTATGAATTCTACATTGATACATTAACATTATTGACAAATTAGTTGAAACAACACTATTTATAGGTTGAAAATGATAAAATAGAGGATTAAAAGTTGTGAAACTTAATTATAAATAAGATTAACTGTATAGGTTTTGTATAGCTAATGCAATATAAATTTGAAATAATATTAAGAAAATTATAAACTAAGTAAATGATCAGTTAAACCTTCATTATGGGTGAGTTGCATCTTTTTTCTGAGTCTATATCTCTTAATCTCTACGCTACTTAAAGAAATATTTAGTAAAGGTGCTATGTCTTTTGAAGATAAGTTTAATCTTAAGTATGCACATAGTCTAAGATCGTTATTTGTTAATGAGGGGTGAGTAGATTTAACTTTTTTAAGAAAATCCTTGTCAGCATTATTAAAAGCTTCTTCAAAGAACTTCCAATCATCTTTATTATTTAAATTCCTGTCAATCATTTTAATAACAGAAAATATTTTATCTCCTGATTCAGACTTTTTTAAATCGGATTTGATTTTACTCAAGAATTGATTTTTTTTAATCATACTCATAGTGGAAACTGCAAGTTCTCTGTTTTTACTTTCAATATCGTTCTGTAGTTTATTGTTTTCCACAGCCATTAAAGCTTGTTTTTTTTCAATTTCAATTAACTCTAATTTATTTTGATTTGTTCTTATGATTTTTTGTTCTTTTTCTCGATAATACTTTTCATAAGACCTATTAAACAGAAAAAATATAATAGCAAAAACTAAAAAATAGTTAGCAATCATGAAATTAGAAAAATACCATGGCCTTTCTACCGAAAAAGATATTGAATCAACATTAGAAGAATAAAAATCTCCTACTCTTGCTTTAACTTTAAACTTATAATCTCCAGGCTTTAAATTGTTAAACTCAATAAATGGTGATTCGTTTACTGAAACCCACTCTGAAAGATATCCCTCTAATAAATATTCAAAAGTAATGGGCTGAAACTTTTGATAATTTGAAACATTTGTATGAAATCTTAAGTTATTAAAGCTAGATTCGAATTGAATAAATTCGTCTTTATTTACATGGACGGGATTTTGATTTAGCTCATATGACTCTATCTTACTAATGTTAACTTTGGGTGGTAATAATTTATATTTATCTAAGTCAATGGTTATAAACCCGTTGTTTGTTCCAATTATATATTTGGATTTATCTACCTTAGAAATATTCTCAAATACAGTTCTTCTTAGCTGATCGGTAGACACTACTGAATTTACTTTTTTATTTCCTGAGACTAAATCCTTATAAACATAATAAATGTTATTTTCTGAAAACAGCCACAGTTTTCCGTCAAAATCATTTCTAATAATACCATACAATAAATCTTTAGAGGATAAATTTGAAAGTAGTGTGTCCTTTGAAAAATCATTGGATAGAGAATTATACTTTAACATTCCTTTATCATAATTATAATAGATGTTATTATCAAATTTAGCAAGGCTGGTATTACCTCCTTTAACAGCGATTGAATCTAGCTCATAATCAATAATGTTTGTAAAATCTGAACTTATAGAAAGTTTGTATACACCCTTATACCCGTGGCTAACAATGATTTTTCCATTATTAGAAATTTCAAAAAAACGAGAAGATATGTCAAAACCTGAAATATTATTTTTAACAATCCATTGTTCATTCACTTTAGATAAAACCTTTAATCCATAGTAGCTACCCTCTAAAACATTCGAGGGATCACCAGGAATTTTTCTAAAAGTCCATGATCCATTAGTATTTGATACTTTTTTAACACTCCCATTTGTAACAATGAAAGTTCCGTTATTATGTCCACAAAATAAAGTATTGTCAATCTCAATCAAACTCCAAACTTGCCCACTTGTTTTTTTTATAAGTCTAAAAGGTTCATCAGTATTATACTTTTTATAAAACAGACCTTGATTGGTTCCTGCATAAAGAATGTTGTTAAATAACTTTGTTGCATATATAGTTCCAAGAACACCATTGCTATCAGAATAAATAGAAAATGGAGAATCATTATTAATCACAGTAATTCCATTATCAAGACCAAGCCAAATATTATTTTTTGAATCCTCATAGATAGAAAGAACAGTATTATTAGCAAGTCCTCTAGACTTATCAATTTTTTTAAATGAATTAAAATCAGACTCTAATAGAAATAATCCATGACCTACTGTACCAAGTGCATAGGAGGAATCCTGTAATTGAATCGCAGAAAAAACAGAAAAATCATCATTTAAAGAGTTTAAAGAAGATTTAACCTTAATTAAAGAACCAGGTTTTTTTTCTAAGTAAAAGCCATGCTTTGAAGTAAGGATCAGCAATTTTTTGTCAGAATAAAAAATATTTACAATTTGAGAAGGTAATTGATTGCCTTCAATAACAAGTTCTGGCTGACCATTAACCAATCTGAAAAGTCCTGTATCTAAAGCTATATATATTTGATTATCAATTGAGAAAGAATTATTAATTATCCCTTTTAGCTTTAAATACTTAACATCATTATTATTTTTGTCAATAAAAATTAACCTAGAAATTGATTGAAAAATTATCCAATTATCTAAAAGCAAAATATTCCAAAACTCTTCGTCTTCCTCAATTTTTAAATTTAATTTATCTACAAGGGAAGTATATATTAATTTTCCAGTAATAGATTTTTGGAAAAAACCAAAATCAGAGTGAGATCCTATAAAGATTTTATCTTCAATGTTTTTAACAGAGCGTATCACACTTCCGTTTGGAGAATCATAATTATTCCAACTTGTTCCATTAAATGAAAGTAACGCCTCACTATTAGCAAATAGAATTTCATTTTTAGAAGTTTCTGAAATTTTCCAATTTTGATTTGCTGCTCTATATTCTTGAGGTGTATAAGATTGTATAGGCGGCAATGATTGTGAAAAAACTGAAAAACTAAATAAAAAAAGAAGTATAAATTTTTTCAAATTACTGATAATTAGATGTTTAAAATACATTTTCAAATTATATTCAATTGTAAATTTAAAATAAAAAACCTAAACTAAAAATTAAGTGTATAGTTATTAATTAATTAGATATTTAAAAAAATTTAATAAAAACCTAAATAAAAAAAAATATAAAAAATTTTGGAACGATTATTGAAATGTTGTTTTATATGAAAAATAAAAGAAGAGAATTTTTAAAAAATGTATGCCCATCTGTGGCACTAGCATTCTTTGGTGTAACAATGCTTGAAGCTTGTTCATCTGGAGGAGATGACAATCAAGTTCCCGTTGGAGGAGGCGGTGGAAATAGCAACAATAACAGTAAAGGATATACAGTTAGTGGTAATACAGTTGTTATAACATTAAGCAATTCAAACTTTTCAACCTTAAATAGTAATGGATGGATGAATTTTGGGGCTGAGGCAATGTTAATACTTAAAATTGATGCATCAACCTACAGAGCATTTACTAATTCATGTCCACATCAAGGTAATTCAAGTCAGTGGAGCTACAACACCTCTCAAGACAGGTTTGTTTGTGGAGCACATAGTAACAGCTATCCAACGGATTGTGAAACTTCAGGAACAGCTGGTGGCCCATTAAAATGTTACACCACTACACTGAACGACGGAAAGTTAACAATAACTAAGTCTTAATAAACAAATTAGGCTATTTGATAATTTAAAAATGCAAAGAAAATTGCATTTACAATTAATAGATGAGTGGAAAAAGTATATTCTTTTTCAGCTATTTTAAATTGAAAGATAATTTGAGTCATAAGTCCAATTACAAACCATCCAATGTAGTTTTGTAATGGCACGTCTTGTAAATCAAATATCCAAAAGCCTAATAGAGGAGCTACGGGTTCTATTAACAAATCTAAAACAATCATTAAGATTGCCCCCATTAAAATAGATACATATTTGTTTTTAAAAACAAATGAAGAGAGAGATCCTGTGATAAAAGTTAATATTATCCAATTTATCCCAATTAATACTGGCACCCCTAAAATTTTAACACCTAGGTTGTCTAAATAAACATAATCTCCAAAAATAAGGCCATAGTTTACACCTAGTATTTCTGATGTCATTCCAATAAAAAATATTAAAAAAGCTGATTTAAGTTCTTTACTCTCTAATTGTTTTTGATTAACAAATAATAAAACAAACGATATAAAAAGATTAATAGGTGTAAATGCTAAAAAAAATTCTTTATTTCCGTATGAAATTCCAACCATACCACATAAATGAAATAACCATATTATAAAAACAGAAATTTTTAAAGTAGTATTACTAGGGATTAAGAAATTCATTTATTATTTACTAATTGTGATACAATTTTGGCAGATAACAAACACAATGGAATTCCTCCACCCGGATGAACACTACCGCCACAAAAATATAGATTTAATATTTTATTAGAAAAATTAGGATGCCTTAAAAAAGCAGACATTAAATTATTACTAGACGATCCGTATAAAGAACCCAAATATGATTGAGTATTTAACTCAATGGTTTTAGGGGTGTATACTTTTTCACATTCAATAAAGTCTTCAATATTAACCTTTAATATTTTATTTATTTTTTTTATAATGTTAGATTTAACTTGATCGATCATATTATCCCAGTTCTGACCAGAATCGTTAGGGGAATTAATCATTACAAACCAGTTTTCACAATTTTTGGGAGCATCTCCATGAACGTCTTTTGATGTAATATTAATATAAACAGTTGGATCATCTGAAATAGTATTGTTTTCAAAAATTGATTTAAATTCAGTTTTATAATCCTCTGAGAAAAAAATATTGTGTAAATCTAAGTTTTTAAATTCTTTTTTTATTCCCCAATAAAATATTAGAGCAGAGCTTGATCTTTCTTGATTTAAAATCTTCTCTGGCTGATAATGATTCTTTAATAAATTTCTATAAGTTGGGACAACATCCATATTCGAAATAACAATATCAGATTTATAAGATTTATCTCCAACCTTAATACCTGTAGCTTTTTTATTAGAAACTAAAATTTCGGAAACATAATTATTAAACTTAAAATCAACTCCTTGTCTTAAAGCTAGATCATAAAGTGAATTTGTTATGTTGTACATTCCTTTATCAGAAACAAAAGTTCCATATTCTTGTTCTAAGTGCTGAACTAAAGTCATCATACCAGGCGTCTTATAAGGCGAAGACCCATTGTAGGTTGCAAATCGATTAAAAAGCTGAACTAAATGTGGTTCTTTAAGTTCTGATAAATTGACTTGATTTAATGTTTTATTTATCTGAAATGAAAAAATATTAAAAACGCCATTTAATAAATCTTTAGTAAAATAAGTTTTCAACTTATGAAGCGATTGCTCTAAAAACATTCTTTTAGTTAAATCATATTTTCTTTTAGCTTTTAATAGATATGAGGAAACAATTGATTGTTTTACACCTAAAACATTTTCTATTTCTTTTGTAAATTTTATTTTATCAGAATATGCATTAAGTTTAATTCCATCATCCCAAAAGTATTTACACGATATATCTTTTTTTTTATAATTAAAATAGTCTCTTGGGTTTTCATTAAACAAAATAAATAACTCATCGATAAAGTGGGGCATTGTAAGTAAAGAGGGTCCTGCATCAAATCTATAAGAACCTAAATCAAAGCTAGTTAATTTGCCTCCAGGAAAATTATTATTTTCAAAAACTGTAACATCATAATTCATTGATCTAAGCCTTAACGCTGTAGCAATTCCTCCTATTCCAGAACCTATAACAATTGCTTTTTTCAATTTTAAAATACTTTAGTTTGCTTGTCTACTATTTCAAATCTAGCAAACAAGTCTTCTTTATACCAATTTCTTTGTCTTGTTTTTTTAACTATTTCTGCATGATTTTTATTTTTATATGCAAAATCAGTAACTGACTCCAAATTCTCCCATATACTGAAAGTAGCTTGTTGTATAAAAGGCAACTCTCCGATCCCTTTAAACCAAATAACACCAGAAGCATTTTTTATAGCTTTTGAAGCTTGAGGAACTGATTTCCAAAATTCAAATAATTTTTTAAAATTTAAAGTAGCTCTTGTTATAATCGCAATTTGTTTTGATTTATCTACGGAAACTTTATTTCCTTTAAAAGGATTTAAGCCATCCCATTTACCGTGACTGTGGATTGGATTCAAAAAATAGTCCTCTCTTGAAAAAGCTTTTTTTGAAATTAGCAAAGCATGATCACTTTCATTTATAAAATTATCAGCACTATGTCGATCTTTCCAAACACAAAGTATTGAATACGTTCCAAAATCAGGATAAAGACTAAAGCCTGCTCCAGCCCCAGTTCCGAGTAATTTAAAAAAATTTAAACCAGGAACCTTACTAATTAACTCAAAAGCTAAATACATTTGCTTAAAAGCCCAAAATTTATTTGAACTGTATTTGAAAAATGAAATTGTTGTAATCACTAATTTTTATTAATTATAAGATGATTTTAAAAGTGAAATAATTTTTGCTTTTATATTTATACTTGCAAATGAGGCTTCCATTGATTTGATATTTACTTTTAAAAAGTGACTTTTAACCCAATTAAAATGAGTTCCCAAAATATCGTATTCATTATTTAAATTAGTATCTGTAATTGTTCTGCCATCTGTATTAATACTAATTGAAAAGTCATTTTTATATAAATAATCAACTGGATGGTCCATTAGACTTTCATAAACTTTTGTAACCATATTACTAGTCAAACAAAGTTCTAGATGAATATTATTTGCTTTTATTTCTTTTAGCAGAGATTTGTTTTCAACACTCCTAACACCGTGACCAATTCTTGAGGGCTTCAATTTGTCTAAAGTGTCTAATACACTAGAGGCTCCTAAAGCTTCGCCAGCATGAGCTGTGCAATGTATACCACTATTTTTAGCTAACTTAAATGCTTCTATATGATTATCAAGTGGGAATCCAGCTTCATCTGCAGCTATATCAAATCCCACGACGTTGTCTCCGGGAAAATCTTTTATTAGATTAACGGTTTCTATGCTTTGATTTTTAGTATAATGTCTTAATGTGCATAAAATTAAATTAACTTCTATGTCATAAATATTGGAATTTTCTTTTGTTTTATCGCTCACAATCTTAACAACTTCTGTTGGAGATAATCCTTCATTTAAATGAAGAAGGGGTGCAAATCTAACTTCAGCATAAATAACATTATCCTTTTTAAATTGATCAAAAAGATCCTCAACAACAATTTCTAGTTGTTCTTTTGTTTGCATATATTCTAATGCTCTATCCGCACATTTAATATAATCTTTCAAGCAACTACAAGATGTGCCAATAAATTCTTTTTGAAAAGTCTCAAGACTTATTTCAGAATTCATTCTTTTAAGAGCATTGTAACTTAAACAACAATCTAAATGAACATGTAATTCTACCTTCGTTAAATTATTATAAATAGAATTCATTATTTAATAAAGAAAAGAGAATTTTGAGGATCTATTCCGTCACAAATATTAACAACATACAAATTAGAATTATTATTATCCTCTATGTCATTGTATAAATTTTTATTGGAAATACTATTAGTAAAATATGGTATTGTATTACTATGACCTACAACTAAAATTGTTTTGCCCTTATTATTAGATAAAAACTCATTGTAATCAATCTTGGAGGGGTTGTATATAACTAATTGTATGCCATTTTCAGAAAATGGTTTAATAGTTTCTAATGTTCTATGATAATTAGTAGAATAAATAATGTCAAAATCTACATTCTTAAAAAAATCTTTCCACTTGAGTGATCTTTTGACTCCAAATGAATTTAAATGAGGATTTGAATTGGTCTTATCTGTCCTGTCCTTTTCTGCATGTCTAATTAGAAACACTTTTGTGCAATCAGATTTGTTCTCAGTTTGCGCTTCAATTGAAAAAGATACTAAAAGACAAAATAAGATTATAAAATTTTTCATACTAAACTTTCATATTTGAGGGAAATTCAAATAATTCAAGATCAAAAGTTTTAAGTGAGGCTAATAAATGATCAAATATATCTGAAACTATATTTTCATAACTCTTCCATTCTTTGTCAGAAATAAAAGCATAAATTTCAAGAGGAACACCCTGAGATGTTGGAGTTAATTGGCGACACATTACAGTCATATCATTATTAATTAACTTATTAGAAACTAGATATTCTTCAATGTATTTCCTAAATAATCCAATATTTGTAAGATTTCTCCCATTTATATTATCATCTGACTCAACCTGTAATTTAAAGTTATGACTTTCAATATCTTTCTCGGTTTGAGCAATGTATTTAGATAAAAGTTTTATATTTTTTAGATTAGAAATTTCTTCTTTTTTTATAAATCTAATTGAGGAGCCTTTTATTAATAAAGCTCTTTTAATTCTTCTTCCGTCAGAATCACTCATTCCTCTCCAGTTTGTAAATGAATCCGAAATTAATTTATAAGTAGGAATTGTAGTAATTGTTTTATCAAAATTTTGAATTTTAACAGAGTTTAAATTTATCTCAATAACGTCACCATCTGCACCAAACTTTTTCATTGTTACCCAATCTCCTATTTTAATTAAATCATTTGAACTTAATTGAATACTTGCTACAAAACCTAATATAGTATCCTTGAAAATTAACAAAATAACAGCTGACAATGCTCCCATGGCAGTAAGAAAAGTACTGACTTCTGTTCCTGTAACAATTGAGAAAATTAAAACAATAGCAGTAAACCAAACTAGTATCATTGCTACCTGAACAAAACTTTCAACTGGCTTACCTTTTAAAGAATCAAACGTTCTAAGAAATCCTTTACTGGCATTCAAAAAGTTCCTAATTATCCAAACTAACAGAATTATAAAATAAATTTTTAAACCTAGAAGAGCATAAATAAGTAATGTTTGAAAATCTTCAAGCCAAGATGGAATAATCCAGTATAAATAGAAGACAGGTACTAACCTTGCTAAATAAATTTGAATATTGTTAGCAATTAAAAAATTATCAAAATCAGTTTTAGACCTCTTTGAAAGTTTTTCAAGAAAATTAATTACAATTTTCTTTGACACATAATTGATAATTATTACAGAAACTAAAATTAGAATTGAAACAATAACTAAGTTCAATATTACAGCATAAAACTCAGGGATATTAAGTTCAATTAAAAAATCGTAAAATAAATTATTTAAATCCATACAATTATTTTTTTCATTACTTGCTAAAAAAGCTCATTCTGAGATTGTGTTTTTTTCAATCCTAAATGATCATATGCTAGCTTGGTGACTTCTCTTCCTCTCGGTGTTCTAACAATAAAGCCTTGTTGAATCAAAAAAGGCTCGTAAACCTCTTCAATGGTTTCAGCACTTTCAGAAACTGCAGTAGATAAAGTATTTATACCAACAGGGCCTCCCTTAAATTTATCAATTAGTGTAGTCAAGATTTTATTATCCATTTCATCTAATCCATTCTTATCTACATTTAAAGATTTTAACGCGAATCGAGTGATTTCCATGTCAATCATTCCGTTTCCTTTAATTTGAGCAAAATCTCTCACTCTTCTTAACAATGAATTAGAAATTCTTGGAGTTCCTCTACTTCTTCCAGCTATTTCAATTGCTGCATTATTATGAATTTCAATATCTAGAATTTCAGAACTTCTTTCTACTATAGTAGAAAGAAGTTCAGTTTTGTAATACTCAAGTCTATTATTTATTCCAAATCTGGCTCTCATTGGAGCTGTTAGTAGCCCTGATCTAGTTGTAGCCCCGATTAATGTAAATGGATTTAAGTTTATTTGAACTGTTCTTGCATTTGGACCAGTTTCAATCATAATGTCTATTTTATAATCTTCCATTGCAGAATATAAATATTCCTCAACAATTGGACTGAGCCTATGAATCTCATCAATAAACAATACATCACGAGGCTCTAAGTTTGTTAATAAACCTGCTAAATCTCCTGGCTTATCTAAAACTGGGCCTGACGTAACTTTTAAATTAACTCCTAATTCATTTGCAACAATATGAGCAAGTGTAGTTTTTCCTAGTCCAGGCGGTCCATGAAATAAAGTATGGTCCAAAGCATCTGAACGCTGGTTACAAGCTTCAACAAAAATTTTTAAATTATTTAGAATTTGATCTTGTCCTGCAAAATCGTCAAACGAAAGAGGTCTTAGGGCCTTATCTATCTCAATTTCTTCATTACTATAACCAGAATCTGTAGGATCTAAATTTTCATTCATTTACCCAAATATAAGGAAAAGAAAAACGATATTTATAACAATAAATTAGTGTTCGGTTTCTTTTTCTCCTTTACTCAGTGGTGTAGTCTGAAGAACAAAATCTTCTTTTTGACCAGGCTTACTATAGTCATATGCCCATCTGTGTACATGAGGAATTTCTCCAGGCCAATTTCCATGAATATGTTCAACTGGTGCAGTCCATTCCAAAGTGTTTGATTTCCATGGGTTTTGTTCAGTCTTTTTACCAAAAAACATACTTGATATAAAATTATATAAAAAGACTAATTGAGCAGCCCCTGCAAGTAAAGCAAAGACCGTAATAACTACATTTATATTGGCCAAATCATCAAAATAAGGGAAAGCAGTATTAGTATAATATCTTCTTGGTAAACCTGCCATTCCAATAAAATGCATTGGGAAAAATACTCCGTATGCAGCTATAGCTGTTATCCAAAAGTGGATGTATCCTAAATTTTTGTTCATCATTCGACCAAATAATTTAGGAAACCAATGATATACACCAGCAAACAAACCATACAGTGCTGAAATACCCAT
This sequence comes from Flavobacteriaceae bacterium, assembly GCA_965655865.1. Lineage (GTDB taxonomy): Bacteria > Bacteroidota > Bacteroidia > Flavobacteriales > Flavobacteriaceae > MAG-121220-bin8. The sequence goes on along the minus strand of CBFHJJ010000002.1, from coordinate 153,390 downwards.
AACTAAATGAAAATGTGCCACAACAAAATAAGTATCATGTATGTTGATATCAAGCGTACTATCTCCCAAAATAATACCCGTAAGACCTCCAGTAATAAAAGTAGAAACTAATCCGATAGAGAATAGCATACCAGGATTAAATTGCAAATTACCTTTCCAAAGTGTTGTAATGTAATTAAATGCTTTAACAGCCGAAGGAATTGCAATGAGTAAAGTAGTAAAAGTAAATACTGAACCTAGAAAAGGATTCATTCCTGAAATAAACATATGGTGTCCCCATACAACTGTGGATAAGAAAGCAATAGCTAGTATAGAAGCTACCATAGCTCTATAGCCAAAAATTGGTTTTCTTGAATTAGTAGCAATAATTTCAGATGTAATACCTAAAGCAGGAAGTAATACAATGTAAACTTCAGGGTGACCTAAAAACCAAAAAAGATGCTCAAATAAAACAGGAGAACCTCCTTGATAATGTAAAACCTCTCCTTGAACAAAAATATCTGAAAGAAAAAATGAAGTTCCAAAACTTCTATCCATTATCAAAAGTAAAGCAGCTGAAAGTAAAACAGGAAATGAAATAACTCCAATAATTGCAGTTACAAAAAATGCCCATATAGTTAAAGGCAGTCTAAACATTGACATTCCTTTTGTTCTTAAATTTATAACTGTGACTATGTAATTAAGTGAACCTAATAATGAAGATGCAACAAAAATAGCCATTGAAATTAACCAAAGAGTCATACCCATACCTGATCCAGGTTGAGTTTGAGGTAATGCACTAAGTGGTGGATAAATCGTCCAACCAGCAGCAGCAGGACCTGCCTCTACAAATAAGGAGGCAAGCATTATCATACTTGAAAGAAAAAACAACCAAAAAGAAATCATATTCAGTAGGCCTGAAGCCATATCTCTTGCGCCTATTTGAAGTGGAATTAATAAATTACTAAAAGTTCCACTTAACCCTGCTGTTAGTACAAAAAACACCATTATTGTACCATGAATCGTTACTAAAGCCAAGTATATATTAGGATCCATAACGCCTTCTGGGGCCCAGTCACCTAGAAAAATATCAAAAACTGCGAAAGATTGCTCTGGCCAAGCTAACTGAAGTCTAAAAAGTAAAGACATAGCTACACCTATAAAGCCCATAAACAAAACTCCTAAAATTAAATATTGTTTAGCGATCATTTTGTGATCTTGACTAAATATATATTTAGTTATAAATGTTTCTTTATGATGATGATGATCATCATGATTTGAATGCGAAATACCTGAAACTTCTGACATATTATATTATTGAATTACTTCCGAAAATATTTGTTGCTTAGCAACCCATTTTTCATAATCTTTTTCAGACTCAACTACAATTTTCATTTGCATATTATAATGAGATGTCCCACAAATTTTTGCACACAACAATAAGTAGTCAAACTGATATGGCTCTAATGTTTCTTCACCATTTGCAGCAAGCAATTTACTATTTTCGTATCTAATTTTATTTATTCTATTTACCTTATCAACAACATCAGAATTCATTCTCATTTCATCCGTAGTTATAGTTGGAGTGAAAGAAAACTCGGTAATCATTCCTGGAACACAATTCATTTGTGCTCTAAAATGAGGCATATATGCCGAGTGTAAAACATCCTGAGATCTAAGTTTAAAAATTACTTTTCTATTTACTGGAAGATGGAATTCTTGTGTAACTACGAAATCATCCATCCCGTTTGGATCAGAAGAATCTATACCAACTGAATTTTTACCATCAAAATCATTAAGAAATCTAACATTAGCATCTCCTAATACATTGTCTTCACCACCATACCTTGCTTTCCAATTCCATTGTTGAGCATATAACTCAACAACTAAAGCATCATCGTCTTCTTCAAAGTTCATTATCTGACCCCATGTAATCATACCGTAAATAATCAACATAAAAAAGATTATTGCTGGGATTATTGTCCAAATAAATTCTAATTTATTGTCGTGAGTAAAAAAATATGCTTTTCTGTTATTTATCCCTCGGTACTGATAAGCAAAAATATGTAAAACAGCTTGAGTTATTGTTTGAGCAAATAAAATGACTGCAAAAGAAATCCAAAGAAGTGTATCGTAAGCTGGACCATGTGCAGAAGCAGATTCTGGAAGGAGCACTTTAGAGTAAGTCCAAAAAGAATAAATAGTTACAGCATAAATAAAGACCAAAAAAGCAAACATTAATTTACCATTTAAGTCATTGTCTTTTTCAGTTGCAATCTGAGAATCATCTTTCTTTTGACCAAGCTGAGACAATTCAAAAATCTTAGTTATTTGCCATAAAGCTATTCCTGTTAAGATTAAGATTGTTAATATGAGAAGTACTGTCATTTAATATAATCTTTAGTAAACAAATTTTTCACTTTCTTTAATTAAAGGATCACCTGATGGTTCTAAAGGAGCTTTAGACAAACTGTTAAACACAACATAAATGAATAATCCTCCAAAGAAACAAACACCTGAAAGTTCAGGAATCCCAAAATACCACTGATCACCAACTGTAGCTGGCATAATCATGTTAAACACATCAATATAATGACCCACTAAAATTATTATTCCTGTCATCACAATAAACCAATTAACTCTTTTATAATCACTATTCATTAATAAGAGTAATGGGAAAATAAAATTCAAAGCAATCATTCCAAAGAAAGGAAGATTATAGTCTTCGATTCTAGTTATAAAATAAGTAACTTCCTCAGGAATATTTGCGTACCATATCAACATGAATTGAGAAAACCATAAATAAGTCCAAAACACACTAACTCCAAACATAAATTTTCCTAAATCATGAATGTGATTATGATTTACCTTTTCTAAGTAACCTTTAGATTTTAAATAAATTGTGATTAATGCAATTGTTGTAATTCCAGAAACAAACATACTTGCAAACACATACCATCCAAATAATGTACTAAACCAGTGAGGGTCTACTGACATAATCCAATCCCAAGACATCATAGATTCAGTTACTATGAAAAATGCTAAAAATCCAGCTGATATTTTAAAATTCTTTTTATGATTTGAAATATTTTCTGAGCTATCTTGAGCTAGTGAATATTTTCTTGATAGATATCTATATAAATTCCATCCTAAAATATAAAAAACTGCTCTAGCAATTAAAAAAGGAGAGTTTAAATACCCTACTTTACCTTGAATTATCTTATCATGAGCAACAACTTCAGGGTCCATCCAAACAAAAAGATGATTGAAGTGTAATGAAGATAAAATTAATATCACTAAAATAATTAACGTTCCTGGGAGTAAATACGCAGTTATACCTTCCATTACTCTAAATAAAAGAGGAGACCAACCTGCTTGAGAAGCTCTTTGAATTGCATAAAAGGCTAAAGTTCCTAATGATAGGAACATAAAAAATAATGCCGCTACATATAAAGCTGACCAAGGTCGATTTTGTAGATAGTGTAAAAGATGCTCATCATGGGAGGACGAATGAGTGTCTTCCTCTTGATGAACGTCAGATGAGCCATGTGAATCAACATTTGAATGAGTAGTCTCTTCTGAAATATGAGTTTCAGCTTCTTGATGACCATCAGAATGCGAATCAGTAACCATTGCTTTTGCTTGCTCAATAGTTTTAGGAGCAGAATAAAAACTAAAACCTAAACCAAGAACACCAATTGCCATTAAAGCCAGTGAGAAGATTTTTATATTTTTAGAAACCTTATACATTAATTTATTTTATTAATTTTTCTCTTAAACTTATTACATACTGCGAAATCTGCCATCTTTCTTTAGCATTAACTTGACTAGCGTGAGAACCCATCAAATTTTTTCCATACATTAAAACATGGTAAATACTTCCTTCGCTAATATCCCTGTCGGCATAACTTGGAATACCTAAGAATTTTTCTCTTGTCATTAATATTCCTTGACCATCTCCTTTTGAGCCATGACATACAGCGCAGTAAATATTATATAGCTCTTTTCCTTTTGAAATATTCTCATCGTTTAATTCTAAAGGAGATATTAGATTGGCTTTTGCTGATTCATAGCCTTCATTAGTATCTGAGTATTCATATGGAACCCATCCTCTTGGAATAGATCCTTCAACAGGAATTTGAGCTTCAATTCCATTTGAAAAAGCATCTGACTCCTGATAAGTACTATAACCAACAGATTCGTACATGTTAGGAAAAAACTGATAATTAGGTTTAGACTTATCAAAACATGAAACAGTCAAAACACTGAACAATATCATCGCGCTAAAAAAAGTATATTTTTTCATTAGTTAGATCCTTTGTTATCAATTATTTTAACTTCAAAAACATCTGTTTTCTTGACAGCAGATTTTAAAGCCTTACCATCACCATGAAATTTAATTTCTATTAAAAATTTATCATCAGTAGTTGATGGTATTGGATTTTCAGCCTCTTTAAAAGGCCATAGTTTACTTCTTAAATAAAAGGTAATAACCATTAAATGTGCAGCAAAAAATACAGTAAGTTCAAACATTATTGGCACAAAGGAAGGCATATTTTCAATAAACGAAAAACTTGGTTTTCCTCCAATATTTTGAGGCCAATCGACTATCATTATATAATTCATCATGAAGATTGCAAAACAAAATCCAATACATCCATAAATAAATGATAAAATAGCCAATCTTGTTGGCTTTAAACCTAAAGCTTTATCAAGTCCGTGAACAGGAAACGGAGTATAAACTTCGTCTATTGAAAAGTTCGATGCTTTTAAATCTTTGACAGCATCCATTAACTTATCATCGTCATCGTATACGGCATGTAATATTTTATCAGCCATTATTTTTTATCTCTAATTTTTTTATAATTATCTCCTGAACTTTTTAATATTGTCTTAACTTCTGCTTGTGCAATTACTGGAAAAGTTCTTGAATACAGTAAAAACAATACAAAAAAGAATCCTATTGTACCAACAAATATTCCCACATCTACAAACGTTGGAGAAAACATTGTCCAAGAAGAAGGCAGATAGTCTCTGTGAAGAGAAGTAACAATAATAACAAATCTTTCAAACCACATCCCAATATTTACAACAATTGAAATGAAAAATGAAAAAAGAATACTGGTTCTCAGCTTTTTTATCCACATTAATTGTGGTGAAAATACATTACACGTCATCATAGCCCAGTAAGCCCACCAATATGGCCCAGTAGCTCTATTTAAAAAAGCATATTGTTCATATTCAACACCTGAATACCAAGCAATAAAAAGTTCTGTTATATATGCCGTACCAACAATAGATCCAGTAATCATAATAACTATATTCATTAATTCAATATGTTGAACAGTTATATAATTTTCTAAATTCGATACCTTCCTCATTATTATAAGTAGAGTGTTAACCATTGCAAATCCAGAGAAAATAGCTCCGGCTACAAAATAGGGAGGAAAAATTGTTGTATGCCAACCAGGGATTACTGATGTTGCAAAGTCAAAGGATACAATAGTGTGTACTGACAAAACTAAAGGAGTTGCCAGACCAGCTAATACTAATGAAACTTCTTCAAATCTTTGCCAATCTTTGGCTCTACCTGTCCATCCAAAGCTAACTAGACTATATATTTTTTTCTGAAAAGGCTTAACAGCTCTGTCCCTAATCATAGCAAAATCAGGCAATAATCCAGTCCACCAAAATACTAAGGAGACTGATAAATAAGTGGATATTGCAAAAACATCCCACAATAAAGGAGAATTAAAGTTAACCCATAAAGATCCGTATGCGTTGGGAATCGGTAATACCCAATATGCAAGCCATGGACGACCCATGTGAATTATAGGAAACAAACCGGCTTGAATCACAGAAAATATTGTCATAGCTTCAGCAGATCTATTAATCGCCATTCTCCACTTTTGTCTAAACAATAAAAGCACAGCAGAAATTAATGTTCCAGCATGACCAATACCAATCCACCAAACGAAGTTTGTAATGTCCCACGCCCATCCAACAGTTTTATTTAATCCCCATACACCAATTCCAGTCGAAATTGTATAAATCATACATCCAACACCCCATAAAAAGGCGACTAGTGCAATAGAAAATACTATCCACCATTGTTTATTTGCTTTACCTTCAATAGCTGCTGCAATGTCAACTGAAACGTCATGATATGACTTGTTGCCAGTTACTAAGGGTTTCCTAATGGGTGCTTCGTAATGAGATGACATATATATTTATCTTTTTACGTATTTCTTATTTTAACCTGATACATAACATTTGGTTTTGTACCTACACTTTCTAAAAGATGATACATTCTATCATCCTCTTTTAATTCTAATACCTTACTATCTTCATCATTAATATCACCAAAAACAATGGCTCCTGTTTCACAAGCAGAAGAGCAAGCTGTCTGGAATTCACCATCTTTTATCTCTCTTCCTTCAAGCTTAGCATCTAAAATTGTTTTCTGTGTTTTTTGAATACACATTGAACATTTTTCCATTACACCTCTTGATCTAACAACAACATCTGGATTTAAAACCATTTTGCCCAGATCATCATTCATATTGAAATCAAACTCGTTATTGTTATTGTACAAGAACCAATTAAATCTTCTTACTTTATAAGGACAATTATTCGCACAATATCTTGTTCCAACACATCTGTTGTAAGCCATATGATTTTGACCTTGTCTACCATGAGAAGTAGCCGCTACTGGACAAACAGTTTCACAAGGTGCATGGTTACAATGTTGACACATAACTGGTTGAAAAGCAACCTGAGGATTTTCAGATGGATTTTCCATTTCACCAAATACAGATAAAGAATCGCTTAAACCATTTATATTATCTTTTGTACTGTTATCACCAGAAAATGTTTCAGCAGAAGAATAGTATCTATCTATTCTCAGCCAGTGCATGTCTCTTGATTTTCTTACTTCTGTTTTACCTACCACTGGCACATTATTCTCCGCATGACATGAAATAACACATGCACCACATCCAGTACAACCATTTAAATCAATCGATAAATTAAAGTGGTGACCAACAGATCTATCAAATTCATCCCAAATATCAACATCTGGAGAAGTCACTGGAGTTTCAATATGGTTTAAAGAAACCTGAGTCATATGATTCCACTCAGAAGATTTTTTTGTGTTAAAAATTTCAAGAGTTGTTTCTTTGATAATATCTCCACGCCCCATTAGAGTATTGTGAAGCTGAACACAAGCAAACTCATGTGTTTCATTTACAGATTCAATAGAGACGTTTTGAACATTTAAAAAATTATTGTAAAAGTCGTAGGCATTAACTCCAGTTTGTAATTCGTTTTTAACTCCGCTTGTTCTGCCATAACCAAAAGAAAAACCTACAGATCCTTTGGCTTGACCTGGTTGAATAACAACCGGAATTTTTAATGATTTATTACTTATAGAAACATTAGCAAAATTACTATTTAATGCCCCGTTTGAATCATTAATGTTTTTTAATCCTAAACTTTTTGCATCTGATTTAGAAACAGTTAGATAGTTGTCCCAAGACACTCTTGTTATTGGATCTGGCATTTCTTGCAACCAAGGGTTATTAGCCTGTAATCCATTACCCATTGATGTTTTTGAATAAAATGTCAATTCAAAACCATCAGATTCTGAAGATTTTAAACTATCTATATAGTTGTTAATATTTGGAAAAGTGTACGGTGAACTAATTTTTTTTGAGCTAGAATTGTTATAATAAACTCCATCATGTAAAGCTTGATTCCAAGATGAACCTTTAAGAATAAATGCGTTCCAATTATTTTTTAATTCATCATAAAATGAGTTTGGAGAACCTAGCCAGCTTAATAAAACATCTTGAAACTGTAAAGTGTCAAAAAGAGGTTTAATAGTAGGTTGTACCAAACTATAGTTACCGGATTTCATTTCTACATCGCCCCAAGATTCTAAATAATGAGGAGTTGCTGCAACCCATTTTGAAAGTTTAGTGGTTTCTGTATTATTCATTGAAAAAGAAACTGACAAATCAACAGACTTTAATGCCTCATTAAATTGTTCACTATTTGGAAGAGTATATGATGGATTTACTCCAACCATAATTAATCCATTAATTTTTTTATTTAAAACATTTTCAACAAGATTAGAAACTTTTTGATCATCGCCTTGACTAGTATAATTAAGCTTTTGAACATTAATTACTTTACTCTTGATTAACTGATTAATTTTTAAAGAAATAAGTTGTGCCCCTAAATCATCAATTCCCGTAATAAAAATACCATTTCCATTTGAGTTTAATAAGCTGTCTGAAATTGATTTTAATTTTGCTTCAAGCTTGTCGTCTAACTTAACTCCACTATTTTGTCCAGAAATAAGATCATAAATTCTTAGTAAAGCTTTTTTCTGTAAAGAAGGCTTTAAAGGTATCCTTGTATCAGCATTTGCTCCAGAGAGCGACATGTTAGCCTCGATTTGATAATGCTTAGACATCTTCCCATTTTTAGGAACTCTGGTTTTAGCATAACCTTTAGAAAATCCTCCACCTTGCCAGTCACCAAGAAAATCAGCAGAAAAAGAAACAATGACATTTGCATTTTCAAAATCGTAGGTAGGCAGTGCCCTAACTCCATAGCTAATTTCAAAAGCGTCTAATGCTTTGGAATTGGAAATAGAATCGTATATAACATGATCAATGTTAGAATATTTTTTTAAAAAATTATTTATTATTAATTCAGTTGTAGGACTAGCAAAAGTTTGTGTCAGCAAAACAACTTTTTTGTTTGATGCTTTCATTGCATCAAGTTGAGCTTTTACATTTACATTAAACTGGTTCCAAGAAATATCCTGGCCATCCATTGTTGGGCCTTGATTTCTTGAACTATCATACATTGAAAGAACTGAAGCTTGAACCCTAGCATTTGGAGAATTATCTTTTGATTGATTATTGATTTCAATCTTAATTGGTCTTCCCTCTCTTGTTTTTACAAGTACATTTGCAAAATCAAACCCATCAGAAATTGATGTTGCATAAAAATTAGAAATACCTGGCACTATTTGCTCAGGTTGTACAACATAAGGGATAGATCTATTGACAGGACCTTCACAACTAGCTACTGTAGCTGCAGCTGTACTAAATCCTAAATATTTTAAAAAGTCTCTTCTACTAGCATTAGAATTTTCTAAACTATTCTCATCTTCTAATAAACTCCCAACAGGAAGCTCTTCAACAAATTCATTTTGTTCTAGTTTATCTACTAGTTTAGTATCAGAAGATAATTCTGATTCACTTTTCCAATATTTTTTATGGTTTCCCATTTCTTAATATTACTTTTTTAATAATGACATTTTCCACATTCTAAACCACCCATTTGAGCAATAGATAATTCTTCAACTCCATATTTTTTTGACAACTCTTCATGTATTTTTGTATAATACTCATTGTCTTTAACTTTAATATTTGACTCTCGATGACAATCAATACACCAACCCATAGTTAGAGGAGAGTATTGATACAGTATTTCCATTTCTTCAACTGGTCCATGACACTTTTGACAATCAATTCCGGCAACCGAAACATGTTGAGAATGATTGAAATAAACAAAATCAGGTAAATTATGTATTCTTACCCACTTAACAGGTTCAGTATCTCCAGTGTATGATTGAGTTTCTTCATCCCAACCTACAGCTTTGTAAAGTTTTTTTATTTCGTTAGTATAAAAATCTTTAGTGTATCCTTTTTCAAGATCTTCTTCTCCGTTGTAATCAGCAATGTTTTCATGACAATTCATACAAACATTAAGAGATGGAATCCCAGAGTGTTTTGATATCCTAGCAGATGAATGGCAGTACTGGCATTCAATTTGATTTGCACCTGCATGAATTTTGTGTGAATAATGTATAGGCTGAACAGGCATATAACCCTGATCAACTCCAATTTGCATCATGTAACCATAAGCAAAGTATGCACTAGAAAGTAGAAGTAGAATAACCGAAACAAAAATTAAAAATTGATTTTTAATAAATGCTTGCCAAATAGAAAACTTAGAGCCTTGTTCTTTTTCAACATTTATTCCATTTTTTTCTGCAATATTCCTTAAAGTTTTGGTTACTAAAAACAGCATCGTTATTAGTACTAATAAAACTACAGTGAGTAAAACAAGTACGATATCATTTGTTAATGAAGAGTTGCTGTCAGAGCTAGTTGTGACTGTCCCAACATCTGCGTTAACTACAGGTTCAGGAACATAGTCAGTATATGCTAAAATATTATCAATATCCTCATTAGACAGTTGAGGAAAAGCGTTCATTGCAACTTTATTATACTCTTCGTAAATAGCTACTGCTTGGTCATCTCCAGACTTGATTAGCGCAGCACTATTTTTTATCCAAGAGTAAAGCCATTCTTTTTCATATTTAGCAGACACGCCTTTTAACGCGGGTCCAACTAAATTTTTATTTAGTTTATGACATGAAGCACAATTGGCATTAAAAAGAGATTTACCTTTTGCTATATCAATTTCTTGTGCTGAAATATTTAATGTAAAAGAAAAAACTAAAACGGCAAAAAATACCTTAGAAACAGATACTTGTTTAAATAGTTTCAAAATAGCCTTCAATAAAGATGTTTTTACTACGACTGACAATTAAAAATTGTATCAAAATTAGACGGCAAAAATACAACACAAGAATGATAATTAAAACCTAACTTAAATGTAATTTTTAATTTATATCCATTCTAAATAATTATTAAAAAAAAAACTATTTATTTTAAAAAAACCCTAGGCAAAAAACTATATTTGTAAAGATGTACAAATCAGTCTTTTCTGTAATTTTTTTATTGACAATAAGCTTTAAATCTTTTTCTCAATCAGATTCAATTACAATAAATCAAGACCCAAAACTTGAAAAAGTTATTGAATTAAAAAAAATTGTAAATCAGGAGGCTTTTACGGCTGGCCAATACACTATTCAAGTTTTCAGTGGAAATTTTACAGACTATAAAAACTTATTGGACAAATTAAAAAATGAAGAAAAATATGAAGAAATATTTAACAGTTTTGAAACACCATACTATAAAATAAGACTAGGTAAATATGTGTCTAGAATTAAAGCAATAAGGGAGCTGAAAAATATTAAAAAAGAATTTAATTCAGCATTTATTTTGCAACCTAAATAATTACTTTAGTTTCTTTTTTATTTCAACTTGAGAATAAGCTTCAATCACATCACCAATTCTAATATCATTGTAGTTTTTGACTTGCAATCCACAATCATAACCTTTAGACACTTCTTTTGCATCATCTTTAAACCTTTTTAATGAAGATAATACACCAGAACTAATTACAACTCCGTCTCTTATAATTCTTATACTTGAATTTCTGAAAATCTTTCCACTAGTCACCATACAACCTGCAATAGTACCTACTTTAGAAATTTTAAATGTTTCTCTAATTTCAGCGTTACCAGAAATTTCTTCTTTAAATTTTGGAGCTAACATACCTTCCATAGCATCTTTAAGGTCATTTATTGCATCATAAATAATTGAATAATTTCTAATATCAATTTCTTCCTTATCAGCTATTTGCCTAGCATTTCCAGTTGGACGAACATTAAACCCAATAATTATTGCATCTGAAGCAGAAGCTAATAATACATCCGATTCTGTAATTGCGCCAACAGCTTTGTGAATTATATTAATAAGAATTTCGTCAGTTGATAATTTTTGAAAGGAATCGGTCAATGCTTCAACGGATCCGTCAACATCACCTTTTAAAATAATGTTTAACTCTTTGAATTCACCAACAGCAATTCTTCTTCCAATTTCATCAAGAGTAATATGCTTTTGTGTTCTGACTGACTGCTCTCTAACTAACTGGGTTCTTTTTACTGCAATTTGTTTTGCTTCTTTCTCGTCTTCAAATACATTAAATTTATCTCCAGCTTGCGGAGCTCCGTCAAGACCTAATATTGATACAGGTGTTGAGGGACCAGCCTCAGTTATTGCATTTCCTCGTTCATCCTGCATTGCTTTAACTTTTCCAGAATTTTGACCAGCCAATAAATAGTCTCCAATTTTTAAAGTCCCAGACTGAACTAAAATTGTAGAAATATAACCCTTTCCTTTGTCTAAGTATGCTTCAACTACTGAACCTACTGCAGCTTTATTTGGATTTGCTTTAAGTTCTAAAAATTCAGCTTCAAGCAAAACCTTTTCAAGTAATTCATCAACTCCCGTTCCTTTTAAAGCAGATACATCATGAGATTGAATTTTACCTCCCCATTCTTCAACAAGCAAGTTCATTCCTGAAAGCTTTTCTTTAATTTTATCTGGATTTGAATTTGGTCTATCTATTTTATTTATTGCAAAAATAATAGGCACACCAGCAGCTTGTGCATGACTTATTGCTTCTTTAGTTTGTGGCATTACATCATCGTCAGCAGCAATTACTATAATTACTAAATCTGTGATTTGAGTTCCACGTGCACGCATGGCAGTAAATGCTTCGTGACCAGGTGTATCTAAAAATGTTATGTTTTGACCATCTTTTAATACGACATTGTAAGCTCCAATATGTTGAGTAATTCCACCAGATTCACCAGCAATAACATTTTCCTCTCTAATATAATCTAAAAGGGAAGTTTTTCCATGATCTACATGTCCCATAACAGTAACAATTGGTGCTCTTGGAAGTAAATCTTCTGGATTGTCTTCAACTTCTTTTATAGAGTCTTCAATATCCGCAGTTACAAATTCAACTTCGTAACCAAATTCATCTGCTACTATAGTTAAAGTTTCTGCATCAAGTCTTTGATTCATAGTTACCATAATACCTAAAGACATACACGTAGAAATAATCTCGGTTGATGTTATCTCCATCATTGTGGCAACTTCTCCAACGGTAATAAATTCAGTAACTTTAATAGTTTTCTTTTCAGCTTCATTCTGAGCTAAATCCTCATCTGATTTCAGTTTATGGGAATCTCTTTTTTCTTTTCTATACTTAGCTCCTTTCGATGAAGACCTGCCTTGTAATTTTTCTAAGGTTTCTTTAATTTGTTTTTGAACATCAACTTCAGACGGTTCATTTGGAACAGACTTAGATCTTCCTCCAGTTTTATTAAAGTTTCTTTTATTATTTTGGGTAGATGGCTTTACCGGATCTTTAGAAATTCTAATTCTTTTTCTTTTTGATACAGGATTGGGTTTTGGAGTAGAAGGCTTGGGTTTTTCAAACTTTCCTAAGTCAATTTTATCTCCAACTGTTTTTAATCCACTTAATTTAGTATAATTTGTTTTTATACTTGAACTGTCTTTGTCAACTTGTGGTTCTTCTTTATTTTTTTCAGTCTTTTCAACTGGTTTTACAACTTCTTTGACAACTTGTGGTTCTTCTTTAGTTTTTGGCTTTGGCTTGTTAAACTTTTCTAAATCGATTTTACCTAAATGAACAGGTTTTTTGATTTCCGCTCTTTCAATAAACGAACTTCTTTTCTTTTCTTTTTCTTCAAGTTCTTTTTCAAGCTTAACTCTTAACTCTTCTTTTTCTTTTCTTTTTTCTTCACTTAAATCGTGTGACTCTACTTTACTTGATTTGTCAGAACTAAATTCATTCAAAAACAAAGTATACTGATCAGGTGAAATTTTAGTGGTAGGTCTTGCATCAATTTCATGCCCATTAGAAGCAAGAAACTCAACTGCTCTATCAAGAGAAATATTAAATTCTCTTAAAATTTTGTTTAATCTTGTTAATTTAATTTCACCCATAAATAAGTTTATTATTCAGAAAATTCTGCTTTTAATACGTTTCTAACTGACAAGATAGTTTCTTCTTCTAAATCAGTTCTTTTAATCAAATCTTCAACATCTTGCTCTAATACACTTTTTGCAGTGTCAAGACCAGCTTTTTTAAACTCTTCAAGAACCCAGTCTTCAATTTCATCAGAGAATTCAGTTAATTCAACATCTTCCTCGGCTCCTTCTCTATATACATCTATTTCATAACCCGTCAATTGACCTGCTAATCTAATATTATGTCCACCTCTTCCAATAGCTTTTGATACTTGCTCGGGATCCATGAAAGCTTCTACAGTTTTTTTCTCTTCATTAATTTTTAAAGAAGAAATTTTTGCTGGACTTAATGCTCTTGTTATTAATAATTGAGTGTTATTAGTAAAATTAATAACATCAATATTTTCATTTCCAAGTTCTCTTACAATTCCGTGAATTCTAGATCCTTTCATACCAACACAGGCTCCAACTGGATCAATTCTATCATCATATGAATCCACAGCCACTTTTGCTTTTTCGCCAGGAATCCTAACAACTTTTTTTACTGAAATTAAGCCATCAAATACTTCAGGAATATCTTGTTCAAAAAGTTTTTCTAAAAACTTTGGAGAAGTTCTTGAAAAAATAATTGAGGGTTTATTACCTTTTAATTCTACAGACTCAATAACTCCTCTAACAGAATCTCCTTTTCTGTAAAAATCAGAGGGTATTTGACGATCTTTAGGCATAATTAATTCATTACCGTCATCATCAAGTAATATCACAACGTTATGTCTAATGTGATGAACTTCTGCTGTATATATTTCACCAATTAAATCAATAAATTGTTTGTAAATAATTCCATTATCATGCTCATGAACTCTAGACACTAGATTTTGTCTTAGTGAAAGAACAGTTCTTCTTCCTAGATCAACTAATTTAACTTCTTCTGAAACGTCTTCTCCTACTTCAAAATCAGGTTCGATTTTTCTAGCCTCAGTAATTGAAATTTCTTGATTTTCGTCCTCAACTGCACCATCTTCAACAACAATTCTATTTCTCCAAATCTCTAAATCACCTTTATCGGGATTAATAATTATATCAAAGTTATCGTCATCACCATATTTTCTTTTAAGAGTGTTTCTAAAAACCTCTTCAAGTATTGACATTAATGTTACTCTGTCTATAAATTTTTCGTCCTTAAATTCCGAAAATGATTCTATTAAAGATAAATTTTCCATGCTTATATTTTATTAAATTCTACTACTAAATTTGCTTTTTTAATTTGTTCAAAAGCAATTAATTTATTTTTTTTTACAGTCACTTTGCCTTTTCCAACAGGTTTAGGCTCACGAGCCGTCCATTCTAATGTGATATCCTGTTCACTTACATTAACTAAACTCCCTTTTATATCATCACCCTCTTTCAACGATACATTCAATTTTCTATTTAAATTTTTTAGAAATTGTCTGTATGTCAGTAACGGAGACATAAGCCCAGCTGAACTTACGTTTAAACTAAAATCATCTAACTCAGTATCAAAATGTTTTTTAATGTATTTAGATAATAAAACACAATCACTAACCTTAACTCCGTTGTCACCATCAATTTTAATATCAATTTTAAAAGAATCTACATTTAAATCCACTAAAAAAAGTTCTTTATTATCCTTAAAGAATTCAATAAATAATTTTTCTAAAATTTCTTTCAAATCAAATATATTTAATAAAGAAGGGGACATTGTCCCCCTCAAATTTTCAATAATGCAGTGCAAATATACTAAATTCTATAAAACAAAGAATTTAATTAAACACCGTTAATTAAAGTTGGCCTACTAGGGCTCGAACCTAGACTCTTCTGGACCAAAACCAGACGTGTTGCCAGTTACACCATAGGCCAGTGTAATGAACGGCAAATTTAATATAAAGTTTCAGCTAGACAAATAAATTATATTTAAAATATTTATTGATAATATTGTTTAATTTCGTCAATCAATTATTTGAATAATGAATATTAGAAAATTCGAAAAATTAAATACTGTAGCAGGGTTAATTGTTTTTTTAATTGCACTAACTACTTATTTCCTGACAGTTGAGCCAACAGCTAGCTATTGGGATGCTGCAGAATATATTTCAACATCAGCAAAATTACAGGTGGGACATCCCCCAGGTGCTCCTTTATTTCAAATGATTGGGGCGTTTTTCTCCTCCTTCGCCTCAAACCCAGAGGATATTGCATTTATGGTGAATATGATGTCTGTCTTTGCAAGTGCATTTACGATCTATTTACTCTATTTAACAATAGTAATAATTGGAAAGAAGATTGTAGGTGTTTCTGAAAACATCACAAATGAAAATGCAATTAAAATAATAAGTTCCTCTACAATTGGAGCTTTATGTTTTACATTTTCTGATAGTTTTTGGTTTAACGCAGTTGAGGCTGAAGTCTACGCCATGGCTACATTTATAATGGCTCTTCTTTTTTGGCTAGGGTTTAAGTGGGAAGCAGACATGGAAAACGAAAGAGGAAATAGATGGCTGATTTTAATTTCTTTTGTTGTTGGACTTTCATTTGGTGTACACTTTATGGGTCTTTTGGCTATTCCAGCAATTGGAATGATTTACTTTTTCAAAAAATATCCAAATCCTAACTTAAAAAGTTTTTTAATTGCAAACATTCTTTCTGTTACTGTTTTGCTCTTTATTTTTAAACTTCTTCTACCTTCAACCCTAGCTCTATTTGGTTACCTTGAAGTTTTCTTTGTAAACAGCCTTAGATTACCTTTTAATTCAGGAACAATTTTTACATCGATCTTAATAATTACTCTTTTTACTTTTTTATTAAGTTATACAAGAAAGAAAAATTGGGTTAACACAAATGTCCTAACACTTTGTGTCATGTTTATTTTTATAGGATTTTCAGCTTGGCTTATGATTCCTATTAGATCCAATGCTAACACGGTAATTAACGAAAATTCACCTTCAGATGCAAGAGCTTTACTTGCCTACTATAATTTAGAACAATACCCTGAAACAAAACTTTTTTATGGACCAATGTTTTCTGATGCTTACGCAGGTCAAGATGAAACCAATCCATATAAAGATGATAAACCCAAATTTGAGAGAGACGACAAGACAAAAAGATATGTAATTGTAAATGATTGGGAATCTGGAAAAATAAATTCTAATAGCAATCATCTTGGACTTCTTCCTAGGATGTGGAGTTCAGAACATGCAATAAACTACATGAAATATTTTGGATTTTTAGATTTTCAAATTAAGCCAGAATATCTAGCCGAAACTAATTTTAAAAAACTTGTAAATGAATTTAATCAAAGTGTTGCTAAAGGAGACATCGATGCCGAAGGGTATCACAAGTTTTTAAGTGAATATGGCGGATATCTAGATATTGAAAAACCATCATTGCTTAATAATTTAAAATATCTATTCAAATATCAAATTGGGTCGATGTATGTTAGATATTTTATGTGGAATTTCAGCGGTCGACAAAATGATATAAAATGGGAATATGATTTGTTAAACGGTAACTGGATTTCTGGAATAAATTTTATAGATGAATTAAGACTTGGTCCTCAAAGTAATTTACCTTCAGACCTTAAAAACAATAAAGCTAGAAATACTTATTATATGATTCCTTTTATCTTAGGATTAATAGGGCTTATTTTTCTTTTCAAAAAAGATAAAAATCTATTTTGGATTGTAATTTTATTATTTCTATTTACTGGCTTAGCTTTAAAGGTTTACTTAAATGAAAGAGTTTTTGAACCAAGAGAAAGAGACTATGCACTAGTTGGGTCATTTTATGTGTTTTCTATTTTTATTGGCCTTAGTTTATATTCAATCTCAAATTCGTTTAAAAAAATACTTACTGAAAAAATTTCTGTTCCATTATTAAGCATATTATTACTTTGTGTTCCTCTTTTAATGGGTTATCAAAATTGGGATGACCATGACAGATCTAATAGGTATACAGCTCAATCTTTAGCTAAAGCTTATTTAAATTCTATTGATAGGGATAAGGATGCTATGATTTTTACAATTGGAGATAATGATACTTTCGCATTGTGGTACGCTCAAGAAATTGAAAATTACAGAACTGATGTTAGGACCATTAATACTAGTTTAATTGCAACAGATTGGTATATGGACCAAATGAAAAGACGCACCTACAATAGTAGTCCAGTTCCTTCTCAACTTAAACATAGTCAATATGCTTACGGCATTAGGGATTATATCAAATATGAAGCTTTAATAGATTCTGTAAGGTGGGATATTAAAGATTTTATGAATTGGGTTTCTAGTGATCATCCTAGAACCAAATATAAAAATCTATTGACTCAATATGGGGCCGATTTAAATAATATTCCTTTGTTTACTCAAAATATGGTCTTCTATCCAACCAACAAAATTAGAGTCCCTATTAATAAAAAAAATGTTTTAGAAAGTGGTATTGTTAAAGCTGAGAACGAGGATTTAATTTTAGACTATATCGACATTGATCTTCCAACTAGCGGTCTATATAAGAATCAATTATTAATGCTAGATATATTAGCAAATAACGATTGGAAAAGACCTATTTATTTCACAGGAGGAAGCTATAATGATGCTGAATATTTGTGGATGAAAGATTTCCTTCAACTTGACGGCCTTGTTTATAAACTTGTTCCTGTAAAAACAGAAATTAACAAGAATAATCCATACGAAATGGGGCGTATAGATTCTTCGCTGATGTACAATATTGTGAAAAGCTGGGAATGGGGTAATTCAGAAAGTTCCGAAATTTATCATGATCCGGAAACTAGAAAAAATAGTATTTCTTTTAGGGGAAATCTTCACAGACTTGCAAAACAACTTATTGCAGATAATGAATATCAAAAAGCAGAAGAAATTTTAGATTTATCAATTCAAAAAATGCCTGTAAATTACTTTGGCTATTACAGTCTTTTAGAGCCTTACATCACCACCTACTATAGAATAAATAAATTTACGAAAGGGGATAATCTTTATGAAAAGCTTTCAGTAAAATATGATGAAAATTTGAACTACTATTCTCAACTATCGAATTCGAAAAGTTCAAGATTTTCAATTTACAGTTTTGCTGAGAATATTATTACAGACACAGAAAGATACAGATCACTATTAGAAACTTTGTTAAAATCTGAAAATAATGCTTTAAAATCTCAAGCTATAAAACAATTTATAAATTCAACTGAGTTTGTCTCTACACTTTATGGGGATTATGAATATTACACTTTACTTAGTCCATTTCTAAGTCAGCTTTTTATTTCTGAAAATAATGAACTTGCTAGAGAGTTATACGTTAAGATATCGTCTCAATTTAAGGAAAGAATTGCAATAATAATGTCTATGCAGGAGGACAAAAAAGGGGAATATTCTCAGTCTGTTCTTAACGATTATTTTGAATTAAGATCACTAGTTGGGGTAATACAAGAATATGATAAAGACAAGGACTATATTATTGGAGAAGTAAAGGAATTAGAATTAATTGGAGAAGGTTTAAATAAAATCATTAATTAAATTAATCAAAGTGTTAGCGTCTTGTTCTCCACTTTGTCTCCAAACCATTTCTCCAGATTTGTAAATCATTAATGTTGGTAATCCTTTAACCCTAAGAGCTTCAGAAAGCTCATTGTTTTGATCCACATTAATTTTAATTACTTTTCCTTTATCGCCTATGGCAGCAGCTACATCTCTTAAAACAGGATGCATTGCTTTTGAAGATTCATCCCAATCACCATAGAAGTCTAATAGTATTGGTACTTCTAAATTTATAAGTTCACCAAATTTTGACATAAGTCAATATTGAATTTGTACAAAAATAAGGATTTTTTAAAAAACTATGTTTTTTTAAGCTTAATCACTGATATTTCAGGATAAACGCCCACTCTTCCAGGAAAACCTAAAACACCAAATCCTCTATTAACATTTAAAAATTGCTTATTCTTATTATATAAACCCGCCCAATACTTATAAGCCCATTTCACTGGACTCCATTTAATCCATCCGGGAATTTCAATGCCAAACTGCATGCCATGGGTATGACCGCTCAATGTTAAATGAAAGTGAGTGTTATGATCAATTAATACCTTATCCCAATGAGACGGATCGTGACTCATGACAATTTTAAAATCAGAATTTGTAAGACCTGAGCAAGCCTTATCAATATCTCCCTTTTTTTTGAAACGACCCTTCCCCCAATTCTCTACACCAACAAGTGAGATAGCACTGTTGTTTTTGTAAATTTTAGTATTCTCGTTTAATAATAAATTAAACCCCATTTCCTTTTGAATATCTAAAAGTAATTGAAAATTAAGTTTCTTTTCCTTCTCTGATTTCCATTGTACATAGTCTCCGTAATCATGATTTCCTAAAACTGAATATTTACCATCTGAAGCCTGAAGATCTGAGAACAAAGTCTTCCATTTGATTAATTCATCCGCTTTATTATTAACTATATCGCCAGTAAATAAAATAAGATTTGACTTTTGCTTATTTATTAAATCTACAGCGTATTTCACACTCTCTATATTATCTAAACTTCCACTATGGATATCTGAAATATGGGTTATTTGGTAACCATCAAAATCATCTGGAAGATCATCAAATTTTATCTCATAATTGAATACTCTATAGTTATATCTACCCTTAAAAATACCGTGAATAACAAATGGAATTGGAATTGAAGCAACTAAAATTGCTAGTTTACTCAAAAACTCTCTTCTTTGAACCAAAAAAGAATCTGATGAATTAGAAAAAAAGAATTTGATTGCTGATTCTGTGAGTCTTATCACATCTTCAAAGAAAAGAAAAGAAATAATAATCAATTTAAAACATAATAAAGTAAAGAGAAGAGCAAATGGAACAGATAGATAATTATAAAAAATATCGGAATAATCTAAATTTTGAAAATAAATATTAAAAAGTCTGAAAAAGAAGTTTGCAAATACAAGTACGTTTACAATTGTATATATCTTTATTATCCAATTGTTTTTAGATAATGTTTTAAAGGCTTGAAAAGCGTATATTTCAATTAATAAAAAAACAACGATAATAAATACCCATCTCAATATTATAATTTTTTAAATTAGAAGTCAAAAATATATAATATATATATATGAACAATAGAAAAAAACTATTCTTGGTTGATGCCTATGCATTAATTTTTAGAGGATATTATGCGTTTATTAAAAACCCCAGAATAAATTCTAAAGGAATGGATACAAGTGCTATTATGGGTTTTATGAATTCACTATTGGATTTAATTAAAAGGGAAAAACCAGAAAACATTGCAGTTGCGTTTGATTTAGGGGGGTCTAGTGACAGAGTTGAAATGTTTGAGGAATACAAAGCTAATAGACATGAAACACCTGACGCAATTAAAATTGCCGTTCCTTACATTCATAACATATTAAAAGCAATGGGAATCCCAATTTTAATGAAAAGAGGGTATGAAGCAGATGATATAATAGGTACAGTTGCAAAGGATGCAGAAAAAAACAATTATGAAGTCTTTATGGTAACACCAGACAAAGATTTTGCACAATTAGTTTCTGAGAATATTTTCATGTACAAACCTGCAAGAATGGGTAACGGTATCGAAATATGGGGAATAAAAGAAGTTCAACAAAAATTTGAAGTAACCGATCCTAAACAGGTTATTGACTTTCTGGGTATGATGGGTGATTCTGTTGACAACATTCCTGGTTTACCTGGTGTTGGCGAAAAAACTGCGAAGAAATTTATAAACCTTTACGGTTCAATCGAAAAACTACTTGAAAATACCTCTGAAATTAAGGGGAAATTAAGAGAAAAAATTGAGGCTAATAAAGAAAAAGGTATTCTTTCAAAAAAGTTAGCTACTATAATGCTAGATGTTCCTATTGAATACGATTTTATAGACTTTAAATTAGATAATCCAAATCATAAAAATGTTTATGAAATTTTTGAGGAATTGGAGTTCGCTAGAATGAAAGAAAATTTTAAAAGAATTTTTATTGAAGAACAAGAAAATTTAGTTAATGAGCAGCCTTTAAAAGTTGAAAAAAAAGAAATTCAATATGATTTATTTAATGTTCCTGGTCAATCAGACACAACTTTAAATAATGAAAAAAATACTTTTTTAAATTCATCTAAATTTTATCAAAAAAATGAAAGTAAACTTTCAAAAAAACTAACCTTATCCAACTTAAATAAACAAAATACAGTATCACTTGAAATATTTAAATTTAAAGAAAAAGAAAATTGTTTTGGATTAAGTTTTAGCTGGAACAATGACAAGAGTTACTTCATAACTTTAGAAAAAAAAGATTCTCAAACATTAAATGTAATTAAGAGTTTGTTTGAAAGGAATGATTTAAAAATTATTGGATTTGATTTAAAACATCAGTTTAAACTTTTAAGTGATTTAGACATAAAAATTAAAGGAAACTATTTTGATAATAAAATAGCACATTACTTAATTAATCCTGACCTTAATCACGATTTTAAAACAACTTGCCAAACGTATTTGAATTATTCTCCAGATTTAAATAACGAATCTGAAATTCAAATTTGTATGGAAAAATCGGATTTAAATTTTCAATTAAGCAACCAATTAAAAAAGGATTTAAAAAAAGGAGAACTACTAAATCTTTTTGAAGACTTAGAAATGCCTTTGTTGAAAGTATTATCTGTTATGGAAAGTAATGGGATAAAACTAAACTCATCTTTTTTAAATGAACTTTCAATTAAGTTTCATAAAGAGCTTAATGAACTTGAAAAAATTATTTTTGAAATTTCAAATGAAGAATTCAATCTAGCTTCACCAAAACAACTTGGAGAAGTGCTTTTTAATAAAATGAAAATTGTAGAAAAGCCAAAAAAAACAAAATCTGGTCAATTTTCAACAAGTGAAGAGATTTTATCAAAACTTTCGTCAGAACATTTGATTGTAGAAAAAGTTCTCGAGTGGAGATCTTTACAAAAATTATTAAACACCTACGTAGATGCACTTCCAAAACAAATTAACTCTGAGACTTTAAGAATTCATGCTGAATTTAATCAAGCAATAGCTTCTACTGGAAGACTAAGTAGCAACAACCCCAACTTACAAAACATTCCAATCAGAAATCCAAGGGGAAGAGAAATTAGAAAAGCATTTATTTGTAATAATGAAAATTATACTATGTTATCTGCTGATTACTCTCAAATTGAATTAAGAGTAATAGCCTATTTAAGTAAGGATCCTAACATGATTTTAGCATTTAAAAATAATCAAGATATTCATAGCTCAACAGCATCAAAAGTATTTAACATTGATATTAATGATGTGACTTCTGAACAAAGAAGTAACGCTAAGACTGTAAATTTTGGAATTATCTATGGTGTTTCAGCGTTTGGACTTAGTAATCAAACTTCTTTATCAAGAAAAGAGTCAAAAGAATTAATAGATTCCTATTATGAAGCATACCCCCAATTAAAAAATTACATATCATCACAGATAAATTTTGCTAGAGAGAATGGTTATGTAAAAACAATTTTAGGGCGAAAAAGATATTTAAAAGATATTAATTCTAGGAACCCTATTGTAAGAGGAGCTTCTGAAAGAAATGCAGTAAATGCCCCAGTTCAAGGAAGTGCTGCAGATATCATTAAACTTGCCATGATTAATATCCAAAACAGAATTGAAAATAATAATTTTAGATCTAAAATGCTTGTTCAAGTTCATGACGAACTAGTCTTTGAAATTCATAATGATGAAATCAAAGAGATGAAAGAAATAATTCAAAATGAAATGGAAAACGCATATGATATTACAATCCCATTAAAAGTAGATATGGGTACTGGTTTGAACTGGTTTGAAGCACATTAATAATTTGTTTAATTACTGGTTTGCAGATTTGATTTATTATTGTAGATTTGCAGGCCAATTAAAGGCATGTATAATGCTTTTTTAAAAATTAAATATTTTGGATTCTTTAACATACAAAACAATCTCAGCAAATAAAGAAACAGTTGATAAAAACTGGGTTATTGTTGACGCAAGCGGACATGCTCTAGGTAGAATGTGCTCAAAAATAGCTAAACTTATTAGAGGAAAATATAAGCCTAGCTTTACTCCTCATGTTGATTGTGGTGATAACGTTATTGTTATTAACGCAGAAAAAATAACGCTTTCAGGAAATAAATGGGAAAGCAAAGAATACATTCGACACACTGGATATCCAGGTGGACAAAGGTCATTAACTGCTACTGAACTTTTTGCAAAAGATCCAGCAAGATTAGTTGAAAAATCTGTAAAAGGGATGTTACCAAAAAATAAATTAGGTGCCGCTCTTTTTAGAAATTTAAAAGTTTATGTTGGAGAAAATCATAAGCATGAAGGGCAAAATCCAAAGTTGATAAATTTAAATGATTTAAAATAATATGGAAGTAATTCATAAAATAGGTAGAAGAAAAAAATCAGTTGCTAGAGTATATCTTTCCAAGGGAAAAGGAGAATATTCAATCAACGGAAAATCTTTAAAAGAATATTTTCCAACTGATATTCTTCAATATAAGGTAAATCAACCATTTGCAATAACAGAAACTAGTTCTTCTTATGATGTTAAAGTAAATGTTTATGGTGGTGGAATAAACGGTCAAGCTGAATCTGTAAGGTTAGCAATTTCTAGAGCATTATGCCAAATTGATGAAGAAAATCGTCCAGCATTAAAAAAAGAAGGCCTTTTAACTAGAGACCCGAGAATGGTTGAAAGAAAGAAATTTGGTCAAAAGAAAGCAAGAAAAAAATTCCAATTCTCGAAACGTTAGTTCGATTCGATTATTGTTTTACAGTTCATATAAATATTGAAATTAACCTGTTGTCGTATTTCGCCTGGCGAAAGTTAGTTTAGCATCTAAATAAATTTAAAATTTATTGCTAATCATACGGAACGTAAACTAAAAAAAATGACAAAAATTGAAATTAAACCTCTACTAGAGGCCGGTGTTCATTTCGGACACTTAACAAGAAAATGGAATCCCAATATGGCTCCTTTCATTCACATGGAAAAGAATGGGATACACATTATTAATCTTTACAAAACTGCATCTAAAATTGAAGAAGCCTCTTCGGCTTTATCTAAAATTGCTTCCTCTGGAAGAAAAATTTTATTTGTAGCTACAAAAAAACAAGCAAAAGATCTAGTTTCTAAAACTGCTGCTGATGTAAATATGCCCTACATTACTGAAAGATGGCCTGGAGGTATGCTTACTAATTTTGTAACAATTAGAAAAGCTGTTAAAAAAATGTCTGCAATTGACAGAACAAAACAAGATGGTACTTTTGAAGCTTTGTCCAAAAGAGAAAAATTACAAATTGATAGACTTAGAGCTAAATTGGAAAAAAATCTTGGCTCAATAACAGACATGACCAGACTTCCTGGTGCTTTATTCGTCGTTGACATTAGAAGAGAACACATTGCTATTCGTGAAGCGCAAAAATTAAATATCCCAATTTTTGCAATGGTTGATACAAATTGTGATCCAAGAGAGGTTGATTACGCTATCCCATCAAATGATGACGCATCTAAGTCTATAGATATAGTTTTAAGCTATGTTTCATCTGCTATCAAAGAAGGATTGTCTGAAAGAAAAAAAGAAAAAGAGGTTGCTGAAGTTAAAAAAGAAAAAGAAGAAGGTTCAAAAAAATCTGATGAATCCTCAAACGACAAAGACGAAGTTAAAACTGAGGTCAAAGAAAAAAAGAAAAGAACAAGAGTCTCTAAAAAAACAGAAGAATAATTATGACAAAAATAACCGCATCAGAAGTAAACAATCTTAGAAAAATTTCAGGAGCTGGGATAATGGATTGTAAAAATGCCTTAGTTGAAGCCAATGGTGATACTGAAGCTGCTATAGAAATTTTAAGAAAAAAAGGGCAAAAAGTTGCTGCTAAAAGAGCTGACAGAGAATCTTCTGAGGGAGCTGCAATTGCAAAAGTTAGTTCGGATAATCTAACTGGAGTCATTGTTTCACTAAACTGTGAAACAGACTTCGTTGCAAAAAACGAGAGCTTTGTAAATTTAGCAAATAAACTTGCAGAATTAGCCCTTTCTCAAGAAACATTAGATGATTTTTTAAACTGTGAAATTGATTCTATGACTGTTAGTGAAAAATTAATTCAACAAACTGGTGTTATTGGAGAAAAACTTGTTGTTGGTAATTTTGAAAAAGTTTCTGCCGGATATGTTGGAAAATATATACATGCTGGAAATAAAATTGCAACTTTAGTTGGGTTTTCTAAATCTGTTCAAGGTATTGAGGAAGCTTCAAAAAATGTAGCAATGCAGGCAGCTGCAATGAATCCAATAGCTCTTGATGAAGATGGTGTTGACCAAAAAACAATTGAAAAAGAAATTGAAATAGCTAAAGATCAACTTAGACAAGAAGGTAAACCTGAAGCTATGCTTGATAATATTGCTAAAGGTAAATTAAAAAGATTTTTCAAAGACAACACATTAGTAAACCAAGCTTATATTAAAGATAGTAAGCAAAGTGTTGCAAACTATGTTAAATCTGTTGATAGTGATCTGACGGTTACAGATTTTAAAAGGGTTAGTCTATCCTAATTTTTTTAAAATCCCCAATACTATCTTTTTTTAATTTAGTTGTAATCATTAACTATATTTACATTGATGATTTATAAAAGAATACTACTTAAACTTAGCGGTGAAGCATTATTGGGTGATAGAAGTTATGGAATCGATCCCAAAAGAATTGCTCAATATGCAAAAGAAATTAAATCTGTCACTGAACTTGGTCTGGAGGTTGCTGTAGTTATTGGGGGTGGAAATATATTTCGGGGCGTTTCAGCTGCTAGTAACGGTATTGATCGTGTTCAAGGCGATTATATGGGAATGCTTGCAACAGTTATCAATGGTATGGCTTTGCAAAGTGCACTTGAAGAAGAAAATGTACAAACAAGACTACAGACCGCAATAAAAATTGAAGCAGTTGCTGAACCTTATATAAAAAGGAAAGCTGTAAGGCATTTAGAGAAAAAAAGAGTAGTAATCTTTGGTGGCGGAACAGGAAATCCTTTTTTCACAACTGATTCAGCCGCTGTTTTGAGGGCTATTGAAATTAATGCAGATGTTATATTAAAAGGCACCAGAGTTGATGGAGTGTTTGATTCTGATCCCGAAAAAAATGAAAAAGCTGTAAAATACGACAGCATTTCTTTTAGCGAAGTCATTAAAAAGAATTTGAAAATAATGGACTCAACTGCATTTACTTTAAGTCAAGAAAACAATTTACCAATAATAGTTTTTAACATGAATAAAACAAAAAACCTGTTAAACTTAATTAGTGGTAAAAAAATTGGTACATCTATAAAAAATTAATTTTGGAAGAATTAGAATTTATTATTGAAGCTTGTGAGGAATCAATGACCAATGCAATAAAGCATCTTGAAAGAGAGTTATTAAATATTCGGGCTGGAAAGGCTAATCCAACTATGCTTTCTAGTGTTAAATTAGATTATTATGGATCAAGCACTCCATTATCTCAAGTTGCTAATATTAATACTCCAGATGCTCAAACTCTTTCAGTTCAGCCTTGGGAAAAAGATAAATTACAAGATATCGAAAAGGCAATTCAAATTGCTAATTTAGGATTCAATCCAATGAACAATGGAGAATCAATTATAATAAGTATACCTCCTCTGACCGAAGAAAGAAGAAAAGAATTAGTGAAAATTGCAAAGTCTGAAATTGAAGATGCTAAAATTAGTATTAGAAATTCTAGAAAAGATGCTAACAATGAAATTAAAAAAATTGAAATCTCAACTGATCAAAAAGCAATTTCAGAAAAAGATATTCAAACTTTAACAGATAAATATATCTCTAAGATAGACGAAATTTTCTCATCTAAAGAAAAAGAAATTCTTTCTATTTAAACTACATATTTTGAACAAATTAGTCCATGAGTAAATCAAAAAATTCCATAGGTTGGGAAAAGTTTGCTCGATTAATTTTAAGAAATAGAATCTTCTTATTAATACTTGTACTAATAAATACTATTTTTCTTTCCACCCAATGGAAAAATATTCGTTTCAGCTATTCTGAAGCTAATCTTATGCCTAAAGATCATCCATTTAATATAGCATATGATAATTTTGTGGATGTATTTGGAGAAGAAGGCAATCTTTTAATAATAGCAGTAAATGACTCTTTGTTATTTGACAGAACAAATTTTAATGCATGGATAGAGCTAAGTGATTCTTTTAAATTGAAAAAAGAGGTTAACAATGTTTTACACGTTGGAAACTTTCCAGTTATTAAAAAGGATAAAATAAAAAAAGAATTTACTATTGATTCCATAAAAAATGAGTCATTCACAAGTAATAAAAATATTACTGAATTTAAATCTTTACTGTTTAATGATTATCCTTTCTATGAAAATATTTTGTTCAACAAAAAAACTGAAACAATACAAACAGCTATATATTTAGACAAAAAAGTAATTAATAATATTGAAAGAATAAATTTTGTAAATAATACTTTCATTCCTTTAATAAAAGAATTTGAAAAGCAAAGCAATTTAAATGTCAGAATTTCTGGCATGCCCTATATCAGAACCATGAATGCTCAAAATATTATGGATGAAATAGGGAAATTTGTAGTAATAGCTATATGTGTAACTATTTGCATATTCTTTTTCTTTTTCAGGTCATACAGAGCAACATTAATTACTTTAACTGTAGTGATTACTGGAGTAATGTGGGCGCTTGGAGTTCTTGGATTATTACAGTTTGAAATAACTGTTTTAACTGCTTTGATCCCCCCTCTTATAATTGTTATTGGTGTTCCAAATTGTATTTTTTTAATAAATAAATATCAACACGAAGTAAAAAAACACGGTAACCAAGCTAGATCTCTACAAAGAGTTATTTCAAAAATTGGTAATGCGACATTAATGACAAATATCACAACAGCTTGTGGGTTTGCGACATTTATTTTGACAGACAGTCAGGTTTTAAAAGAATTTGGGGTTGTTGCATCAATAAATATTATGGTCATTTTTATATTGTCTATTTTATTAATTCCGATCATTTACAGTTTTTTACCCTTACCTAAAAAAAAGCATTTAAAACATTTAAATAATGACTGGTTAAACTCCTTTGTTGATTTTTTAGGGAATACAGTTAAAAAAAGAAGAATTCCTGTTTTTATAATTTCAATACTTTGTTTGTGCATAAGTATAGTTGGTATGAATAAAATTGAAATTTCCGGAAACTTAATTGAAGATATGCCTGCAAAATCGGAATTTGTTAGAGATATTAAATTTTTTGAAAAAGAATTTAAGGGAGTCCTTCCTTTAGAAATAATGATAGACAGTCGAAGAAAAAATGGAATGACTCGACTCGCTAATCTTAAAAGGATGAATGATTTTCATGAACATATTTTAAAAATTCCTGAGTTATCAAGTCCCATTTCGGTAGTTAATATTTCAAAGTATGTAAAACAGTCATTTTATAATGGTAATGCTAATTATTTTCAATTACCATCATCTCAGGAGAACACATTCATTTCAGGATACTTAAAAAATTCAAACCTTAAACTAGGAGAAAACAACAGCTATATAAATGAAACAGGTCAAATAGCTCGAATTACCACAATGATTGGTGAAATTGATACGGAAAGAATGGAAGGAATTGAGGCAAGTTTACTTAAAGGAATAGAATTATATTTCCCTGGCGACAGATTTGATGTTACGCTGACCGGAAAAACACTTGGCTACCTTAAGGGAACTAAATTTTTAATAAAGAACTTACTTATTTCTCTTTTTTTAGCAATTATGCTTATATCATTAATGATAACCTATTTGTTTAGATCATATAAAATGGTGATTATTTCATTAGTTCCTAATATTCTTCCTCTTCTTTTTACAGCTGGAGTAATGGGATTTTTGAATATACCAATAAAGCCCTCAACTATTCTAGTTTTTAGTATAGCTTTCGGAATATCTGTTGATGATACTATTCATTTTCTTGTGAAATATAGACAGGAGTTAATTGCTAATAATTGGAAAATTAGAAAATCTGTATTTTCATCCCTTAGGGAAACTGGAATTAGCATGTTCTACACTTCTATTGTCCTGTTTTTTGGATTTTCAGTTTTCATGACCTCTAGTTATGGTGGGACAATTGCACTAGGCGGACTGGTTTCTACTACATTGCTCTTTGCAATGTTAGCTAATTTAGTTCTATTGCCATCGCTTTTAATATCGTTAGAAAAAAACATATCAAATAAAATTGATATGAAGGAGACCAAAATAAAATTAGACTCTGATTAATTTTATAAAAAACCAATTCAAAACTTTATATTTGAATCAGATATTTAAACATTTACTCAAACATGACAGTTAAAGATTTATTTTTAAACACTCCCATTTCAAAAACTATTAAAGTTAAGGGTTGGGTTAAAACATTTAGAGCCAATAGATTTATTTCTTTAAACGACGGATCTACATTCAAAAGTATTCAATGTGTGGTGGATTTTGAAAATACAACTAATGAAATTTTAAATAATATCAACACAGGAGCATCTGTTGAAATCTCTGGAATTCTAGTTGAAAGTCAAGGAAAAGGACAAAAAATTGAAATTAAAGTTGAAGAAATTAAAATATTAGGTAAATGTGATCCTGAAGATTACCCAATACAGCCTAAAAAACATAGTTTAGAGTTTTTAAGAGAAAATGCTCATCTTAGAATAAGAACCAACACATTTAGTTCAATATTTAGAATTAGATCTAGCATTTCGTATGCAATACATAAATATTTTAAAGAAAGTGGATTTGTTTATGTGAATACACCCATCATAACTGGAAGTGATGCCGAAGGAGCAGGAGAAATGTTTAAAGTGACTACTTTAGACATAAACAACGCAGAGCTAGATAATGCTAACCAAATTGATTATTCCAAAGATTTTTTTGGAAAAGAAACAAATCTTACAGTATCTGGTCAACTTGAAGCAGAGAGTATGGCGATGGGGCTGGGTAATGTTTACACCTTTGGGCCCACATTTAGAGCAGAAAATTCTAATACATCAAGACATTTAGCTGAATTTTGGATGGTTGAACCAGAAATGGCATTTTGTGATTTAGATGACAATATGAACATAGCAGAAGATTTTATAAAAAATGTTTTAAAATATGTTGTTGAAGATTGTAAAGAAGATTTAATTTTTCTGAATGAAAGATTGATAAACGAAGACAAAACAAAGCCCTTAAAAGACAGAAATGAGCTTAATTTAATTGAAAGGTTAAACTTTGTTGTGAATAATGATTTTGTGAGAATAAATTACACTGAAGCATTTGATATTCTTAGGAATTCAAAGCCAAATAAAAAGAAAAAATTCAAGTATCCAATAAATGAATGGGGAGTTGATTTACAAAGTGAACACGAACGATTTTTGGTTGAAAAATACTTTAAAAAACCTGTAATTATCCATGATTATCCTGCTAAAATTAAGGCCTTTTATATGAGAATGAATGAAGACGGAAAGACTGTTAGAGCAATGGACATTTTATTTCCAGGAATAGGTGAAATTGTTGGAGGCTCCCAAAGAGAAGAAAGACTAGATGTGTTAAAAGAACGAATATCAGAACTAAACATTGACGAAAAAGAATTGTGGTGGTATCTTGACTTAAGGAAATACGGCAGTGTTAAACACAGTGGTTTTGGACTAGGATTAGAAAGGCTAATTTTATTTGCAACAGGAATGTCAAATATTAGAGATGTTATTCCTTTTCCAAGAACACCAAAAAATGCGGAATTTTAATATTTAATTCTTCATCTAGTTTTTTTGTACTTTTAATATTTATTAAAGCAAATGCTAAAGCAGTTTTTACAATTAAAACTTTCTCAAAAATTATCCCCTCAACAAATTCAATTGATGAAGTTGATCGAACTTCCACTTCAAGAACTGGAAGATCGGCTGTCAAGAGAAATTGAAGAAAATCCTGCTCTAGAAACAGGTAAAGAAAATGAAAAGGATTTATATGATACTGAACCAGACTATGAGCAAGAAACAAAAAATGATGATTCTGAACTTAACGTTGAAGATTATCTTAGTGACGATGATATTCCAGACTATAAATTAAAAACTAATAATTATAGCGAGGATGATGAAGAAAAATCGTTGCCGTTTGTTTCGGGGATAAGTTTCAATCAATTTTTAAAAAATCAATTGACTCCCTTTTCCCTTAACGAAAATGACTCTAAAATTGCAGAATTTTTAGTTGGAAGTGTAGATCAATCTGGTTATATAAGAACAGATATAGTTGATATTGTTGATGACTTAGCTTTTACGATGGGGATTTATACCGACATAGACTCAGTTACTAAAATTTTAAATAAAATTCATCTATTGGATCCTCCAGGTGTTGGAGCAAGAGATTTGCAAGAATGCTTAATTCTTCAATTAAAAAGAAAAAAAGAATCAAGTTCAGTAATCAATGCTATTAATATTTTAAATAATAATTTTGATTTATTTATTAAAAAACACTACAAAAAAATAATTCATAAACTAAGTATTACAGAAGATGAATTAAGAGATGCTATAAAACAAATTGAAAAGCTAAACCCTAAACCAGGTTCAGCATTTTCTGAACCAACAAAAATTAATTCCACTATAATCCCTGATTTTAAAATTGAAATTATTGACAATAAACTAACATTAAATTTAAACTCTAGAAACGCACCTGAACTTTTTGTTTCTAACGAATATAAAAATATGTTATCTGGATATCAGGAAAACAAAAACATTTCTAAAAGTCAAAAACAAGCCGTTACATTTATTAAACAAAAACTTGATTCAGCTAAATGGTTTATAGATGCTATTAATCAAAGAAATCAAACACTGCTTATTACAATGAAAACTATAATGGAATTTCAAAATAAATATTTTTTAAGTGGAGATGAAAGTAACTTGAAGCCTATGATATTAAAAGATATTGCAGAAAAAATTGGAATGGATATCTCTACAATTTCAAGAGTTGCTAATAGTAAGTATGTAGACACACCTTATGGAATAAAACTAATAAAATCATTCTTTTCAGAGGGAATAACAAATGATAAAGGAATTGAAGTTTCAACAATTGAAATAAAAAAAGAACTTCAAAACATAATTAATAATGAAAATAAGTCAAAGCCATTGACAGATGATGAGCTTACTAAAAGAATCAATGAAAAAGGGTATCCTATTGCTAGAAGGACAGTTGCAAAATATAGAGAAATGATTGGAGCTCCTGTTGCAAGATTAAGAAAAAAACTATAATGATAATAGACTTAAGTATTATAATTATAAATTATAAATCTTGGGAAAAACTAACATTGTGTTTAAAAAGTGTTCAAAATCAAAGTCAGATAAATACCCAAGTAATTGTAGTTGATAATTTCTCTGATGACAACAAGTTTAAAGATTATCAAAATAAATACAAACATGTTAATTGGATTGAAAATAAAAATAATTTAGGATTTGCTAGAGCTTGTAATATTGGGGCTTCCCATGCACAATCAAAATGGTTATTATTCTTAAATCCGGATACAATTTTAGATTCAAATTCTCTTTACTCTTTAATTAGTTATTCAAATTCAAACAAAGAGCATAGATTAATCGGAATTAAGCAATTAAATCAAAATGGTAGTAACTCAAATGCCTACGGATTATTTTTAGATATATGGACAATTACTGGTTTTCTAAGAATATTTAATAGAATATTTAGAGGTTTGACATATAAAAAAATGAATGCTAAAGAAATTTCATCCCCAGACTGGATTTCTGGATCTTTTGTTCTTTTAAGAAAAACTGATTTTTTGAAATTAAATGGATGGAACGAAAAGTATTGGATGTATTATGAGGATATGGATTTATGTAGAAGAGCCAAGCACTTAAACTTAAAAGTGTCACTATTCAATAATTGGAAATGCATTCATTTTCATGGAGAATCGTCAAGAAAAAACAAAACTATTGCTTTAATGACGAAAACTGAAGTTATAAAATCCTCTCATATATACATTCATAATCATTTCAAAAATTTTTATGCTTTAAGCCTGCACTTGACACTCATTATTTCAAGATTTATAAATCTTTTGTTTGGATCAATTATATCATCATCTAAAAGAAGGATTCTTATGAATTGTCTTGTTTATTGGAAAATTAGTTTTTTTAGTAAAGAATGGAGCTCGGATAGAGCTAAAAGATTTAATTATTAACTTCTGTATAAAACAAATTTAATCTCATTCTCTTGTCGAAATTTTCTGCACTTGGACTTGGTCCGATAAGTACAGTTCCAAGTGGATTTATTGCAGAAGATAGAGGGGTGTAAGTCATAAAATCAGAATTTTCAACTTCAACATTAATTGTGTTACTAATGTCTGAAGTTACTACTAAGCCAAGTTTTACATTAGTAGAATCTTTCCTAACAACATTTTTAATATGCTCACTAATACGTATTTTATACATTAAACCATTTTCGTCTTCGTCTAGTTCAATTAGGCCTCCATGTATAACTTTATTTTGAAAAGATTTTTGCCCTGCTGTATTATCAACAAAATAATCAATTACTGGAGCTTTATTAACTAAATCATAGAGATATAATCTAGATGGCTCAACGATTCCACCATTAGATAACAGCATATCTTTGTCAATATACATTGAAATATTTGCTTCGTTAACTAACCACTCCTTTGATCGAATTTCTTCAAGTATGTCAACTCCATTATCATCTTTAAATAATTCAATTTCAGCCATAACACCCTGACCTCCTTTTAAATAAACTCTTTCTGGATTTGTTACAGTATCTGCAATAGCAGAGTATACAATAGCCGGAAAAGGTGTATTTACAAATGAATTTAGTTTAACACCTCCCATTTTAAATAGAAACTGAGCTTCTTCAGTATCTACCGTATCATCAGCGGTATCATCAGGTGTGTCTTGCTTATTATATTTTTGAAATTCATAGACAACTCTAATTTCAGCTTCGTTAAAATTTAAAATCATAAGTAGTGGATCAGAAAAATCATAAGTTTCTAACACTATTCCTTTAAAGTAGAGCTTAAAATTATCTAAGTTTGAGATTTCTTGTGAACCTTCTTGATCTAAGAATTTAGATTGAAAAAAATCATGATCTAGTTCAACTCTAATTCTTGGAGTTAATCTTTCTTTTACAACTTCTGACTCGTCTTCCTCTTCTGTTTCAGGATCGTCTTCATTATAAAACACTAATTCATTAGAGTCTATTTTAACTTCATCGTCAAATAATGTGTAACCTGAAAAATTTTCTGGAAGAGTATTATTTGAATAGTATTTTTGAAATTTTTCAAAGTTTGAATCAGGATCGTAAGGTCTTAAAAAATAATCTAACTCACTGACTTTTAGCTTAAAAGTAGCTTCAGCATTTCCTATCAAAGAATCTAATTCATAAAGTGTCCTTCCTGCATAAGGATTTATAGACTCAGTGTCTTCTCCATCCAGAATTCCATCTCCATCAGTATCTTTATCTAAAGGGTTTTGACCTAAATTAGTTTCATCAGCATCAGAAACACCATCTCCATCAGAGTCACTATAAGGATCTGTGCTGTCTACATCATAAATGTTTATAACACCATCATTATCATCATCATCAACATTAGTATAAAAAGGTATGTCTAAAAAAACATTTTTAATTGTTTCTAACTCTGGGATACGAGAAATATTGTCATCCGGATTGTCTTCATCAGATTGACTATAACCTCCAAAGATTAAATTGGGATCTTCAAAATTAATTTGACTTAAAAAACTTACTTTAGATAAACCATAAACATTATCATTATATTCTCCTATTTGAAATGTAGATACTGTATTGGAAACGTATGGGGGAATGCTTCGCATTTTTACATAAACTGGAATCTCTTCAAGGTTAGTGCTAAAAGTATTATTATCGATTAAATTAAGTCCTACAGTTTTATAATCTTTATTACAAGAAATAAAAACTATAGATAATATTAGTATAAAGTAAAACTTTTTCAAAATAATCAGGTTAAAATCTTGTCATTATAAAATTCCATGTATTTTTTTTCAAATCCATCTTCAAAACCGCATTTTAGTACAGGAATTTTAGAACTGGCTGCAACATCTAAATAGGATTTATTAACGTTTTCAGAAGCAAAGACGACCCCGTCTGAGTTCATTATGGATAACTTGTATAAATTTTCATAAGTTGGATTCTCTAAGACACTTAAAGTTTCACTTTCAACCTCGTCAAACTTTATTTTATTAATGATGCTTGAATTTAATTCACCTGTAATCTCATTGTCGTATATAGAAGTTACTACCTTAGATTTTGAAAAAAGAGGCTCATCTTTATAATATTGTTTCAGGTATAAAGGCATTAATGAAGCGATCCATCCATGAACATGAATGATGTCTGGTGTCCAATTTAATTTTTTAATAGTTTCAACCACCCCTTTAGCAAAGAAAATTGCTCTCTCATCATTATCATCATATAACTTTTTCTTTTTGTCAGAGTCAAGTAATCTGTTCTTAAAGTACTCATCGTTATCTATAAAGTACACCTGCATTCTTTCCTTTGGAATAGATGCAACTTTAATTATTAACGGCATATCTAAATCATCAATAATAAGGTTCATTCCAGAAAGCCTAATTACTTCGTGAAGTTGATGCCTTCTTTCATTAATCAAGCCATACTTTGGAATAAAAATTCTGGTTTGACCACCATTTTTGTTTACGACTTTAGGCAAATTGTATGTTAACGTAGATATATCATTGTTGGGTAAATACGGTATAACTTCAGATGATACGTAAAGTACTTTTTTTCCAGTCATAAAATCCTTTCTTTAGACTCAATTAAAATGAAATGCAAAATTACAAAAATTATGTTAGATTTACCTCATATTTTCACACATACACACTGTTAAAGTTTTATTAAATGCAGTTATATACTCTAAAGTCTCAAGTTGAAATAAGTATTGATAAAGCAATAAGCTTAAAAAAAACTATTGGACTGGTGCCAACTATGGGTTCACTACATCAAGGACATCTCTCTTTATTAAAAAAAGCCGTCCAGAGCTGTGAAGTAGTTTGGGTAACTATTTTTGTTAACCCAACGCAATTTAATAGTAAACAAGATCTTAATAATTACCCCAAAAACATAACAAAAGATCTAGAAATGATTTACGAAGTTTCAAAAAACATTAATGTTTTTAACCCTGAAATTTCTGAAATGTATGAAAACAAATTAAAAATAGAGAATTTTGATTTTCAAAACCTTGATAAAGAACTTGAAGGCAAATACAGAAACAACCACTTTAGCGGAGTAGGAACTATAGTCTCTAAATTGTTTAATATAATCAAACCTACTAAAGCTTTTTTTGGAGAAAAAGATTTTCAACAAACTAGAATTATAGATAGATTAATTAAAATTAAAAAATTTCAGACAGAGCTTATTATTTGTCCAACAGTAAGAGAAAAAAATGGACTAGCACTAAGCTCCAGGAACGCGTTGCTCTCAACTGAAAATAAAAATAAGGCTGCTATTATTTATAAAACTTTAATTTATTGTAAAGAAAATTTATCAAAAAGTACGTTTCAAAAAATTTATAACGATTGTAAAAAAGAAATTAATTCTTTAGATGATTTTGAATTAGAATATTTAGAAATAACTGAAAATGAAACTCTAAAAAAAGTAAAAAAAATTGAAGCAAATAAATCTTTTAGAATATTTATTTGTGTTTTAGTTAATGGTGTTAGGTTGATTGACAATATTTTAGTTAAATAGTTATATTTGCCGCATGGAAATAGAAGTATTGAAGTCTAAAATTCACAACGTCACTGTAACAAATTGTGATTTAAATTATATTGGCAGTATTACTATTGATGAATCTCTCATTAATGCAGCTAATATGATTGCTGGCGAAAAAGTTCAAGTAGTAAATATTAATAACGGTGAACGACTAGAAACATATATTATTAAAGGAGGAAAAGGAACTGGAGAAATTACTTTGAATGGACCTGCAGCAAGAAAAGTCCAGAAAGGAGATAAAATAATCATAATAAGTTACGCTAGAATGGGCTTAAATGAAGCTAAGAAATTTGATCCTACTTTAATATTTCCAAATGACAATAATCTTTTAACATCATAATGCCATTACTTTTTTTTAAATGGTTTAAAAAAATATTTCCACCGATATTAGGGCTTTTCTTAATTTACTATTCCTACCTTAATACAACGTCTGCAGAAAGAATAGAGATATATTCATCAATGAAATCTGCAGATTATAAATTTGTTTTTTTGTCAATTTGCATTGGAATATTAAGTCATCTTTCAAGGTCTATTAGATGGAAAGCTATGTTAAAGCCTTTGGGATTTAGTATTAAAATTTACAATTCAATAATGTCGGTTTTAGTTGCATTTTTATCAAATTTAGGGGTTCCTAGATCAGGTGAATTTCTAAGAGCTAGCTCAATCTCTTATTATGAAAAAATTCCTTTTGAAAAAAGTTTTGGAACAATAGTTACAGAAAGAATTATTGATGTATTCATTTTAATTGGGTTGATAATTTATGGACTTACGATTTCATCAGTAATAGAAATTCCCAAGTTCTCAGTTAATAACGAACTAATTTTAACTCTAGTTTTCTTATTAATTTTTGGAGTTATAATTTACTACACTATTTCAAAAACAAGATTTAAAAATAAAATTATAAACGTCATTAGTGGATTGAAAAAAGGACTTTTTTCCATTTTAAAAATTAAGAATAAATCAATATTTATATTTCATTCATTATTCATTTGGGTTTGTTATTTTTTAATGTTTTATGTTGTAAAATTTAGTCTTACTGAAACCTATAATTTGGGGTTTGAACCATTGTTTTTAGCTTTCTTGGCTGGAGCTATAGCAATGGCTTTAACAAACGGGGGAATTGGTGCATATCCATTAGCAATTGCTGCAGTGATTAGTCAGTATGAAGTTTCATATGAAAGTGCATTAGCTTTAGGCTGGATTGTTTGGTCTTCTCAAACATTAATGATTATAACTTTTGGTTCTTTATCTTTTGTTTTTTTACCTATATTAAACAAATAAAATAATAATTAATGACTTTGATAAAAACTTCTTATTGTTGTCAAAACTGTGGTGCACAACATTCAAAATGGCTTGGACAATGCAGCTCCTGTAAAGAATGGAATACATTAGTTGAAGAAGTAATAAAAAAATCTTCTAAAGTTAATTTAGGGTTAAGCACTAATCAATTAAAATCTAAAGCTAAACTAATTAATGATATTGATTTTGAAAATGACCCAAGATTGTTGATTGATGATAAAGAGTTGAACAGAGTCTTAGGAGGGGGTGTAGTTCCTGGGTCTCTTGTTCTTATTGGAGGAGAACCTGGAATAGGAAAGTCCACATTATTACTTCAAATTTCGTTGGAAATAAAAAATAAGGTTTTATACGTTACTGGGGAAGAAAGTCAACAACAAATTAGAAGAAGAGCTAATAGAATAAATAACGATTCAAAACAATGTTTTATTTTAAATGAAACAAATGTAGAAACTATAATATCAAATATTAATACAATAAAGCCAGAACTTGTAATCATAGATTCGATTCAAACATTACAAACCGATATTATTGATAGTAGCCCAGGAAGTGTATCACAAATAAAAGAATCAGCTTCTCAATTTTTAAATTATTCAAAAAAAACAAATCTTCCAGTTTTTCTAGTTGGGCATATTACAAAAGATGGTGGAATTGCAGGCCCTAAAATTTTAGAACATATGGTTGATGTTGTTTTACAATTTGAGGGAGATCGAAATAATATTTATAGAATTTTAAGAGCTAAAAAAAATAGATTTGGATCAACAGCTGAGATAGGCATTTATGAAATGTTGAACAACGGACTTCGTCAGGTTACAAACCCAAGCGAACTATTGATTTCTAATAATAAAACCTCTTTAAGTGGAAATGCTATTGCTTCAACAATTGAAGGTATTAGGCCAATTATGATTGAAATCCAAGCTTTGGTAAGTTCTGCAGTTTACGGAACACCTCAAAGAAGTACTACTGGATTTAATGCAAAAAGATTAAATATGTTACTTGCTGTTTTAGAAAAACGTGCTGGATTTAAACTAAGCTCAAAAGATGTTTTTTTAAATATTACAGGTGGAATTAAAATTGAAGATCCAGCAATGGATTTAGCTGTTGTATCGGCCATATTGTCTAGCAATTTTAATATTCCTTTGCAAAGAAGAATTTGTTTTGCCGCTGAAATTGGACTTTCAGGTGAACTTAGATCTGTCCCTAAAATAGATCAACGTATAAATGAAGCAGAAAAACTTGGATTTGAAATATTAGTAGTTTCAGAAGCAGCAAAAATTTCTTTTGTTCCAAAAAAATTAAAAATAATCTCTTATTCAAGAATTGAAGAACTGATTAAAAATATTTTTAAGGAGCAGGGTTAGGAATAATCTTATGAACATCATCAATATCTTCTAAAACTTTTTTGCTTAAATCAATTTGTATACTTTCAATATTCTCTTTCAATTGATTGAGTTTAGTTGCTCCTATTATATTACTTGTTACAAATGACCTAGAGTTTACGAATGACAAAGCCATTTGTGTTAATGATAAACCATGCTTTTGAGAAATATCATGATACATTTCAGTAGCTTTCATTGAGTTTGCACCGGAAAATCTACTTAAATTTGGAAATAATTTTAATCTACTATCGGCAGGCATATTACCTTTTAGATATTTACCACTTAATACTCCAAACCCAAGTGGAGAATAAGCTAACAACCCCACATTTTCTCTAATACATATCTCTGAATTACCTATTTCAAAAAGTCTATTTAAAAGTGAATAAGGATTTTGAATAGTGATTGTTTTTGGCAATTTTTTCTTTGATAATTCTAAGTATTTCATAAAAGCCCAGGGATTTTCGTTTGAAATTCCAATTTGTCTAATTTTTCCACTCGAAATAAGTTCTTTTAGATTGAAAAGTACGCTTTCAAAATTTTCTTCCCAATTGTCATTGATTGAAGAATCAAAATCTCTTTTTCCAAAAGTATTTGTAATTCTTTCAGGCCAGTGAAGTTGATATAAATCTATATAATCTGTTTTAAGCCTTCTCAAACTTCCATCAACAGCAGAATTTAAAGCAGATTTTGAAAATCCAGTCGTTCTAATATGTTTAGTGTAATCTCCAGGGCCAGCAATTTTAGTTGCTAAAACAATTTGATCTCTGTTGTTTTTTTGACTCATCCATTTGCCAATTATTTTTTCAGTATCTGCATATAACTTTGCAGTTGCAGGAACTGGATAAAGTTCAGCTGTGTCAATAAAATTAACCCCTCTATCAATGGCATAGTCCATTTGTTCGAATCCTTCTTGTTCAGAATTTTGATTTCCAAATGTCATAGTTCCAAGACATATTTTGCTAACCTTAATATCAGTGGATGGTAAAAAAGTATATTTCATTTTTTTATAAATTAAATTCAACAACTATTGGGCAATGGTCTGAGTGAAAAACTTGATCTAAGATTGAAGATGATTTAATTTTGGAATTTAAAGAATCTGAAACTAAATTATAATCAATTCTCCATCCTTTGTTATTTGCTCTGGAATTTGCTCTATAGCTCCACCAGCTGTATTTTTCTGGATCTCTATTTAAATGTCTAAAAGAATCTGTAAATCCAAGATTCATGAAGTCCGTTAACCATTCTCTCTCAAAAGGGAGAAACCCTGATACTTTTGCGTTTCTAATAGGATCATGAATATCAATAGCTTTATGACAAATATTATAATCTCCACATATAACAAGGTTTGGGATATCGTCTTTAAGATTTAGCACATATTCCTTAAATTCTTTCATGTATTGGAATTTATAATCAAGTCTTTGAATATTAGACCCTGACGGAAGATAAAGACTCATAATTGAGATTTCATCAAAATCAATTCTAAGATTTCTTCCCTCAAAATCCATGTGATTAATTCCTGTTCCAAATTCGATATGTTTAGGCTTATGTTTAGACAAAATAGCTACACCACTGTATCCTTTTTTTTGTGCAGAAAACCAGTAATTATAACTATATCCAATTTCTGAAAAAAGATTTAAATCAAATTGTTCCTTATTTGCTTTTATTTCTTGCAAACAAATTACATCACATTCTGAATTTTTTAGCCAATCAACAAATCCCTTTTTTATTGCAGCTCTAATACCATTAACATTGTAAGAAATAACTTTCATTCTAGAACGTTAACCATGATTTTAAATCAAGTTCAGAGGAGATTTTATTTTTTATTTGTTGGACAGTTAACCTTTGTTGTTTCATTGTATCTCTATCTCTTATAGTTATTGTTCCGTCTTCAAGTGATTGATGATCTACAGTCAAACAAAATGGGGTGCCTAAAGCGTCTTGCCTTCTGTATCTTCTCCCAATAGCATCTTTTTCATCATAAACAGAATTATAATCCCATTTAAATTCTTCTAATATTTTTTTTGATAGTTCAGGAAGACCGTCTTTTTTTAAAAGAGGAAGAACTGCAACTTTTTTAGGAGCGAGAATTTTAGGGAATTTTAAAACAGTCCTTAGGGATCCATCATCAAGTTTTTCTTCAGTTAAAGATTTTGAAAAAACTGCTAAAAACATTCTATCTAAACCTATCGATGTTTCTAAAACATATGGGGTGTAACTTTCATTATCAATTGTATCAAAATATTTTATTTTTTTTGATGAAAATTTTTCATGGCTAGAAAGGTCAAAGTCAGTTCTGGAATGAATGCCCTCTAATTCTTTAAACCCAAATGGAAAATTAAATTCAATATCACATGCTGCGTCGGCATAATGAGCAAGCTTATCATGGTCGTGAAACCTGTAATTATCTTCTCCTAAGCCTAGTGAAAGGTGCCATGCCAGTCTATTTTCTTTCCATTTAGTGTACCATTCCTTTTGAGTGCCTGGTTTAATAAAAAACTGCATTTCCATCTGTTCAAACTCTCTCATTCTGAAAATAAATTGTCTTGCAACAATTTCATTTCTAAATGCTTTACCTATTTGCGCTATTCCAAAAGGAATTTTTAATCTACTAGTTTTTTGAACGTTTAAAAAATTAACGAAAATCCCTTGAGCGGTCTCAGGTCTTAGATAAAGATCCATAGCGTTTTCAGTAGATGCTCCTAGCTTAGTTCCAAACATTAAGTTGAATTGTTTTACCTCCGTCCAATTTTTAGACCCTGAGACAGGACATGCTATTTCTAAATCTTCTATTAGCTTTTTTAAAGCTTTAAGGTCATCATTTTCTAAAGATTTAGTGAAAATTGTAGTGACTTCTGCGATCTTATTTTTATAATTTAAAACTCTTGGATTTGTAGAAACAAACTGTTTTTGATCAAAATTTTCACCAAACCTTTTTTTTGCTTTTGAAATTTCTTTTTGAACTTTGTTCTCAATTTTAGAAAGGTATTCTTCAATTAGAACATCAGCTCTATATCTTTTTTTTGAATCTTTATTATCAATTAAAGGGTCATTAAATGCGTCTACGTGACCAGAGGCTTTCCATATTTTAGGGTGCATTAAAATAGCCGAATCTATATTAACTATATTGTCATTTAACTGAACCATTGCCTTTAACCAATAATTCTTAATATTATTTTTAAGATCTGTTCCATTTTGGCCATAGTCATAAACCGCACTCAATCCGTCATAGATTTCGCTAGACTGAAAAACAAATCCATATTCTTTTGCGTGAGAAATTACTTTTTTAAATATATCTTCTTTGCTCATCATACAAAAATAAGAGTTAAATTTTATATAAATTCTATTTATTCAATTAAAATAGAAATAGAAAAAATAATTGTTATTTTGCTTATCTATTACAAGTGATGAAAAAAATAAAATTAATTTTTCTGGTTATAATTTGTTCATCATTAATTAATTGTGCTAAAAGAGGAATTCCAGATGGAGGGCCTGAGGATGAAGATCCCCCAATTCTTTTAAATGCTGAGCCAGCAGAGAATTCAGTTTATTTTAATGATGATAGGATTAGGCTTTATTTTAACGAATACATAAAACTCAAAGACTTTAGAAAACAACTTGTTGTTTCTCCTCCTCTTGACAAAAGTTTTTATTCAATTAGCCCTCAGTCTGGGGCGTCAAAATATATTCAAATTGACATTAAAGAAAAACTTGACGAAAACAGTACATATGTTTTTAATTTTGGTCAAAGTGTGGTAGATAATAATGAAGAGAATAAACTTCCTTTTTTTAGTTACGCTTTTTCGACCGGTGAATATATTGATTCGCTATATATTTCAGGAAATATTACAAGTTCTTTTAAAAGAAAATCTGACGATTTTATTTCAACTTTTTTATATCCAATAAATGAAAATTATAATGATTCCATAATATATAATGGTTTGCCAAATTATGTAGGGAGTTCCCTTGACTCAACCAGCTTTAAAATGACCAATTTAAAAAAAGGAAAATATTTATTGTTAGCAATAAAGGATGAAAACAGTAATTATAAATTTGATCCTGAATTTGAAAAAATTGGATTTGTTGATGAATTCATTGATTTGCCTATTAAGGACAGTATCAAAATAAAATTATTTAAAGAAAGAATTCCTTTTAAAAGTTTTAAACCTTTTTTAGAAACAGAAAACAGAATAGGATTTGGGTTTAAAGGAAATTATAAGGATGTTGAAATAGAATTAATTGACCAAAAAAAAATAGAATCCGTTATAACTAAAAATAGAGATTCTGATACTTTAAATTATTGGTTTAAAAATAAAGAATACGATTCTTTGAAATTTATTGTCAAATCGCCAGCTTATGAAGAAAAGTTTACATTGAAGTTTAAAGAAATGGAAAAAGACTCTTTAGTGCTTAATCCGTCAACAAAATCAGTTTTAGAGCTCAATGAAAAATTTAAAATATATAGTAATATTCCTATAACTAATATAAATAAAGACCAAATTAATATTTTAAATAAA
Source organism: Flavobacteriaceae bacterium (assembly GCA_965655865.1). Taxonomy (GTDB): domain Bacteria; phylum Bacteroidota; class Bacteroidia; order Flavobacteriales; family Flavobacteriaceae; genus MAG-121220-bin8. The sequence continues at coordinate 108,598 of CBFHJJ010000002.1, read as the reverse complement.
GATTCTCTTTTAATTCCTTTTACAACTAAATTAGATAAAAACAAGTTTGATATAAATTTTGATTTTGAATTATTACCAAATGACAGTTATATCGTTAACCTATATCCAGATGCTTTCACTGATTTTTTAGAAACTACAAACGATACAATAAGTTATAAGTTTAAGACTAAAAGCAGATCAGATTACGGAACATTAAAGCTTGGAATTAGTAATGTTAAAGAATATCCCATAATAATTCATTTAACCAACAATAAAGATGAAGTAATTAGAAAAAAAATATTAAACTCTTATAATGATCCTTGTATTTTCGAGTATTTAAAGCCCGCTAATTATTTTGTGAAAGTCATTTTTGATAAAAACAAAAATAAAATTTGGGATACTGGAAACTTTTTAAATAGAATACAGCCTGAAAAGGTGTTTCACTTCAAAGAAGAATTTATAATTAGAGCAAATTGGATCCTTGAAGAAAAAATTGTCGTTGAATGAAAAAAATTTCAATCTTAATTTTAGTTATTCTTGGGCTATATATATTTAATATTTTTTGGAGTACAGGTTATTTTAGAATAATTGAAAATAAGTTTGAAGGAGAGGTTTTAACTAAAATAAATATTGTTGGAGCAGAAGACATTACAATAAATCACATTGATAGTTTTGCTATAGTATCTTCAACAAAAAGAAAAACTTTTCCCGCAAATGAACAAGAAGAAGGAGGCCTATATTATATTGACTTAAAAAAAATTGAATCAAAACCTGTTCTTCTAACAAAAGATTTTAATAAACCATTTGCTCCTCATGGAATTTCAATTTTCAAAACAGACAGCATTACTACTATTGCTGTTGTGAATCATACCATTGAAAAAGAATACATAGAAATTTTTAAATTAATTGGAACTAAACTCACTCATTCAAAAACGCTTGATAATCCGATGATTTTAAGTCCTAACGATGTTGTTTTAATTAATGAAAATAGTCTGTATTTTACTAACGATCACAAATACAAATATGGAATATTACGTTTAGCTGAAGATTATTTAGGACTCCCTATTTCAAATGTTGTTTTTTTTGATGGATTAAAATTCAAAGAAGTTGCAAATGGAATATCATTTGCTAATGGGATTAATTATAATTCAAACAAAGATTTAATTTTTGTGGCTTCCCCTAGAAAATTTTATATAAAAGTATTTAAAAAAAATAATGATAATTCTTTATCCTTTGTTGAAAATATTTACTGTGGAACAGGTGTGGATAATATTGAATTTGATTTAGACAATACGCTTTGGATAGGAGCTCATCCAAATCTTCTTCATTTTAATTCATATTCAAAAGGTAATAACGAGTTTGCACCCTCAGAAATTATTTCTATTAAATACATTGAAAAGAACAATTACATTAAAGAAAACATATATTTAGAAAAAGGTAAAGCTATGTCTGGATCTACAGTTGCCGCACCTTTTGGAAATCTAATTCTAATGGGAAATGTAATGGATGATTATTTTCTTATATTAAAAAAATAAATCTTTAGATTTAAGAGGAAATTTTAGCTTTCAAGAAATCTCTGTTCATTCTTGCAATATTTTCCAGTGAAATTCCTTTAGGGCATTCTACTTCGCACGCACCAGTGTTTGTGCAGTTGCCAAACCCTTCTTCATCCATTTGTTTTACCATATTTAAAACTCTATCATTAGCCTCTACTTTTCCTTGGGGAAGAAGAGAAAACTGAGATACTTTAGCCGAAACAAATAACATTGCGCTTGAATTTTTACAAGTAGCTACACAAGCTCCACATCCAATACAAGTAGCCGCATCAAATGCTTTATCAGCACTATTTTTTTCTATTGGAATAGCATTAGCATCTTGAGTATTTCCTGATGTGTTTATGGAAATATAGCCTCCAGCATGTTGAATTCTATCAAATGATGAACGATCTACAACTAAATCTTTAATAACTGGAAAAGAATTTGCTCTAAATGGTTCTATATGGATTGTGTCTCCATCTTTAAATTTTCTCATGTGTAACTGACATGTTGTTACGAGTCTGTCTGGTCCATGCGCTTCCCCATTAATAAACATAGAGCAAGAACCGCATATTCCTTCTCTACAATCATGATCAAATGCTACAGGATCAATTCCTTTAGATGTCAATTGTTCGTTGAGAACATCCATCATTTCTAAAAATGACATGTCAGGTGAAATATTTTCTATGTCATAAGAAACAATTTTACCTTTATCGTTAGAGTTTTTTTGACGCCAAATTTTTAATTTAAGTTTCATCCTATTTATAAGATCTAGTTTTTAGTTCTATATTTTCATAAATCAAATCTTCTTTATGTAAAACAGCTTCTGAAGGTTCCCCTTTATTTTCCCAGGCAGAAACAAAAGTAAAGTTTTTGTCATCTCTTAAAGCTTCCCCCTCTTTAGTTTGAGATTCTTCCCTAAAGTGTCCTCCACATGACTCCGATCTTTCTAAAGCGTCTTTAGCAAACAATTCTCCTAATTCAAGAAAGTCTGAAACCCTAACTGCTTTTGCTAAAGGTTCGTTAAAAGAATCTTTAGAACCAGGTATAGAAACATTTTTATAAAAATCTTTTCTAAGCAATTGAATTTCTTTGATAGCTTCTTTTAGTTCTTTCTCATTTCTAGACATTCCGCATTTATTCCAAATAATTTTACCTAATTTTTTATGAAAATAATCTACACTTTTATCGCCATTATTATTGATCAATAATTCTATTTTATTTTTAACAGCTTTTTCGGCTTCTTCAAATTCTTTACAATCTGTAGAAATTGAACCAGTCCTAATATCATCAGCTAAATAATCTCCTATTGTGTATGGTAGAACAAAATATCCATCTGCTAATCCTTGCATAAGCGCAGAGGCTCCCAGTCGATTAGCTCCATGATCAGAAAAATTAGCTTCCCCAATTGCAAAACATCCTGGAATTGTGGTCATTAAATTATAATCAACCCAAACACCCCCCATAGTGTAATGAACTGCAGGATAAATCATCATTGGAGTTTCATACGGATTTTGATCAACTATCTTTTCGTACATCTGAAATAAGTTTCCGTATTTTGATTTTATCACCTCTTTTCCTAAATCTTTAACTAAACTTAAATTATCTTCATCTAATCCTTTTAAATGAGCTTTTTCTTTTCCGTATCTTAATATAGCGGAGGCAAAGTCTAAAAACACAGCTTCACCAGTTTTATTTATTCCAAAACCTGAATCACATCTTTCTTTTGCAGCTCTAGAAGCTACATCTCGTGGAACCAAATTTCCAAAGGCAGGATATCTTCTTTCCAAATAATAGTCTCTCTTATCCTCAGTTAAATCTACTGGTTTTAACCTTCCTTCTCTAATGGCAACTGAATCACTTTTTGATTTTGGGACCCAGATTCTACCATCATTTCTAAGAGACTCTGACATCAAAGTTAATTTTGATTGATGATCTCCAGAAACAGGAATACAAGTAGGGTGAATTTGAGTAAAACATGGATTGGCAAAATACGCACCTTTTTTATGTATTTTCCATGAAGCAGAAACATTACTTCCCATTGCATTTGTTGATAAATAAAATAAGTTTCCATAACCTCCTGAAGCTATAACTACAGCATGAGCTGAGTGTCTTTCAATTTCTCCGTTGATCAGATTTCTAGTAATAATTCCTCTGGCTTTACCATCTACTTTAACTAGATCCATCATTTCATGTCTATTAAACATTTGGATTTTTCCTCTGGCAACTTGTCTATTCATAGCAGAATAAGCTCCAAGTAATAATTGTTGACCTGTTTGTCCTTTAGCGTAAAATGTCCTTGAAACCAAAACTCCTCCAAACGATCTATTATCTAAGAGTCCTCCGTAGTCTCTAGCAAAAGGGACACCTTGAGCTACACACTGGTCTATAATATTTGCTGATACTTCAGCTAATCTATATACATTTGCTTCTCTTGATCTATAATCTCCTCCCTTGACAGTATCATAAAAAAGCCTGTGAATTGAATCTCCGTCACCCTGATAATTTTTTGCAGCATTAATTCCTCCTTGAGCTGCAATTGAATGAGCTCTTCGAGGCGAATCTTGAAAACAAAACGCTTTAACATTGTAGCCTAATTCAGCTAAAGTAGCAGCAGCAGAACCTCCAGCTAAGCCAGTTCCAACGACAATTACATCTATTTGTCTTTTATTAGCAGGACTTACTAAACGTATATTGTTCTTATGGTTTGTCCATTTTTTTGAGATTGGACCTTCAGGAATTTTAGCGTTTACTTTGGACATATCCTAATGATTTAAATAATGGAAAATTGCAATAAAACTAAATCCTAGTGGAATTCCTATTGCATACACAATAGTAAAAGTTTTAACTATATAATTATATTTATTATTGATGCCCATTGACTGAAAAGCAGAAGAAAAACCGTGCAAAAGGTGAAGAGATAAGAATCCAAAAGAAATAACGTATAAGACAACTTTCACCAAATCTTCAAATTTGTGAGAGAGTTCATCATAATATCTATTTGGATCATCAGGCAAAAACTCTACATACTTATAATTCATTTCTGGAATCCAAAAATCATAAAAATGTAAAATTAAAAATGATAAGACTACAGCCCCAGAAATAATCATATTTCTAGACATCCAACTTGCATTACTTGAACCCTTATACTTTACATACTTTATTTTTCTTGAAGATCTATTTTGGAAATCTAAAACAAACCCCATAACAAAATGAAAAATTACTCCAAAAATTAAAATTGGTTGTGCGATAAATTGTACAACAAAATTTGATCCCATAAAGTGTGAAAATTGATTAAAAATTGATTCACTAAAAACAGAGGTAATATTGATAATAAAATGTTGAAATAGGAAAATAATTAAAAAAAGCCCTGAAACAGCCATTGCTATTTTTTTAATTATTGAAGCTTGAATTACGTTACTCATTAATGAATTATAAATAATTACAAAACAAAATTAACCTATGAGCCGATACAAGGCAATAAAAACTTAACATTTATTTTATATCAAACTTTTCTGAAACATCGTCTATTACTATTTCATATTGTCCCTTTTTCAAATAAAATTCTCCATTAGCTGATTTTTCAACTTTATTTTTTTTGGCCATTTTTTTATTTGGATATACCATCGGTAATTCTACTTTTTGAAAGCCCTCTTCTAAGATTAATTTCATTTTATAAATTAAACTTTTATCACTGTCTAAAAGTTTCATAGTTAGGGATTGATCTTTGATAGAATATAAATTAAAGTAATGGCCAGGCAAATTAAACTCCGACCAATTGTATGTTCTTTTTCCCCATCTTGACGAAAAATTAATATCGTTTGGAATTATATAATGATTTTGTTTTAAATTTCTCTTTTCAAGAAAAGAATAAATAATAGACAAATCCATTTTATAAATTGATCTTCCATGTGTAGCGATTAATAAATCTTTTGCTCTTTTTTGAATAACTAAATCATGTGTAGCTACTTTTTGCAAACCTTGTTTAAAAGAATTCCAACTCGATCCTTTATCAAAACTCATGTATAAACCATTATCAGTTCCTAGATAAAGTAAGTCTTCGTAATATGGATCCTCTTTTATTACATTAACAGATGAAATTGGCAACTTTGAATGTAAAGATTTCCAGTTTTCGCCATTATCTTCAGTTACAAAAACATAAGGTTTAAAATCATCAAATCTATATCCGTTTAAAGTGACATAAATCCTGTTTTCTTTATGCTTTGAAAAAACTACTCTGCTAACCCACAAATTTTTAGGTAAGTCATTAGAAATAATTTTCCAATTATTCCCACCGTCTGATGATAATTGAACTAAGCCATCATCGGATCCAGTAACTAGTTTTCCAAATTTAAAAATCGATTCATCAATTGATGACAATGTGCCATAGGGAACATTCCCTTTTTTAATTCCATTTGTTAAATCCTTAGATTTAAAAGACCATTTATCCCCTCTATTGTAAGAAGTATGAAGTTTATTACTCCCCAAATACAATATGTCTTGATTGTGTGAAGAGAGCAAAATAGGAGTTTGCCAATTAAATCTAAGAGGCGACTCACCCAAGTCGTGTTTAGGTTTTATGTATGTTCTTTTAGATTTGTCAATTCTGTAATAAACTCCGAACTGAGACCCTGTGTATATAATATTAGAATCTCTATTATCAATTTGAACCTGCATACCGTCACCTCCCATAATAGATCTCCAATTGTTTTGTCCAGTTTGATGCCATCTTAAGCTTTCTACAGAATTACTATTTGCCATCCATACTCCATTGTCTTGAAGGCCTCCATAAACATTATACGGTACTTCATTATCTACATTGATAGTATAAAATTGTCCGACACTTGGTTGATTTAATTTTAACCAATTTTCGCCGTTGTCGTAACTAATATTAACACCTCCATCGTTCCCGTTTATTAGATGATTAGGGTTTTTGGGATTTATCCATAAATCATGATGATCTACATGAACATTAGAGTAATCAATTGATTTATAAGTGACACCGCCGTCAACAGATTTTATAAAAGGGACTCCATATATATAAATATGATCCTTATTAAGCGGAGAAACATGTACTTTTCCAAAATAATATCCATAAGTATTATATAGTCTATCTAAATAATACGAATTTTTCAAAGTCCAGTTCAACCCCCCATCATCACTTCTAAAAACTTGAGCTCCAATAATTGGAGTTTCAAACATTACCGTGTTGGCATCTTCTAAATAAAGTTTTAAATCAGATGGGTTTATTAAACCAGACTCTGCTAATTCTTTGATCTTTTTTGAGTTATACTTTTTAGGAAAATTATTTGATTTAAGAAATTTATTCAATTTTAAATCATCTGTTTTTAATAATTCTTCTTTAGAAATCGATTCAAAATAATCCTTTGTTAGTTCAAATTTATCTACTGATTCTTTATTATTAGGACGTCTAAATTGATTATCAACAACAGCATAAATAGTATTACTATCATAAACAGCTAATCCAATTCTTCCAACTCCAACTCCTTTTGGGAATCCACTTTTTGCGGTAGAAACTAAATTCCATGTATTTCCTGAATCTACAGATTTATAAATCCCTGACTTTTCACCATTTCCATTAAAATTCCAAGCTTTTCTTGATTTTTGCCAAGAAGATGCAAATTGAATCTTAAAATTATTTGGAGTAATATCCAAATCAATTATACCTGTGCTCTGATCTAAGTATAAAGTGTTTTTCCAAGTCACACCTCCATCAATAGTCTTAAATATCCCCCTTTCTTTATTTTTTGAGTACAAATGTCCTAAAGCAGCAACAACTATTTCATTTGGATTACTAGGATTTATTACAACTTTTCCAATATGATGAGAATCATTTAAACCAATATTTGTCCAGGTTTTACCGTTATCATTAGATTTTAAAATTCCAATACCAGCATATGAAGATCTTGATGAATTATTCTCACCTGTACCAACAATTATTAATCTGGTGTTCCAATCTATATCAAAATCACCTATATTTTGAGTGTCAGAATTATCCATTATGGGACTAAATGTGTTACCGTTGTTAACGGTATGCCAAAGCCCTCCTGAAGCATAAGCAACATAAAATTCGGACGGATTGTTAGGGTTTACTTCAATGTCAGTGACCCTTCCACTCATTACACTAGGTCCAATATTTTTAAACTCTAGATTCTTTACTAACGAATTTTCAATTAATTCGTTTTGCATCTTCAAGCTTTTTAACACATTATCAGAACTTGTAGACACTTGAGAAAATCCTGATGTATATAATATTAATAATAATATCGACGATAAGTATTTCATTATAAATAATTAATGTTTAGTTCAATGTTTGTTATACATTAAATATACTATTTTTGAATTTTAAATATAACTATGAAATATTTTCCAATATCTAATACTTTATTTGCCAAAAACAGAGGACATTTTATAGAAAACATGCTAGATAATAGTATAGCTTTTTTTAATTCTAACGATTGCTATCCGGTTAGTGCAGACACTACTTTACCTTTTGAACAGCATCGTGATTTATTTTATTTAAGTGGTATAAATCAGGAAGAAACAGTTTTACTTATTTATAAAAATAATGATTCAAATTATGAAGAAGTTTTATTTCTTACTAAACCTAATGACCTTTTGACTCATTGGGAGGGTGAAAGATTAAATAAAGAAAAAGCTTATATGATTTCAGGTGTTAAAACTGTGTATTGGTTAGATCAACTTGAAGTTGTTGTAAAAAAAATAATGCAAAATGTTAAAATTTTATATTTAAATAAAAATGAACATTACAGAGCAAAAGTAGAAACTGAAACTAGAGAAAAACGATTTAATGATTGGCTTAAAAAAGAATATCCCAACAAAGATTGCAAGGGAAGCAACTCAATACTTCAAAAATTAAGATCTGTTAAAAGTCCAATTGAAATTGAATTAATTCAAAAAGCTTGTGATATTACTGAAAAGGGATTTAGAAGAATTTTAAACTTTGTAAAACCTGGTGTTTGGGAATATGAAATTGAAGCAGAATTTTCTCACGAATTTATAAAAAATAGATCTAAAAAATTTGCATACTCTCCAATAATTGCATCAGGAAAAAACTCAACTATATTACATTACATAGAAAACAACAACCAATGTTTAGAGGGTGATGTTTTGCTTTTAGATGTGGGAGCTGAATATGCAAATTATTCAAGTGATATGACTAGAACAATTCCAATCTCTGGAAGATTTTCTGAAAGGCAAAAATCAATATATAATTCTGTTCTACATGTAAAAAACGAAGCAACCAAATTATTAAAACCAGGATTAATGTGGAAGGATCACTACGAAGAAGTTGGTAAGATTATGAGCTCTGAACTATTAAAATTAGGTCTTTTATCAAAAAGTGATATTCAAAATCAAACCAAAGAAAATCCTGCTTTTAAAAAATATTTTACACATGGAGTTTCTCATAATTTAGGACTTGACACTCATGACTACGGTGATTTGAGTTGTCCGATAACTAAAAATATGGTTTTTACCGTTGAGCCAGGGATTTATCTTCCCGAGGAAAATTTTGGCATAAGACTTGAAGATGATGTCGTTGTTCAAGAAAATTCAGAACCTATCAACTTAATGAAAAACATTCCAATTGAAGTTGAAGAAATTGAAGATTTAATGAATTCTTAAAACAATTATTTTGAAAATATCAACTGATTCCAAAAAGTTTTTTAAAAGATATGGACCTATTATTTTAATAATGAGTCTTTTTTCAGTTATTGTAATAACAACATTTTATTTTGTTCTACAGCCTAAAGTAACTTTACCAATTTATAGCCCTTCAATGGTATCCGAAGAGTTGGTTGAAGAAGATATTCGATACATTAAAAAATATCATAAAATCAATGATTTTTTGCTTACAAATCAAAATGGAAAATTAGTTTCACAACAATTTTATCAAGATAAAATTTATATAGCAGACTTTTTTTTTACTACATGTCCTGACATATGTCCAATAATGACTGAAAACATGGTCTATTTACAAGATAAGTTAAAAAATCAAACTGATGTTTTATTAGTTTCATTCTCCGTAACACCAAATGTCGATTCAGTTGATGTGTTAAGATCCTATGCTGATATTAAGGGAGTTGATGACTCCAAATGGAATTTATTTACTGGAAGTAAAAAAGATATTTACGAACTTGCTAGAAAATCTTTTCTGGTAGCAAAAAGCGATGGAGATGGTGGGAAATACGACATGATTCATACAGAAAATTTTGTCCTAATTGACAAAGAAAGTAGGATTCGTGGATTTTATGATGGAACAAATGAAGAAGAAATGAACAAATTAATTAATGATGTAAAAATTTTAAAGCAATCTTACTTAGATTAATAAATAAAAAATAGTTTACTTTTGCTTCTTTAAAATCATTCTAAATAAAGAATATTGACTTTAAACGATCTAAAAAAAGGAGAATCAGGAATTATTGAAGATATCATAACAGATAATATTCCATTAAAATTAATTGAAATGGGCTGTCTCCCTGGAAATACAATTAAGCTTTTACAACTGGCTCCGTTCAAAGATCCAATGTACTTAGATGTTAATGGGACCAGATTGGCTATAAGACGAGAAACTGCTAACTATATTATTATTAAAAATTTAACTGATGAGTAAAAGATTAACTGTTGCTCTAATCGGAAATCCAAATACAGGAAAATCATCAGTTTTTAACGATTTAACAGGCTTAAGTCAAAAAGTTGGAAATTATCCTGGAATAACTGTTGAGAAAAAGGAAGGTATTTGCAGATTGGAAAGAGGAGTTAAAGCACACATACTTGATCTTCCCGGAACATACAGCTTAAATGCGTCTTCACTTGACGAAAGTGTTGTAATCGAATTGTTATTAAATAAAAACGACAAAGATTTTCCAGATGTTGCAGTAGTAATTTCCGACGTTGAAAATTTAAAAAGAAACCTACTACTCTTCACTCAAATCAAAGACCTTAACATTCCTTCAGTTCTTGTAATTAACATGTCTGATGTAATGAAAAGAAAAGGAATTTCTATAAATGCTGAAGTTTTAGAAATGCATCTTGGAACGAAAGTAATAATGTACAGTTCAAGAGAAAAAAAGGGACTAAGCGAACTCAAAACTGTAATAACTAACTATCAAAAACTAGAAACAAAACAATGTTTAGATATAATAAATATTGATTCAGAATATTTTGAAAGCTTAAAAAAAACTTTTCCAGATCAATCAATTTATAAACTTTGGCTAGTTATAACTCAAGACGTAAATTTTGGGAATTTAGATAGAGAAATCGTAAAAGACTCTTCAACTTTTCAAACAAAATCTGTTTCTTATTTAAAAAGACTGCAACAAAAAGAAACTATTAAAAGGTATCAGTTTATAAATAATGTATTAAAAGAATCATACGTTCATGACCCAGAGTTAGCAAGTGATTTTGGTTCTAGATTAGATAAAATATTAATTCATAAATTTTGGGGTTATGCTATTTTCTTTTTAATATTATTAACCATTTTTCAAGCTATTTTTGATTGGAGTAGCTATCCAATGGAAGCCATTGACAGTACTTTTAGTAAATTAAGTTCAGTAATAAAAGATACGCTACCTGAGGGAATATTTACAAATTTACTTTCTGAGGGAATTATTCCTGGAGTTGGAGGAATCGTAATATTTATTCCTCAAATTGCATTCTTATTTTTATTTATTTCAATTCTTGAAGAAACGGGCTATATGAGTCGAGTTGTTTTTCTAATGGACAGGGTTATGAGAAAATATGGTCTTAGCGGGAAAAGCATTGTTCCTTTAATTTCTGGAACAGCTTGTGCCATACCAGCTATTATGGCAACTCGTAATATAGAAAATTGGAAAGAAAGGCTTATTACTATTTTGGTAACTCCTTTTACAACTTGTTCTGCAAGACTTCCAGTATATCTAATATTAATATCCTTAGTTATTCCAAATGAAAGATTTTTGGGTGTAAATGCTCAAGGATTAACTCTTATGGGCCTTTATTTATTAGGATTTTTTGCTGCAATTTTTTCAGCAAAAATTTTAAATAAAATTCTGGAAATTAGATCTAAAACATTTTTTGTTGTTGAAATGCCTAATTATAAATTCCCTCTTTTGAGAAACGTTTTATTTACAGTTTTTGAAAAAACTAAATCATTTGTTTTTGAAGCGGGTAAAATTATTATGGCTATATCTATACTATTGTGGGGGCTTGCGTCTGTAGGAATTGGAGATCAATTTAACAATGCAGAGAAAATAGTAATCGCAGAAAACTACAACTCAATAGAAGAATTTGAAAATAACTTAAGTTCACATAAGTTAGAACATTCATTACTTGGTGCAATGGGTAAAAGCATAGAACCACTTATAAGTCCACTTGGTTATGATTGGAAAATTGGGATAGCAATTGTCACATCATTTGCGGCCAGGGAAGTTTTTGTAGGAACTTTAGCTACTATATATAGTGTGCAAGGTGATCAAGAAGATACAATCAAAGAAAGAATGGCTAATGAAGTTCGAGAAGACGGGCAACCTTTGTTTGGACTAGCCTCAGGAATATCTTTAATGATTTTTTATGCTTTTGCGATGCAATGCATGAGTACTTTAGCTATTGTGAAAAAAGAAACCAATAGCTGGAAATGGCCCATATTACAATTAATAATAATGACGCTAATAGCTTATTTTAGTGCTCTTTTAGTTTATCAAATTATTTCATAATCATGATACAAGGAATACTTACCGTACTGGCAATTTTAATCTCAATTGGGTATTTATTAAATAAATTCTTTTTTGAAAAACCTGAAAAAGGATGCGGTAACGGAAATTGTGGTTGTGATTAAATTACTTAATTAAATAAAACTTGTATCCAACAAAAAATTCAATTCCGTGATTTGGAGCATATGCGTAAGATGTATCAAAAAAAGGACTAAATCCTTTATTATAATTTGGATCATTGAAAGCAACAAGTGGAGACTCTTTTTGCCTAAAATTAAAAATATTTAAAACTCCCAAATACACTTCATTTTTATTACTCAATTTTCCATTTATATTTATGTTATGAAGGCTAAATGGTTTACTCTTTTCAGGTCTTGCAATTTCACTTATTTGTCCATTAGTCCCCATATCAAAAACTTTTGGCAATTGCATTACACCCACATAGTTTGAAGAAGTATTTAAAAACCAATTTCTGTTGATAGGAAATTTAATATTTAATCCTGCTGTCCACCTTGGAGAATGCTCCATGTCTAACAGTGTCCTTATATTATTATTATATTTAGTGTACTTTACAACTTGATGGTTAAAATTCAGCGCAAAAGCCATTCCATTTAAAAATGAATGATTCCAAGCTCCGCTAACTCCTTTTGAATATGAATAGCCTTCTGAATTTTGATAAATAATATACTTTTGATTATCATAATTAGGAATAATTTTATTTGAAAAATGTGTGTAAAACAAATCTATATCAAAATTTCCTGAGCCATTAAATCCAGTATAAATATAGTTTGTATTTAGAATCAAACTTTTAGATTTTTCTGGCTGTAGTTCTTCTAATATTTTAACTTCTCTTTGCCCTGTAACAAATGCATGATCTTCAGCAAATAAATTAACTAATCTAAAACCTGTACCAGCATTTAATCTAAAAGCCAACCATTCTCCTGGATTATATTTAATATGAAAACTTGGAGCAAAAATCAAACCATGATCTTTAAAATGATCTAATCTTAATCCCCCAATTAAAGATATTTTCTCAGAGGGTTTGAATTGATCTTGAACTAGCAAACCAGGCACAAACTGATTAGAAGCATTATTTCTTGTTTTTCCATTAACTACTTTTTCAGTAGCAATAGTATTATCGTCATATAAATTATTTTTTATTGATAATCCATATAAAAAATCGTGTTTTTTATATTTCTTGTTAAGAGTAAATTGTGAGAAAAATATATCTTGATTAGCTACATAATAGTCTGAACCGTAATAGCTGTTTTGATTGTGAGTTGAATAGGAATAATTAACTTCAAAATCTTCAATTAAATCAAATTCATACTTCCCAAATAGTTCGAATCTATAAGTATAAATGCTTTCTCCATAAATATTTTCAGATCCTCTTAAGTTTTTATAATTTCTATTTTTTAAAAACTCTTCAACTCCGTTTCTTCTGTCCTCAAAATAATATCTTGAAGAAATTGTAAATTGTTTATTTGATTTTCTATGGATATTCCATTTATTAAAAACGGAAATTCTGTCTAAATTAATATCGTCGCCAAACCCATCATTATTAATATCATCATAATGGTTTTTACGATCCCAATTTACTCCAAAATATCCTGTTGTTTTTCCAATTTTTGGGGTTAAAGCCATATTAATAAAACTCTCATTGTGAGAAGTTCCTTGGATATCTAAAGAAAATAAGGGTTGATTTTCAGGATCTTTTGTTATTATGTTTATTACACCTGCAACGGCTTCAGATCCGTATAATGTACTACTAGGTCCTTTGACAATTTCTAGCCTGTCTATTAACATATTAGGAATCCCATTTAAACCATATATAGAGGCTAAATTTCCATACATCGGGATACCATCCATTAAAACAGATGTGTATGGTCCTTCTAATCCATTAATACTAATTGAATTAGTGTAACATACTCCGCAAGCAACAACTTCTTGAGCACCGTTTACTAGTTGAATAATTTTTGTAAGATTGGTTCCAGCAGAGGGTAAAAAGGAATTAATTTTTTTTGCAGTTAATACATTTACCTTGACAGGAGATTCCGTAACATATTCATCTTTAAGTGTTCCAGTAACTACAATTTCGTTTAAACCATTAATGTCTTCATCTAGGAAAACAATTATATTATTAAGGTTTAAATTATTTTTTTTTAATGATATTTTTTTTGATACATGACCTATGTATGAAATAAGAAGATCATTGTGTTTTGACAAATCAATATCAATTTCAAAATAACCATCATCATTGGCAATAACTCCATTTTGGGAGTTTAAGAGGCTAACACTTGCATAACCGAGATTACCAGATTCTGACTTTACAAATCCACTTATATTAGTTAATTGAGCGCTTATAATAAAAGGGAAAAGCAGAAAAAAATATTTCATGTTTAATAAAAAAAGAAAAGGTTATTGAAAAAAATTATCCTAAAGCAACATCTAAAATCATCATTACAATGAATCCACCAATAAATCCAAGAGTTGCTATATCGGTATTTTTATCTAGTTGAGTTTCTGGAATTACTTCTTCGACTACTACAAAAATCATAGCACCCGCAGCAAAAGCTAAAGCATATGGCAGAATTGGAGTAAAGAAAGTTACTGCAACTGCTCCTATTACAGCAGCTATAGGTTCAACTGCAGCAGAAGCTTGGCCATACATAAAACTTTTCCACCTACTCATGCCTTGGCGTCTTAATGGCATTGAAACAGCTATCCCTTCAGGAAAATTTTGTATGCCTATTCCAATCGCCAAAACAACTGCTCCGGTAATTGATGCTTCAGGGATTCCAGCGGCAACACCTCCAAAAAGAACTCCGATAGCTAATCCTTCTGGGATGTTATGTAAAGTTATTGCTAACGTTAATAATGTAGTTCTATGCCATGGAGTCTTAATTCCTTCTGCTTCTTTAAAATTAATATGCATGTGAGGCAGAACTTTATCTAAGCCAAAAATAAAAAGAGCTCCTAAAGCAAATCCAACAGCTGCAGGTATAACTTTTACAAATCCTTCCCCTTCACTCATTTCAATTCCTGGAGCTAATAAGCTCCAAAAACTAGCTGCAACCATGACACCACCTGTAAATCCTAACATTCCGTCCAGAAAAACTCTATTCATTGTTTTAAATAAGAAAACAAATGAAGCCCCGAAAGCTGTCAAACCCCAAGTAAAAAGTGTAGCATATAAAGCTCCTAAAACTGGATCAGTATTTTGAAAAAATGTTATTATTTCTTGAAACATTAAAGTTAAATTTTTGTTATGTATAAATTACTAGCTGTTTTAATTGAGATAGTTAAATTAGTTTCATCCAATCCAACATGTAAAGATTGATCAAATTCCTCTTGATGTAATACTTTAATGTTTGACCCCAACGAAATTTGTCTTTTATCTAAATATTTTAAAAATGTTGTAGAAGAATCTTTTACACCAATAAACTTTCCGGTTTCACCTATATTCAAATCACTTAATCTTAATTTTGGAGTAAACTTTATAAATCCTGCTGGGTTAGGGATTGGATCTCCGTGGGGATCTTTTGTCGGAAAATCTAAAAACTTATCTAATTCATTTGTTAATTTTTCAGATTGAATATGCTCTAGTTGCTCTGCAATATCATGTACCTCATCCCATTTAAAATTTAATTTGTCAACTAAAAAAACTTCCCAAAGTCTATGCTTTCTTATTATGCCCAAAGCAGTTTTTCTTCCATTTTCGGTAAGTTGAGCTCCGTGATATTTTTTGTAAACAATTAGATTTTTATCTCCTAATTTTTTTAACATTTCAGTAACTGAAGATGCTTTTGTATTTAAATTATCAGCAATAGAATTTGTAGACACACCTAGTTCAGAGTCAGAGGACAAATGAAAAATAGATTTTAGATAATTTTCTTCAGAAAAAGTTAACATGATGCAAATATAAATATTTTTAGATAATATAAAAAAATATTTTAGGCAAGCCTAAAAAACAATCATGCTTAGTTAAAGTTTTCTATTTAATAAAGAGTTAGAAAACTCAATAAGTTCCTCTTTTTTTTCTTGTGAAATACTTAAATTATTTAAAGAGTTTAAAGCTAAACTAGTATAGTTCTTAACTAGTTTTAAATTATCAACATCTGCTTTTGTATCCTTGAAAATTTGAGTTACTTTATCAACTTTATCAATTGCATTTTTCTCACTAAACAAAGATTCTAATGTTTTGGATTGATCAACGTTGGCATTTGCTAAACATAAATGATATAGTGCTGTTTTTTTATTTTCAATAATATCTCCACCAATTGATTTACCTACCAAAGATTCTTCTCCAAAAGTATCTAAATAATCATCCTGTAACTGAAAAGCTATACCAAGATTGACTCCAAAATCATAGATTTCAATTAAATCATTTTCATTGGCTTCAGCAATTATAGCTCCCATTTGTAAGGAAGCTCCAACCAAAACAGCTGTTTTTAATCTAATCATATTAATGTAATTATCAAAAGTCACATTTGGATCTTTTTCAAAATCAATATCAAATTGTTGACCTTCACAAACCTGAAGAGCTGTAGTGTTTAAAACATTATTTAATTTTTTAAAAATGACAGGGCTATAGCTCTCTAACAATTTATAAGAATAAATTAGTAAAGCATCTCCGGAGAGTATAGATTGATTTGTATCCCACTTTAAATGTACAGTTTCATTACCTCTTCTTAAAGCTGCTGAATCCATAATGTCATCGTGCATTAAAGTAAAATTATGGAAACATTCAACTGACAATGCAGCGTTTAATGATAATTTTGGATCTCTTCCAAAAATATTGGTTGACATTAAAACCAAATAAGGTCTTATTCTTTTACCTCCGATTTCTAAAATATATTTGATAGGATCATATAAAGATTTAGGGGTTTCAGAAAAAGTTAATTCCTTTAAACTTTTATTGATAAGATCGGCATAAAGTTTGATTGATAACAAAATATAAATTTTATGTCAAAAATACATTATTTAGATTTTATATCCTTAAGAAACTTTGGAAACCGTTTGCGTATTAATAGTTTCCTAGTTATATTTGCATTCCAAAAAAAAATAGTTTGAAAGAATTAATTTTAGAAAAAACAAGAGAACTTTTCTTGACTATCGGATTCAAAAGCGTGACTATGGATCAAATTGCAAACGCAATGGGAATTTCTAAAAAAACTATCTATAATTTTTTTCAAAATAAAACTGAACTAGTAAAATCAGTTGCCAATTACATGTTCAAAAGTATTTCAGAAGGTGTTACTGAAATTAAAAAATCTTCAGAAGATCCAATAAGCGAAATTTATGAGATTAATTTGTTTTTGATAAAGTATTTAAAAAATGAAAGTGTTTCTCCTTTATATCAACTTGAAAAATATTATCCAGTAATTCACAAAGACATAAATAAAAAACAATTTGATTTTATTACTAAAACTAATTCTAAAAGCTTAGAAAATGGAATCAAGCTAGATTTGTTTAGAAAGGATATTAAAATTGATTTCATCTCTCGATTATATTTTAAAGGAATAATTGGAATTAGAGATCTAGATACTTTTCCATCAAAATTATATGATCCTGTAAGTCTTAAAAACGATTTTATTGAATATCATTTAAGAGCAATCGTCACTGAAAAGGGATTAAAAAAATTAAATCATTTTATAAAAAAAAATAAATGAAAAAAATAATTCTATTCATTTCTGTTATTTTTCTTAGCTCTGATCTTACAAGTCAAGACTCATTTACGTTAAATGAAGCTATAGAGTTTGGATTAATAAATAATAGTCTCTCAAAAAATGCTACAAATGATTTGAAAATTGCTAATGCAAAAAAATGGGAAACAATTGCTACTGGCCTTCCTCAAATCAACTCTTTTATTGAGTATTCAAACAATATTAAACAGCCCATTTCATTAGTTCCCGCTGAATTTTTTGGTGGAAACCAAGGTGAATTTGCGGAATTGTCCTTTGGTACTAAACAAACAATCGACGGTTCAATTACATTAACCCAATTACTATTTGACGGATCTTATTCTGTTGGTTTAGCTTCAATTAAACTTTATATGGATATAGCTAATAAAGCTAAAGTAAAAACTGATCAAGAGGTTAAAAAAACTATTATTTCTGCGTATGGTAATGCACTTGTTAGTCAAGAAAGAATTAAACTTTTAGAAAAAAATTTAATTGCTGTTAAAAATAATTTAAATGAGATTGAAAAGATATATAACAATGGTCTGACTGAATTAGAAAACGTAGAACAATTAAGCATTACATATAGTTCAATTAAAAATTCGCTTGATTATGCTTCAAAAGTTAATAAAACATCTTTAAACTTATTTAAGTTAATTATCGGATATGATATTGAAAAAAAAGTTGTTTTAACCAATAATCTACACGATTTAACAATTAAAAATATAATTGAAAAAAATTCATTAGAAGATTTTGAAATTGAAAAAAACATTGATTACCAATTAGCTTTCAATAATAATGAATCTCAAAAAACTTTATTAAGACTAGAACAGTCAAAAGCTCTTCCAACTCTTAGAGCTTTTATTAAGGGGGGATATGATGGCAATAATGATTCATTTAAATTTTTTAAGTCTAATCAAAAATGGTATGGTTACTCTTATGCTGGGGTATCACTTGCTGTCCCAATTTTTAGTTCTTTAAGAAAATCTGCAAAGACTCAACAAGCAAGAATCGAGTTCGAGAAATCAAAGATTGATTTATTGGAGTCAAAAAAGAAAATTTATATTGAATTAGAAAATGCAAAAAGTGAATACCAATATGCTATAAGCTCATACAATAATTCAGTTGAAAGCCTACGGCTGGCAGAAAAAATTGAAAAGAAAAATCAAATTAAATTTTTAGAGGGATTAATTTCCGGTCTAGATTTAAGGCAAGCTCAGCTTCAGCTCTACTCTATCCAAAATCAATTACTTCAATCTATGCTTGAAGTTATAACTAAAAAAACAAACCTTGAGATTATTTTAACTCAGAATTAAATTTAAAATGAAAAATATATTTATACTATTTCTTGTCGTTTCACTTTCATCATGTGAAAACAACTCGACGCTAAACAGCATCTTAGAATCAAACGATGTTGAACAAATAAAACTTAAAAGGAAAGAAATTGCAGCTGCCCAACAAGACTTTTCCAACAAGCTTCAAATTATTGATAATAAATTGGAGGAACTAAATACAAATCCACAATTACCAATAGTTGAAGCGTTTAAAGTTAATCCTGTTAAATTTGATCATTACATACAAGTTCAAGGAAGTGTTAACTCTAACGAGTTGATCAATATTTATCCAGAATTTTCGGGAATTGTTAAAAATATCTACGTAAAAAGTGGTGAGATAGTAAAAAAAGGTCAGCCCTTAATAAAAATTGATGATGGCGGGCTAAAAGAACAATTATTTCAACTTGAAATTGGATTTGAATTAACTAAAACAACATTTGAAAGACAACAAAGATTATGGGATCAAAATATAGGAAGCGAAATTAAATTCTTGGAAACCAAATCAATGTATGAAGCTCAAAAACAAGGTATAAATCAACTAAAAAAACAGATCAAAAAAACACTAATTGAAGCGCCTTTTAGCGGAACAATTGATAATGTTGTAGTTAAAAAAGGTGAAGTAGTTTATCCGGGAAGATCTAATTTGATGATGCTTTTAAATCTGGATAATTTATATATTGAATCAAATGTTCCTGAAAAATATATAGCTTCTATAAGATCTGGAAATAAAGCTATTGTTCACTTTCCGTTGCTTGACAAAACAATTACAACTACAGTTCGACAATCGGGCAGTTATATAAATCCAATAAACAGAACATTCAAAATTGAAATGGATATAGATAAAAACAATTTGAATATTAAACCTAATTTAAACTCCAAAGTAAGAATAAACGATTATTCTAATTCATCTGCTTTGATGGTAAATCAAAACTTTATTAGTATTGATAGTGATAACAAAGAATATGTATATAAAATTTCTACAAATAATAATAAAAACTATGTTTCAAAAACAATTGTAAAAACTGGAAAAAATGATGGAGTAAATATTGAAATTCTTTCTGGAATTAATCAAGGAGATATGATAGTTTCGGAAGGTATTAGAAAATTAGTAGATAAAGCTAGAGTTAAAATAATCAATTAAAAAATTACTGAATTGAAGAATAAAGAAAAAGATTTTGCACCATCCTCTTGGGCAATAAACAACAGCACTACAATGTATGTTATAATGGCATTAGTTCTTTTTTTAGGTATTGATTTTTATTTTAATATGCCTAGAGAAGAATATCCTGAAATTAAAGAAAATATAGTATTTGTCAGCTCTATTTACCCTGGCAATACAGCTGAAGATATTGAAAAGTTGATAACTGAGCCCCTTGAAGATAAGCTTAAATCTGTCAATAATATTATTGAAATAAAATCTTCCTCTAAAGAAAATTTATCCTTAATAATAATCGAGTTTGATGACGGAATTGGATATACTGAAGCTAAACTTAAAGTAAAAGATGAAGTTGAATCTGCAGTAGCCGGTGAAGATTGGCCTATGTTTAACAATGTAAAAGTTGACCCTAATGTTTTCAACATGACTTTTACAGAAGAAATGCCAATTGTGAATATTAATATTTCAGGAGATTATTCTACTGAAAAGCTTAAAGAATATTCTGAAATTTTACAAGATGAAATTGAAAATTTAAATGAAATTAAGAAAGTTGATATTTCTGGAGCTCTTGAAAAGGAAGTTGAAATTGCAGTCGACATTTATAAAATGATGGCTTCTAAAATTTCGTTTTATGACGTTATGAATTCTATTCAAGCTGGAAATATTTCCGTTTCTGCTGGAAATATAAAGGCCAATGATCAAAGAAAGACAATTCGAATAATTGGAGAAATAAGCTCTCCCTCTGACCTTGAAAATTTTGTCGTTAAATCCTCATACAATAACTCAGTTTTACTGAAAGATATAGCCGAAATAAAATTTAAAGAAAAAGAAGTTACAACTTATGCGCGTGAAAAAGGCAAACCCGTTGTAATGTTAGTGGTCAAAAAAAGATCAGGAGAAAATACCCTGCGGGCAGTTGAGAAAATACGTTCAATTGTAGAGAAAAATATCAAAAATATTTTTCCAAAAAACCTAACTGTTTCAATAGCAAACGACCAATCTGAATTAACTGAAAACCAAGTCACAGATTTAATTAATAGTATAATATTTGGGGTTGTTATTGTTGTTTTAGTATTACTATTTTTCTTAGGTTTTAAAAATGCACTTTTTGTTGGTATAGCTATTCCAATGTCAATGTTTATGTCAATTGCAATTCTTGGTGCCATGGGCAACACATTAAATACTATGATTCTATTTGGTCTTATTCTTGGGCTAGGATTGTTGGTTGATAATGCTGTAGTTGTTGTTGAGAACGTTTATAGATTAATGGAAAAAGAAGGCATGAGCAGAATTGAGGCCACAAAAAAAGGTATCTCTGAAATTGCTTTCCCAATAATAATTTCCACTGCAACTACAGTTGCTGCTTTTATTCCACTTGGATTGTGGCCTGGAAGAATTGGTAAGTTTATGGTTTTTTTCCCTATTACTCTTTCAGTCGTGTTGTGTTCCTCACTTCTTGTAGCTATCTTTTTTAATTCGGTATTAGTTTCAAGATTTATGAAAATTGAAGATACCAACATGCCTGTTAAAAGAATTATTAGACTTACAACAATGCTCGGAGTTTTTGGAATTTTATTTTTAATATTAGGCTTCACTATTGATAATTTAGAGTCTAGTAGAGTTTACAGGTTTTTGGGATCTCTTACTATATTTGTTTCAATAAATTTTTGGATTTACAGGTTATTTCTTAGAAAACTAGCTAACAGTTTTCAATCAAAATTTCTCCCAATTCTTGATGCTAATTATGAAAAGTTACTTAAAATAATATTAGTTGGAAAAAGACCCTATTTAATTATACTGTCAACGTTTATAAGTTTAATATTAGCTTTTATGAGTTTTGGGAAATCTGTTAGCAGTCAAAGAACTAGCATAGAATTTTTTCCAGATGAAGATCCAAGACAAATAATAGTTTATGTTGAATACCCCGAGGGTACAGATATCTCTAAAACTAATAGAATAGCCAAATTGATTGAGGCAGATATAAATTCTATAATATACTCAGATAAATATTATGATGACACAGGCTATAATTTCATGGTCCAAAATAATATTTCACAAATTGGCGAAGGAACAGAAAATCCTGATAAAGAACTAGGAGGATTGCAAGAACTTCCTAATAGAGCTAAAATAACTACCTCTTTTAGAGATTTTAAATATCGACAAGGATTAAGTTCAAGAGAAGTTAGAAAAGAGATACAGCAAGTATTAAAAAACAAATATCCCGGAGTATCCATAGCAGTTGAAAAAAATCAATCAGGTCCACCGGTTGGATACCCTATAAATATTGAGATTACAGGGAAAGATTATACTACTTTAATTGAAAAAGCTGAAAAAATTACTGAATATATTAATACAAGAAATATTCCTGGAATTGAAGAGTTGAAAATAGATGTCAATAAATCAAGAGTTACAAATCTGGTGAATATTGATAGAGAGAAGGCTGGTGAACTAGGTCTTAGTGTTGGTCAAATAGGTCAACAATTAAGAGCAGCTCTATTTGGAACTAAGGCTGGGGTTTATAAAGAAAATGGAGAAGATTATGAAATTAATATAAGGTTCAACAAGGAAAACAGGTATTCTGAAGATTTACTATTTGATCAAAATTTAACTTTTAGAGACCCTAATAATGGAATGATTAAAGAGATTCCTATTTCAAGTGTAACTAGTAACTCTAGAACCACCACTTTTAATGTCATAAAACACAAAGATTTTAAAAGAATTGTTACAATTTATTCTGGGCTATCATCTGGATATGTAGATGCAGGAGCTATTGTAAATCAAATTGTAAATGAAATGAAAAGTTTTGACCAAGATATAAGTATGATCGATATTGATTATACTGGTCAAATTGAGGAGCAAAATAAAAATCAAGCTTTTTTACTCAAAGCTTTTGCAACCGGTTTATTATTGATTTTCTTATTACTAATTTTTCAATTTAACTCTATAAGTAAACCTACAATCATAATGATAGCTATAATATTAAGTTTAATTGGTGTATTTGGATATCTCGCTATTTCTGGAAATTCTTTTGTAATCTTAATGACCATGATGGGTATAATTGCTCTCTCTGGAATTGTGGTTAATAATGGGGTTGTATTACTTGACTATTCGGAAATTTTATTAAACAGAAAAAAACAAGACAAGTCTAATAAAAACAAAAAATTAATTGAATTAAAATACGATTCTATTGTTGAATCGTGTAAATCAAGATTAAGACCTGTACTTCTAACAGCAATTACAACTATTGGAGGGTTAGTTCCTTTATCAGCTGGATTTAATATAAATTTTTATACTCTTTTTAGTGATTTTGATCCAAATATATATTGGGGAGGTGATAACTTTGTTTTTTGGGGTCCACTAGCAACTACAGTGATATCAGGTTTAGTTGTGGCAACATTCTTAACATTATTTGTTGTTCCTTCTTTGTTTATGATGATTGAAAAATTTAAATTGTGGATTGGTTTAAGATATAGATAATATCTTCTTAAATTTGCATCATATTAATAAAGAATGTACAGAACTCACAATTGTGGCGAGCTAAGATTAAAAAATTTAAATCAAGATGTAACTCTTTCTGGATGGGTTCAAAAATCTAGAAACAAAGGGTTTATGCTTTGGATTGATTTAAGAGATCGATTTGGTGTTTCTCAACTTATTTTTGATGAACAAAGAAGCTCAAAAGACCTTTTTGAGAAAGCAAAAACATTAGGTAGAGAATTTGTAATTCAAGTAAAAGGGTCTATTATTGAAAGAACTTCTAAAAATCCCAATATTGCTACAGGTGACATCGAAATTTTAGTTTCTGAACTAACTGTACTTAACGAATCCCTAACCCCACCTTTCACAATTGAAGATAAAACTGATGGCGGAGAGGAATTAAGGATGAAGTATAGATATTTAGATATTAGAAGAAATTCCATCAAAGAAAAATTGATATTTAGACATAAAGTAAGCTCAGAAATAAGAAATTATTTAACTGCTCTTGATTTTATTGATGTTGAAACTCCTTACCTAATCAAATCAACACCTGAGGGTGCTAGAGACTTTGTTGTCCCCTCCAGAATGAATCAAGGTGAATTTTATGCACTTCCTCAATCGCCTCAAACTTTTAAACAGCTTTTAATGGTTGGCGGTATTGATAAATATTTTCAAATCGTAAAATGTTTTAGAGACGAAGATTTAAGAGCCGACAGGCAACCTGAATTCACTCAAATAGACTGTGAAATGTCCTTTGTTAGTCAAGAAGATATTTTAAAAACATTTGAAGGACTGATTAGGCATCTTTTAAGTTCTATTAAAAATATTAATGTTGATGATTTTCCTAGAATGACATATGATGAAGCTATGTCTAAATATGGTTGTGATAAACCTGATATTAGATTTGGAATGGAGCTTGGGAATTTAAATGAAGTTTCAAAGCATAAAGAATTTAATGTTTTTAATTCGTCTGAACTTGTTTTAGGAATTGCTGTTCCTAACGGAAATAATTTTACAAGAAAACAAATTGATAATTATACTAACTGGGTTAAAAGACCTCAGATTGGAGCTAAGGGGTTAATTTATGTTAGATGTAATGATGATGGAAGCTTCAAATCATCAGTAGACAAGTTTTACGATCAAGAAGATTTAGGCAAATGGGCTAATATAACCGGTGCTGTAAAAGGAGATCTAATTTTTATTCTTTCAGGGGAAGTTTCACAGGTTAGAGCTCAAATTAGTGCCTTAAGACTTGAGCTTGCTGAAAATCTAGATTTAAGAAAGTCTGATGAATTTGCTCCCCTTTGGGTTACAGATTTTCCGTTACTTGAATGGGATGATGAATCGCAGAAATATCATGCAATGCACCACCCATTTACATCTCCAAAGCTTGATCAATTAGACCTTTTAGAAAAATCACCTGAAAAAGTTAAGGCAAATGCTTACGATTTAGTTTTAAATGGAAATGAAATTGGAGGTGGATCAATTAGAATTCACGATAAAAAAATTCAAGAGTTAATGTTTAAACACTTAGGGTTTTCTGAAACTGAAGCAAAAGAACAATTCGGATTTCTGATGAATGCCTTTGAATATGGAGCTCCTCCTCACGGCGGGATTGCTCTTGGTCTAGACAGGTTAGTCGCCATTCTTCATGGTGAAGAAAGCATAAAGGATTATATAGCTTTTCCAAAAAACAATAGCGGAAAAGATGTTATGATAGATGCTCCTTCAAAACTTGATGACATTCAGCTTAACGAATTATCTTTAAAGCTTAAAAGCAGTAAATAAATTCTACTTTTTTAATGAAAAATATTATTTCTATTTTCTTTTTTTTATCAATGATTGGAATAGCTATTGGGTTTTATTTCAAATCAGGAGACGAATTATTAGGAAATAAAATTATTGGAGCTAGTGTTTCGTTCATGGCTTTTGTATTCATGCCTCTTTTTATTTATCATCGTTGGAAAGGCAAAAAACTAAGTGACTACACATTTAGTAACGAAAATCTTAATAAAATGAAGGCAAAATCCTCAAAATCAAATAAATAAAATTTGTTTTTTTAAATTAAGTTTTAACACTTAATTATAAATTCTTACATTTGCATCTTATAAATAATTAATAATTAATGACAGGTACAGTAAAATTTTTTAATGGATCCAAAGGTTTTGGGTTTATTACAAACGACGAAACGAGCGAAGACATCTTCGTTCATGTAACTTCTTTAGATGGTTTACAACTAAACGAAGGAGACAAAGTAGAATATTCTGAAGAGGATGGTAGAAAAGGAAAAGTTGCAGGAAACGTAAGTCTAATTGACTAATAGTATTTTATTTTAAGAACAATTCAAACCCTCATTTTTTGAGGGTTTTTTATTTACCATCTCTTTTATTTTTAAAAAAGTCATCTATTAGTTCTTTAGATTCCTTCGCCATTATTCCATCTGTAACTTTTGTCTTAGGATGAAGTTGAGTTTTCATTACTCTATAGCCCCTATGAGCATCACTTGCTCCTATTACTATTTTAGAAATTTGTGACCAGTATAAAGCTCCTGCACACATTTGACATGGCTCAAGAGTTACATAAAGAGTGCAGTTTTTTAAATATTTTCCTCCCAAATAATTAGCTGCTGATGTTATACATTGCATTTCAGCGTGAGCAGTAACATCATTTAATGTTTCCGTTAAATTATGTGACCTTGCAATAATTTGATTGTTACTAACTATAACAGCTCCAACGGGAACTTCATCTTTTTGTAAAGCAATTTTTGCTTCATCAAGAGCTCTTCGCATGAAATAATTATCGTCAAAAAGATTTATCATTTTAACTGATTTTATTATACCATTCTAAAGCATTTCCATCTGTAAGACTAGCAACAAAACAACTAATGTCTAAAAGTTGATTATATAAATTCCCCTCTTTGTGAATATATGTTTTGGGTAGTGAAGCAAGAACTAAATCATCTAATGCAGTAGTATTCTCTGACTGATTATTAACAGCTGCTTTTATAAAAACACTTAAAAGTTTGTGAATCACTTGGTAACCTTTAAGTTCTTTTTCGATTACCTCTTTTGACTGGTATACTTTCTTAACACTGATATCAATTATATCTTCCATTTGAGCTTTAAAAACACTTTCTGAAAGTAAAGTTTTTGTAAACTCTCCGTTTAAAATTTTCTCTTCATTTTTTAAAAATATTTTTACAGTATCGTTGATAAGCGTATTAATTGACAGTGCCCTTAAGTATGCAACTCTATCAGTTTTATGTTTTAAGGAATTATATTTTTTTGTGTCTATACTGTCTTTAACTAGTCTTATCAAAAATTCTAGTGCATATTCTTCTGAAATCCAACCAAGATTAATTCCATCCTCAAAATCAATAAGTGTATAACAAATGTCATCAGCTGCCTCTACTAAAAAAGCTAAAGGATGGCGCATGTAAGACCCATTGGAATCAATCATTCCAAGTTCATTCGCTACTTCATCAAAAAAAGAGTTTTGAGAATGAAAGAAACCAAATTTCTTGTCCTTAATGTGATTAGATTTTTTATTAAGAATTGATTTTCTTGGGTATTTTGTAAATGCACCTAACGTAGCGTAACTTAGTCTCAAACCTCCTTTAATTCCTACTTTATTTTCAGAAATAATTTTAAAACCATTTGCATTCCCCTCAAAATTGCACAAATCTTCATATTGTTGATCTGAGAGACTTTCCTTAAACCCAACTCCTTCTCCATTTTTAAAAAAATCGCCAATTGCCATTTCTCCACTATGTCCAAATGGGGGATTACCAATATCATGAGCTAAACTTGCTGCAGCTACAATAGCCCCAAAATCATTGCTGAGAAAGCCATAAGTTTGTTGTAAATAAGGATATTTCTCTATCAATTTCTTGCCAACAACTCTACCAAGACTTCTTCCGACAACTGAAACCTCTAGACTGTGAGTAAGTCTAGTGTGAACAAAACTTGTTTTAGAAAAAGGGATTACTTGAGTTTTGTCTTGTAAAGATCTAAAAGAAGATGAAAAAATTATTCTATCGTAATCAACTTCAAAGCCAATTCGAGTTTCATCTTGTTCAAGTCTTAATCTTTTTAATGTATCTCCTTGTCTTTTTAAAGAAAGTAATTGTTCCCAATTCATAAGTGCAATTTAACGAATCATTTAACATTATAACATAACTATTTCTTAACATTAGAAATATTTTAATCCTTTAATATTGCAGTATAAATTAATACATGAAAAAAATTATATTTATTTTATTTGTTCTTGTTAGCTTTAAAACATTTACTCAAGATTTGGGAAGTGGCAAACCAAATTTTAAAATTTTCTGGAACTACCATAATGATTTCACAAAAGAAGCAACAAAAAAAAGTGCTTTTGAACTTAAAAGAGTTTACTTAGGATATAAACACGATTTTAACGATACTTTTTCTGCTAAGGTTACATATGATATTGGATCTAACTCAGGTGGAAGTGAATACACCGCTTATGTCAAGATTGCTCAATTAGATTGGAAATTAAATCCTAAAGTAAAACTAAGCATGGGTTTAATTGGAAATAAACAATTTAATGATCAAGAAAGTTTGTGGGGATACCGTTATGCACAAAAAGGTATTCTAAATGAATTTAAATTTGGCCCAAGTGCAGATCTTGGAATTAACTCAGAATTTACCATTAATCCAAAATTTAAAATAAACTTATTTATTTTAAACGGAGAAGGATATAAATCTCTTCAAGATAATAATGGACACCAGAAAATGGGAACAAGTTTTATATATAATTTTTCTGAGAAATTTACAGGAAAAATTTATATAGATTCTCAACGTTCGGAAAACACTAAGTCAATAAAAAATAATTCTATTTTCTTGGGTTATAATAATTCTGACTTTAGAGTTGGCGTTGAATATGGCAAAATTAAAAATGCCAGAACATATAAAAATGCTGAAGATGATCATAACAGAGATGGTTTCTCTGTTTTTGGGTCAAAGAAATTATCTAAAAATTATGAATTGTTTGCTCGGTACGATCAAATAAGTTCAAATATTCTTTCTGGAGAATCTAAATCGTGGAATTATAATAATGATGGTAGCTTAGTTATGTTTGGAACCCAATACCAAGCAACAAAAGGCGTGAAATTTAATTTAAATTACAAACTATTTAACTATAATAATTCGCTAATTAATAATAAATCTATTCTGACTTTAAATGCTGAATTTAAAATATAACATATGAATATACTTAACATAAATTTTACATCAATTTTAACAGTTTTTTCAAATTTTAAACCTGAATTAGATTCAGAAATGAATATCTACTTGGTTATGGTAATTGCATTAGGTTTATTAGCTATTGGAGATCTTATTGTTGGAGTTAGTAACGATGCTGTCAATTTTTTAAATTCAGCAATTGGATCAAAGGTTTTAAATTATAATACCATAATGATTGTTGCTGGTCTTGGAATTGCTGTAGGAGCAGTTTTTTCTAGCGGAATGATGGAAGTAGCTAGAAAGGGAATATTTAATCCTGAAATGTTTTTCTTTTCTGAAATTATGATAATTTTTATGGCCGTAATGATAACCGACATATTATTATTAGATTTTTTCAATACTCTTGGAATGCCAACGTCAACTACAGTTTCAATCGTGTTTGAGCTATTGGGTGCTGCTGTTGCTGTTTCATTAATTAAAATTTTTGCGTCTGGTGGAGATGCCAGTATGCTTCCAGAATACATTAATGTAGCTAAAGCAACTCAAATTATTTTAGGAATTTTACTCTCTGTTTTTATAGCTTTTTCTGTTGGTGCTGTTGTTCAATATGTTTCAAGATTGCTTTTATCTTTTAGATTTGAAGAAAAAGCTAAGTGGGTAGGTTCATTATTTGGAGGAATTGCACTAACTGCAATTTCATATTTTATTTTAATGAAAGGAATAAAAGGAACGCCTTTTGCAAAACAAAGTTTCGATATTTTAAACGGATCAACTATTGCTTCTTTTCTTGAAAATGAAGTCATTTTAATAACAATTTTATCTTTTATAGTTTTATTTATACTCTCATCTATATTTATTTACGTTTTAAAATTTAATATTTATAAAATAATTATTGCAATTGGAACATTTTCGCTAGCGTTAGCGTTTGCTGGAAATGATTTAGTAAATTTTATTGGCGTTCCTATTGCTGCCTGGCAGTCATATGAGGCATGGTTAGTTTCTGGCGTTGAAGCTAGTTCTTTTTCAATGGAAGTATTATCCTCTAAAGTCCCTACTCCTACTTTATTATTATTAGTTGCAGGATTTGTAATGGTAATTACATTGTGGTTTTCATCAAAAGCTAAAAAAGTTGTTAAAACTTCAATCGATTTGTCTAATCAAGAATCAACAAAAGAAAGATTTAGCCCTAATTATCTTTCAAGAAACCTCGTAAGAATATCAATAAACGTTTCTAAAGCTATAGATTTAGTTGTTCCTGAAAGAATTAACAAAAGAATTGAAAAACAGTTTGAAAAACCAGTTATAAATTTAAGTTCTAGAAAAAAAATAGAGCTTCCAGCATTTGATCAAATTAGAGCAGCAGTAAACTTGATGGTTGCAGCCATTTTGATTTCTATTGCAACTTCATTTAAATTGCCTTTATCAACAACTTATGTAACTTTTATGGTGGCTATGGGGACTTCTTTAGCTGACAGAGCGTGGGGGAGCGAAAGTGCTGTATATCGAGTTGCAGGAGTTCTTAATGTGATTGGAGGATGGTTTTTTACTGCAATTAGCGCTTTCATAGCATGTGGAATAATAGCATTTATTATACATATTGGTGGCCCTACTGCGATTGCAATACTTCTATTTTTAGCATTATTAATACTAGCTAGAAATTACATTTCTCATAGAAAAGAAAATGCTCAATCAAAAAGTGAAGATGCATTAAGTTCAGCTGAAAGTAGTTCAATTCAAGGTGTAATAATTGAAAGTTCAAGCAATATTTCAAAAGCCTCAAAAAAAATTAAAAGAATTTTTTCTGCATCTATAACAGGATTGGCAACTCAGGATCTTTCGCTGTTAAAAAAGAATAAGAAAGATGTAAAATCTCTAGCCCAAGAAATTGATGACTTGAGAGATGACTTGTTTTATTTTATTAAAAACTTAGATGAATCAACTATTAAAGGAGCAAGTAATTTTTATATAAATGTATTGGGGCTTTTACAAGATATCGCTCAATCTTTAGAATATATTTCAAAAGTCACTTTCAAGCATGTTAATAATAATCATAAAGCTTTAACTTTTAATCAAATTAGAGAATTAAAAGAAATTAATCTTCAACTTGAAACTTTATTTGAAAGGACTAAATTCGCATTTTCTAAAAATAATTTTAAAGAAATTTCCAGTATTCTTGACTCCAAACAAGAACTTTTAAATTCGGTAAGAGAAAAAATAAATAATCAGATTTCAAGAACAAAATCTGAAGAATCAAGCCCTAAGAATACTACTCTTTATTTTAGTATTTTGACTGAAACTAAAGATCTTATTAAAGCAAACATGGGGATGCTTGAACTGTATAACGAACAGTACGATTCAAAGATTGAACCTCCAAATATGGATGAATAAAAATTAATTATTATTTGATATAAAAAAAGCAATTCATAAAGAATTGCTTTTTTTATTAATTTAATTGAAATACTAAGATCCGCACATTAAGCAATCGTCGTCTTCACTTTGCTTTGATTTAGCTAGCATTTCCTTTAATTCTTGTGGCGTTAGCGGTTCAACTGGAACAATTGACGGTTTCAAAGCTGACGGACTTGAAGTAACAGCGGCTGCTTTTTCTTTAACAGGCTCCTTTTTCTTTTTATTGTCAATTGTAAACTTAATTGCATCAACTGCGGATTTAGTCCTTAAATAATACATTCCAGTTTTTAAACCAGATTTCCATGCATAAAAATGCATGGATGTTAATTTAGCCATTGTAGCTCCTTCCATGAATAAGTTTAAAGATTGAGATTGATCTATAAAATATCCTCTGTGTCTAGACATGTCTATAATATCTTTCATGCTTAACTCCCACACAGTTTTATATAATTCTTTAATGTCATCTG
This sequence comes from Flavobacteriaceae bacterium, assembly GCA_965655865.1. Lineage (GTDB taxonomy): Bacteria > Bacteroidota > Bacteroidia > Flavobacteriales > Flavobacteriaceae > MAG-121220-bin8. Next base: position 76,620 of record CBFHJJ010000002.1, on the reverse strand, counting down.
GGATAATATCAATATGTTGAATAGATCCATTAGCCTTCATCAATTCTTGCTTTAAATCCTCAGTCCAAAGTCCGAGTTTCACTAAATCTTCAAGAAGATGTTTATTAACGACTATGAATTCACCGCTTAAAACTCTTCTAGTATAAATATTAGATGTGTAAGGTTCAAAACACTCGTTGTTTCCTAAAATTTGTGAGGTAGAAGCTGTAGGCATTGGTGCTACTAACAACGAATTTCTTACCCCATTTTTTTTAATTTCTTTTCTAAGTGTTCCCCAGTCCCATCTTCCACTTAATTCACCGTCTTCTATTCCCCATAAATTATGTTGAAATTTTCCTTTTGAAATAGGAGATCCTTTATATGATTTATATGGTCCATCATTAATAGACTCCTCCATTGAAGCTGTTAATGCTGCATAATATATTGTTTCAAATATCTCTTGATTTAATTTTTTTGCTTCATCAGATGTAAAAGGTAATCTAAGAGATATAAATGCGTCTGCTAAGCCTTGAACACCTAAACCAACTGGTCTGTGTCTAAAGTTTGAGTTTTTAGCTTCAGGTACTGGATAATAATTTCTGTCTATTACTCTGTTAAGATTTTTAGTTACTTGTTTTGTTACTTTAAAGAGTTCTTGATGATCAAAAGAATTATTTTTAACAAACATCGGAAGTGCTATCGAAGCTAAATTACATACGGCCACTTCGTCTGGTGAAGTGTACTCTAAAATTTCTGTACATAAATTAGAAGATCTAATTGTTCCTAAATTTTTCTGATTAGATTTTCTATTTGCAGCATCCTTATAAAGCATATACGGAGTACCTGTTTCAATTTGAGATTCTAAAATTTTGTCCCACAAGTCTCTTGCTCTTATTGTTTTTCTTCCTTTATTTTCTGATTCGTATTTTAAATATAGTTTATCAAATTCATCTCCATGACAATCTTGAAGTCCTGGGCATTCATTTGGACACATTAGTGTCCATTTATCATCCTCCTCTACTCTTTTCATGAACAAATCTGAAATCCACATCGCATAGAACAAATCTCGTGCTCTCATCTCTTCTTTTCCATGATTCTTCTTTAATTCTAAGAAATCAAAAATATCAGCATGCCAAGTTTCAAGGTAAATTGCAAAAGATCCTTTTCTTTTACCCCCTCCTTGATCAACATATCTTGCCGTATCGTTAAAAACTCTTAGCATTGGAACAATTCCATTGGAGGTTCCGTTTGTGCCCGCAATATATGAACCAGTTGCTCTTATGTTATGAATAGATAAACCTATTCCTCCTGCAGACTGAGAAATTTTAGCTGTTTGTTTTAAAGTGTCGTATATACCATCAATACTATCATCTTTAGTTGTTAATAAAAAGCATGACGACATTTGAGGTTTTGGAGTTCCTGAATTAAATAATGTTGGTGTCGCGTGAGTAAAATATTTTTTTGACATTAAATTGTATGTCTCGATCGCAGAATCTAAGTCCTCCATATGAATTCCAATCGAAACCCTCATTAACATGTGTTGTGGTCTTTCTGCAACTACGCCGTTAAGCTTTAACAAGTAAGATCTTTCTAGAGTTTTGAATCCAAAATAATCATAGTGAAAATCTCTATTGTAAATTATTGTAGAGTCAAGCAACTCAGAATTTTTTTCAATAATTTTATAAACTTCATCAGAAAGTAAAGGAGCCTCTTTTCCAGTTCTTGGATTTACATAATTATATAAATCAGACATTGTTTCTGAAAAAGATTTTTTTGTGTTTTTATGTAAGTTAGAAACAGAAATTCTAGCTGCTAATTTTGCATAATCCGGATGGGTAGTAGTCATAGTAGCCGCAATTTCAGCAGCTAAATTATCTAACTCAGATGTCGTAACCCCATCATAAAGTCCCTCAATAACTCTCATCGAGACTTTAACTGGATCAACCAATTCATTTAGACTGTAACAAAGTTTTCTAACTCTTGCCGTTATCTTATCGAACATGATTGGTTCTTTATGACCGTCTCTTTTTACTACATACATATGCTTAGTTTTTTATTAATTATAAAAAATATTTTTTTGATTACAGAAAGAAAGCTTTCTATAGTTTAAAAATCCTCATCAATGCTAAATCCTGAAGATTTAGTGTCGTTGTTTAAAACACCTGCTTTTTGATATTCAGAAACTCTTTTTTCAAAGAAATTCGTTTTACCTTGAAGAGATATCATATCCATAAAATCAAACGGATTAGTTACGTTGTACTCTTTTTCACAATCCAGTTCAACTAATAGTCTGTCTGCAACAAATTCTAAGTACTGAATCATCAATTTAGAGTTCATTCCAATTAAGCTAACCGGAAGTGATTCTGTAATAAATTCTCTTTCAATATTCAAAGCATCAACCAATATTTCTCTAATTCTTTGCTTTGGAACCTTATTTACAAGATGCTTATTATGCAAATGGACTGCAAAATCACAATGAACACCCTCATCTCTTGAAATTAGTTCATTTGAGAAAGCAAGCCCAGGCATCAAACCTCTTTTCTTAAGCCAAAAGATTGAGCAAAATGCACCAGAGAAAAATATTCCTTCAACTGCAGCAAAAGCAATTAATCTTTCTGCAAAAGAATCAGACTCGATCCATTTTAGTGCCCAATCTGCTTTCTTTTTTATAGCAGGAAAAGTTTCGATAGCATTAAAAAGATTGTCTTTTTCAACTGGATCTTTAACGTAAGTATCTATTAATAAAGAATACGTTTCAGAATGAATATTTTCCATCATAATTTGAAAACCGTAAAAAAACTTTGCTTCAGAATACTGAACTTCATTAACAAAATTTTCGGCAAGATTTTCGTTTACAATTCCGTCAGACGCAGCAAAAAAAGCAAGAATATGCTTAACAAAATATCTTTCATCATCTGACAATTTTTCTTTCCAATCATTTAAATCTTCACTTAAATCAATCTCTTCTGCTGTCCAAAAACTAGCTTCACATTTCTTGTACCATTCCCACAAATCGTGGTGTTCAATTGGAAAAATGACAAATCTATTTTTGTTTTCTTGTAAAATCGGTTCAACAGAGGGCATATTAATTAACTTTAAATTTTAAAAAATTAGAACAATTTTTGGTTGTTGTTTAACACAAAGATTCTAAAATGTTTCCAAAAATAAAAGGAGTAGTTATTCACAAACAGGCTTAGTTCTTAACAATTAAAAAATCGTGAATTTTCTTTATTTAGAATGGTTTTAAACATATTGATCTTATTATCAACAATTTATATAAAAATAACACCTGCATTCTAATTTAGAAACTTATTTTATTTTATTTTTTGCTATTTTCTCAAGCTCTAAAAACCAATCTTTTCCAAATTTTTTTATTAGTGCTTCTTTCACAAATTCGTAAACTGGTTTCTTTAATTCATTTCCTAAATTACATGCATCAGAACATATGAACCAGTTGTGATAATTGACAGCTGTAAATTCTGAATATTCTTTAACTCTAACAGGATATAAATGACATGAAATTGGTTTATTGAAACTTATCTCATTATTAACATATGCTTTTTCTATACCACAAGATAATGAGCCATCATCTTTATAATGTACATAAACACATGCTTTCGAATCTAACAAAGGTGTTTCTAATTTGCCATCATTTAAAGTAATATACTTGCCAATAGAATTGATGGTTTTTTTTGCTCTTGGAGATAAATATTTTGAAATTATATCAAAATTTTGATTCAATAATTCGGCTTCATTTTTTTCTAGTGGAGCTCCTGCTGTCCCTTCAATACAACAAGCCCCTTTACACTTTGAAATATTACAATGAAAATTATTCTCAATTATTTCTTCAGAAATCAAAGTTTTACCAATCCTAAACATTTTATGAAATTAATAAAATAGTAATCAAATATTTTTGAATATAAATTATATTTGCAAAAAAAATAAAAAATGATTGATACTAAAGAAATCTTTACGGTAGGAATGATTCTTTTTGCCGTTATTGATATTATCGGAAGTGTTCCTATAATTATTGAATTAAGAAAAAAAGTTGGGCATATTCAATCCGAAAAAGCTTCGATTGTCTCTGTAATTATAATGATCGCATTTTTATTTATTGGAGAAGAAATTTTAAATATTATTGGAATCGATGTTAATTCTTTTGCTGTGGCTGGAGCGTTTGTAATCTTCTTTATATCGCTAGAAATGGTATTAGGCATCTCAATCTATAAAGATGAAACCCCTGAGACAGCATCAATAGTTCCAATTGCTTTTCCGTTAATTGCAGGAGCCGGAACTTTAACTACTTTATTATCTTTGAGAGCTGAATTTGAACTAATAAATATTATCATAGCTATCCTTGTCAATGTTTTATTTGTTTATTTAGTTCTAAAATTTTCTGAAAAAATTGAAAAGATTTTTGGTAAATCAGGAATTGGAGTAATTAGAAAAATATTTGGTGTAATTTTAATGGCAATTGCAGTCAAATTATTTGCAAGTAATATTCAAGGCTTATTTTAATATGAAAAAAATCTATTTCTTTATAACAATAGCAATTTTGCTACTCATTTTTAATCTAACCAAAATAGATTATGAAAATATTTTTTCTGATGATAGTAAAATTGGATTAACAGGTGCATTAGCTTGCTTATGCACAATTCTTCTTATGATTATTTTATTTATATCAAAAAAAATTAAAAATAAACAGAATTAAATTTTTGGAATTTGGACAATTTCTAACCCTGCTTTTTTTAGAAAATCTATACCTGTCTTGTCCTTGTATTCGATATTGTAAACCACCCTTATAATCCCAGATTGAAAAATCAATTTACTACATTCTTTACAAGGTGACATTGTGATGTAAAGAGTAGATCCTTTACTTGATTGAGTTGAAGCTGCGACTTTCATAATCGCATTTGCTTCTGCATGAAGAACATACCATTTTGTGTAATTTTCGTCATCTTCACAAATATTCTCAAATCCAGTTGGAGTTCCATTATATCCATCGGATATTATCATTTTATCTTTCACAATTAATGCTCCAACTTGTTTTCTTTTACAGTGGGACAATTTAGCCCACTCTTGTGCCATTTTTAAATATGCTATGTCGTATTTTCTTTGTTTACTTGCCGTCATCTATATCATTTGATATATTAAATTTAAGGATAAAAGTATTATGATTACCGAAACTATTTTTATATAAATTGTTCTAGAAATCAAATTAAGCATTTTTAAAATTGTATTTATTACCAAAATCCCTAAAACAACAATTAATTGTGATAATTCAACCCCAATTGCAAATCCAATAAGTGGAATAATTTTGGTATCCAGTGAGTCCGTTAGCATTTCAAAATAATTGCCAAAACCAAAACCGTGTATTAATCCAAAAAACACAGAAAAAGTGTATTCAAAAAAATTATTCTTACTGTTTTTGTTATATAAAATATTATAAAGAGAAGTTACTATTATCGTAGTTGGAATTAAAAACTCTATAAGTTGAGATGGAGGTTTAAATAGATCAAAAGCAGATAATATTAATGAAAAAGTATGCCCAAAAGTAAAAAAAGTTACTATCCAGAAAACTGTTTTAAAATCCTTAAAATTATAAACTATTGTAAGTGCGCAAAGAAAAAGCATGTGATCAATTGCATTCCAGTCTAACACATGAAGTAACCCTAATTCTAAATAAAAAATTAAATCGTACATAATTTAAATATAATCAAAAGCCTCTTTCATCTTTTATGTTTTGATAAGCTTTTTGAATTTGTTGAAATTTGTCTTGAGCAGCCTTTATATAAACGTCTCCTAGGTGTTGAACTTTATCCGGATGATGTTTCTTTGCTAAGTCTCTGTATGACTTTTTAACTTGTTCATTGGTTGCAAATTTCTCCAACTCTAAAATTTTATAAGCACCATCTGTTTCTTTAACAAACATGGCTTTAATACTTAAAAAATCCGCATAGGATAATTTAAATAAATTTGAAAATTCTAATAATTTTTTAATTTCTAATTTACTTATTGTTCCATCAGCCTTTGCAATTCCAAATAAAAAATGAATCACTTGAAGACGACTTTCATAATTTAAAGAAACATTAAACAGTGTTGATATTTTGTTTAAGGAAATTCCTTTGTTTTTTACATTTTGATTAAAAATTTTAAAAACTTCATTAGCTCTTGCTTTTCCATAAGCACTAACAAAATATGTTCTTACAAAATCTAATTCGTTTTGTGTAACTTTTCCATCGGCTTTAATAACTAAAGAGGCAAGAGCCAGAAGATTAAGCTCAAAATCTTTATTTGATATTTTATTAACTCCTGACTTGAAAAAAGATCCAATAAAAAAACCTATAAGAGCTCCAGGTGCTCTAAATAAATAATATCCAATTAAAGCAAATAATAGTTTATTCATTTTTAATAAATTATTCAAATTTACAAATGTCCACTGAATTTAATACACACATTTTAATCATTCTTTGTTATCTTTGTTGTTTTAAATTTTTAAATATGTATCCAGCTGAATTAGTAAAACCAATGAGGGAAGATTTAACCTCTGCAGGATTTGTTGAACTTACAAATTCTGATGAAGTTAATAGTCAAGTTCCTAATAGCGAAACTGCTGTTCTAATAGTAAACTCTGTATGTGGTTGTGCTGCTGCCAACGCAAGACCAGGAGTTAAATCGTCATTAATTAATGATAAAAAACCAATTAAACTATTTACTGTTTTTGCAGGAGTTGATAAAGAGGCAACTGATGCTGCAAGAAAATTAATGATTCCTTTTCCTCCTTCATCGCCATGTATTGCTATTTTTAAAGACGGTGATCTTGTCCATATGTTGGAAAGACATCATATTGAAGGAAGATCTGCTGAAATTATAAGCGAAAATCTTAAACAAGCTTACAATCAATTTTGTTAATCTAATGTTGGAAATGTAATTTTAAAGGTAGTCCCTTTGTTAACTTTTGATTCAAAATCTATTTTGCCTTCGTAGGAGTTAACTAGGTTTTTAACCATTCCTAGCCCAAGCCCCATTCCTCCAGATTTGGTAGTAAAGTTAGGTTCAAAGATATTTTTTCTAATTTTTAGCGGGATTCCATTCCCATTGTCTTTAACGGAAATACTAACAGTTTTTGACAATTTTTTAATAGAAACTTTTATTGAGGGAGAATTAGTGTTTTCACAAGCCTGAACAGCATTTTTTATTAGATTGGTCATTATCCTTACAATTTGCGGCCTGTCAATATTAATTATTATTTTCTCTTCGCTAGATTTGAAAATAATATGTTTTTCTTTAAAAATTTCTAGTGAAAGTCTAACGGCTTTAACTATGTTTAGTTTCTCTCCTTGTTGAGTAGGCATCTCTGCGAAATTTGAAAATGCAGATGCAATTGAACTCATTGTGTCAATTTGCTGAATTATGGTTTGGGAAAAATCTTCAACTTTGTCTTTATTTTTCTTGTCATTTCTAAAATCTCTTTCAAAACTTTGAACGCTTAGTTTCATTGGAGTGAGAGGATTTTTAATTTCATGCGCTACTTGTTTGGCCATTTCTCTCCAAGCTTGTTCTTTGTTAGATTTTGATAATTCTTTAACGTTTTTATCAAGCATATCAACCATATTATTATACGATTCTACCAAACTTTTGACTTCTTTGCTTCTTGCTTTAATTTTTATTTTAGTGTTTCTTTTATCCAAACGTGTCTGCTTCATTTTTAAGGCAATTTCTGAAATTGCTTTTGTCATATACTGAGATACGAAATATGAGATAATAATTGAAAGTATGAAAAGGAAAAAGTAAACTTCTCCTAAAATTATAAGAAATGAATCAAGTTCATACGAATTTAAATTATCATCATCATAATATGGAAGATTTAAAATCCAAAGTGGATTAAAATTATCGTCTAAAATTAATGAAAAAGAGGACCTATATTGCACTTCATTTCTTTGTGTAATTTCAATAACTTTAGAATCTTTTTGATTAAGAATCTTATTTAAAAGTTCTTTATTTATTGAGGAAATTTCGTTTTTAGGTAGCGTTGAATTAATTAGATTTCCATCTAAAGAATACAAACTAAATTTTACGCTTTGAACATCAGAAACTTGATAAATTTTTTCACTCAAAATTGAATCTAGTTTTTTTAGATTTCCTTGAACAACAGATTCTTGAGAAAAATAAGCAATACTACGCTGGATTTGAGCTTCTTTTCGTTCTAATCTTTTAGAGTGGTATTTTTCTGACTGAGTTTTAAATTGGGGAATTGTAATTAATGAAATCAGTACAAAAGTAGCAACAACTATTACAGTCATAGCTAAAAAAATTCTAGCCCTCAACGATAAATTTGCGTTAAATTTTAATTTACTAATCAATTTCTAAATTTTTTATACAACTTAATAAGAGCAAACAAAATACCTATAAATATTACCAAGCCAACTGTAAATTTTAACCAGCTTACATTGTTTTTTAAAACTACTAAAAATACAATAGACACTAAAATCACACTTGTGACTTCGTTCCAAATTCTCATAAAACTAGAAGAATATTTTATAACTCCTGATGTTAATTCTTTTAAAATAAAGTGAGTTTTTAATTGATATATAATTAATAAAAAAACGAATCCTAACTTAGCTATCATCCAATTTTCCAATAACCAATTTGGGACTAAAACAACCATCCAAAACCCAAATATAATTGCTAAAACAGAGGATGGCCATGTTATTATAAACCATAAACGATTCATCATTATAATAAATTGATCCGTTAAAATTTTTTTGTTGGGACTAGGTTTTGAAGAAGCTTCAATAAAATAGATGAATAGTCTCGGTATGTAAAATAAACCTGCAAACCATGTTATAACAAAAATTATGTGCAATGATTTTATGTAACTAAAATATTCCATAATACAAAAACTTATTTAATATTCGCCCATTCATCAATCCATCTACTTAGGGTTTTTACCCATTCTTTATCATCATTTAAACAAGGAACTACATGAAATTTTTCTCCCCCTTTTTCAATAAAATCTTCTTTAGCCTCCATTCCAATTTCCTCCAAAGTTTCTAAACAATCTGAAACAAAAGCAGGTGTGACAATAGCCATATTTTTAATTCCAGATTGAGCAAAATTTTCTACAACTTTATCTGTATATGGTTTAAGCCATGGCTGCCCAGCTAATCTAGACTGAAATGAACTTGAAAATGACCCCTCCTTAAGCTCTAAATAATCGGCGACTTGTCTTGTGGTTTCATAGCAATGATGTCTGTAACAAAATTGATGAGCAGGTGATTCTGTATGACAACAAGTACCGTCAATTTTACAATGAGATTTTGTAATGTCTGTTTTTCTTATGTGTCTTTCGGGAATACCATGATAAGAAAAAAGCAAGTGGTCCCATTCTTTATTTTTTAAATGACTTTGTATAGAATTTGATAAGACTCTAATGTAATCTTTATGATTGTAAAAAGCTGGAAGGTTTGTATACTCTACTTGTGGGAAAAATTCATTTTTTATTTTTTCCGCCAAAACTAAAATAGTTTCAGTTGATGCCATAGCATGTTGAGGGTAAAGAGGAATGAGTAGAATTTCTGTTACTCCTTTGTCAACTAATTCTTTAATTCCTAAATGAATAGAAGGATTTCCATATCGCATAGCGAGAGCTATCGGAACAGAGATCATTTGCTTGACTTTTTCAAGAAGTTTGTATGAAAGAACAATCAAAGGAGATCCTTCTTCCCACCATATTTTCTTATAAGCTTTTGCAGATTTTTTAGGTCTAAAATTTAAGATAATGCCTTTAACCAGAATTGTTCTTAACCACAAAGGCTCATCAATAACTCGTTCGTCCATTAAAAATTCTTTCAAATATTTTTTTACATCTTTAGTTTCTGTGCTGTCTGGCGATCCTAAATTAACTAATAAAACTCCCTTCATATTATTAAATTGACATTAGATATTTTTTTGGGGTTGTACCAAATTTTTTTTTAAAAGCGTTTATAAAATGAGTGGCTGTACTATACCCCACCTTTAAAGCAACCTCATTGACATTGTAATTTCCTGATGACAAAAGTCTTTTGGAAACTTGCATTTTGTAATCAATCAGAAAAGAAAAAACGGAGGAACCGTATACTTGTTTAAAGCCTTGTTTTAATTTTTTTAAACTTATGTCAACTTCTTTTGCAAGCTCTACAAGAGTTGGTGGTTCAATCATTCTAGAAATTATAATTTGCTTCGCTTTTTTTATTTTTTTTATATTATTATCGTCAGCTAAAAAAGGACATTGTTCAATGTCCATTTCTTTATCCTTGCTAAAATATAGACTCATGAGTTCAAAAATCTTGCCTCTTAAATATAATTTATACATTGACAGATTTAAAGATTGCTGATACATTTGATTTAATATTATTGCAATCATTGGACCAATTTTTTTCTCTTTATAAAGTTTGTTTCCAATGTTATCGTTATTTAAAAAAGAAATTTGATCTGATTCGTCTGAAAATAAACTATGAAATTTTTTTATTGATATTAGTATTGATAAAACTTGACTATTTGAATCCAACATAAGGTTAATTGGAAGCTCTTTATCAGGATTATACAATAAAATCGAGTTTTCATTTTCAACATTTAAAACATAAGAGCCCTGATTAAATAAAAATTTTGAATTCCCCTTTAAACAAAAATGAAACTGAATGTAATCTTTGCCAATATTGAAATTGAAATTTGACTGAAAATCGTTGTCGTTGGTTTGTTTTAGTAAAACTACTCCTTGATCGACTGTAAAAGTTTCCGTAGATCCTTTTGCGATACTTTTTAAATTCATTTAAATAAATTTTATAATTTAGAAGCGTTCTAAATTAATGATTGTTAATTTATATCTTATATCTGTAAAAATATAAAAATTTACATTATCCTGATAGTTCTTTTCTATAAAAAACTCATGGAGTTATTTATAGAACCTTTAGGGTTATTTTTTAACTAAAGTGAGTATTATTTTTACTTTCGAAATAATTCATTCTTTGAAAGAACCTTTTTTTAACGTAATTGGAATAAGTTATAAAAATGCCAATACTTCTGTAAGAGGTAAATTTAGCTTAAATCTTAACCAATCTAAACTTCTTATAAAAGATTCTTTACAAGCGGGCATTGATAATTTAATTGTTAATTCCACATGCAACAGAGTTGAAATTTACTCTTCAACAACAGATTTTAATTTACTAACGAGGTTGCTTTGCAAACACTCTAATGGTACTATAAAAGATTTAAAAAAATTTGGTTATTTCCTTGAAGGTGCAGAAGCTGTAAACCATATTTTTAAAGTAGGGACTGGCCTCGATAGTCAAATTTTAGGAGATTTTGAAATTATCGCTCAATTAAATAATAGTTTTTTAAGATCAAAAAAACTTAATGCTGTTAATCCTTCATTTGAAAGATTATTTAACATGGTAAAGCATGCAAGTAAAAGAATTAAAAACGAAACAAAAATATCTACAGGCGCAACTTCAGTTTCATATGCAGCAGTTCGATATATCTTAGATAATATTTCAGATTTAAAAACAAAAAAAATTCTTTTATTTGGAACAGGTAAAATTGGAAGAAACACATGTGAAAATTTAGTCAAACACACTTCAAATAAACAAATAACTTTAATTAATAGATCTGAAGATAAAGCTAAATTGATAGCCGGCAAGTTTGAAGTTTTAGTGAAAAACATTTCAGATTTAAATCAACAAATATCAAAAACTGATATATTGATTGTTGCTACTGCTGGAAACAAACCTACTGTAATAAGAGAAATGGTATCGAGATCTAAACCGTTAACCATTTTAGATTTATCAGTTCCAAAAAATGTAGACGAAGAACTGGGGTCTTTTAAAAATGTAAATTTATTAGACTTAGATTATCTGTCTATGGTAACTAACAAAACTTTAGAAAACAGAAAAAAATTCATTCCTAAAGCTGAAAAAATTATTAAAGAAATAACTGAAGATTATTATTTATGGGTTGAAACTAGAAAATTTGCTCCAACAGTAAACGCCCTTAAAATAAAACTAAAAAAAATCCAAGAAAACAAAATCAATATTCTTAAGAAAAAAGCATCCTCTTTCGACGATGCAAATATCAAAGAAGTCTCTGAACACGTAATTCAAAAAATAACAAATCAAATAGCTAATCATTTAAGAGACAGCGATGATTTTGAAGAAGAATTGGAATCTATAAAAACAATTTTTCAACTTAATCATAATGATTACTAAAATAAAAATAGGCACTAGAGAAAGTAATCTAGCTGTTTGGCAAGCAAATTACGCAAAGACCAAACTAGAATCCCTAGGTCTAAATTGTGAATTAGTTAAAATAAAATCTGAGGGAGACGTTAATCAAATTACGCCTCTATATGATTTTGGTGTAAGTGGAATTTTTACAAAAAGTTTAGATCAATCTTTATTAAACAAAACCATTGATATAGCTGTCCATAGTTATAAAGATGTTCCAATAAATTTAGCTTCGGGATTATCTATTCATTGTGTTTTTAAAAGAGCAAGTTCTCAGGACGTTTTAGTTTTCAAAGAAAAAAATATCGATTTTAATAAGACTCTAACTATTGCAACAAGTAGTATTAGAAGAGAAACTCAATGGAAAAATAAATATCCTAATCATAAAATTGTATCTCTTAGAGGAAATGTAGGATCAAGAATCGCAAAACTTGAAAAAAATAATTGGGACGGGGCAATATTTGCAAAGGCAGGACTTGATCGACTGTCAATATATCCCGAAAACAAACTTGTATTAGACTGGATGATTCCTTCTGCAGCGCAAGGAGCTATTGCAGTAGCATCAAGAACAAATGAAAACGAATTAAATAATTTATTAAAATCTATCTCATGTAGTTCAACATTTCACTGCGTAAGTCAGGAAAGGAAATTTTTAAAATTAATGAATGGTGGTTGTTCTGTGCCAATCTCTGCATTTGCAAAAATTGAAGGAGATAAACTTGTCTTCAAAGCAAGCATCTCTTCAATGAATTCAAAAATTATAATCAAAGTTGAAGGTTCATTTGATTGTACCGATTTAAATGCTGGTGAAAAAATGTTCAAAAAGATTTTAAAAAATGGTGGCGAAAAAATACTTCAAGAACTTAAGAAAGAAAATGAAAAAAATTAAAATTCTTTCCACAAGAAAATTAAGTAAAGATTTAAAACATCTTTTCAATAATTTAAAATTTGATTTATATCATAATGATTTTATTTCAATACAACCGTTAGTCTTAAAACTTCCCAAACATGATGGAAGCTGGATATTCACAAGCAAAAATGCTGTTGAAGCAGTTTTTTCAAACAACCAAAATATTGATAATTTTTTTAATAAAATTTATTGTGTAGGCAAAAACACACAATCACTTTTAACGAAAAAAGGTCAAAAAATTGTAAAAATGACTCAAAATTCATCAAATTTAGCTGATTTTATATCAAAAACAGCTAAAAATGAAAAGTTCATTTTTTGTCGAAGCAACATTAAAAATGAAGAGTTTTCTAATTTTTTTAAGAAAAAAAATATAGAACTGAAGGAACTAATTGCTTACAACAACGTAGCAGAACCAAAAAAATACGATCAAATTTTTGATGCAATTTTATTTTACAGCCCAAGTGGAATAAAGAGCTATATGATAAATAACTCATTAAATAATTCGTACTGTGTATGTATTGGCCAAACAACTTCAAAATATGCTAAAAGATATTCAAACAAAGTTTTAAGTTGCAAAGTTCCTACAATTGAAAACGTAATTCACAAAACAATTAAATTATTTGAAAATGATTAAAAATGAAACCCCTCTTTTTTTAAAAGCTCTAAACGGAGAGACTGTGGAAAGACCGCCTGTATGGATTATGAGACAAGCAGGAAGATATTTGCCAGATTTTATGGTTCTAAAAAACAAATATGATTTTTTTACAAGATGTCAAACGCCAGAACTAGCTACGGAAATAACGTTAATGCCAATTAAACAAATTGGATTAGATGCTTCTATAATCTTTAGTGATATTTTAGTAATTCCCCAGGCAATGGGAATTGATGTTGAAATGAAAAATAATTTTGGTCCATACATAGAATCTCCTGTCAGAAAAAAATCTGATGTAATTAATTTAAATATTCAAAATGTTGAAGAAAAATTAAATTATGTTTTTGATGCAGTAAAAATGACTAAAAAAGAACTTCCTGCTAATATTCCATTAATCGGATTTGCAGGATCTCCTTGGACAATATTGTGCTATATGGTTCAGGGTAGTGGTTCTAAAAACTTTGATATAGCTAAAAGTTTTTGTTTTGAAAATCCTAAGCTAGCTAAATTACTTTTAAGTAAAATAACCTCCATAACTATTGATTATTTAAAAAAGAAAATAGAAGCAGGTGTTGATGCTGTTCAAATTTTTGATTCGTGGGGAGGTGTTCTGTCTCACACTGATTATCAAATTTATTCATTTCCATATATAGAACAAATTACAGCTGCCTTAAAAGAAATTAAACCTGTGATTATCTATCCAAAAGGATGTTGGCACTCTATAAATGCATACTCGAAAATTGGTGCTTCTGGACTTGGGATTGACTGGACGTGTTCAGCAAGAAATGCCCGTTATTTATCAGGAAACAATATTACTCTACAGGGTAATTTGGACCCAAGTAGATTATTTTCTCCTAAAAAAGAACTGATAAGTCAAACGACGCAAATGTTGAATGAATTTGGAAAAGATAAATATATTGCAAATTTAGGTCATGGAATTCTTCCAAATACACCTGTTGATAATGTTAAAGTTTTCGTAGAAACTATTAAAAACTATTCTTTATGATAAAAAATAATTTTTCTAAATACATTGATGTTCTTCAATGCGAGATAACGGCCGCTTTGGAAAAGGTTGATGAATTAGGAAAATTCAAGAAAGATGTTTGGTCAAGAGAAAAAGGAGGCGGTGGCTTAACTATGGTTATTGAGAATGGTAGAGTTTTTGAAAAGGGAGGTGTAAATGTTTCTAAAGTTCATGGCAAGCTTCCAAAATCAATGGCTGCGATGTTAAAAACTAAAGATTCTGACTTTTATGCATGTGGAATAAGTATTGTTTTACATCCTAAAAATCCAATGACCCCCACTTTTCATGCCAATTTAAGATATTTTGAATTATACGAAAATGGTGGGTTAAAAGATAGATGGTTTGGAGGAGGTCTTGACCTTACCCCTTATTATATTTTTGAAAATGACATTATTCATTTTCATACTAAATGTAAAATTGTTTGTGATAAATACAACTCAAGCTTTTACAATAATTATAAAAAAAGATGTGATGAATATTTCTGGAATTCACACAGAAACGAAGCTAGAGGTGTTGGTGGGTTATTTTTTGATTATTGTAGAGAAAGTAAAGAAATGTCAATTGACAAATGGCTTTTATTTATTAAGGATATAGGACAATGTATTATGGATTCTTATATTCCAATTGTTGAAAAAAGAAAAAAAACAGACTTTAACAAGATAAACATAAACTGGCAACAGATTAGAAGAGGAAGGTATGTAGAATTTAATCTTCTACATGATAAAGGAACTTTATTTGGATTAAAAACCAAAGGAAGAATAGAAAGTATCTTAATAAGTATGCCCCCCAAAGTTAAATGGAGTTATGATTTTAAAACAGAAAAAGGAAGCCCAGAAGAAAAACTTATTAAAATATTAGAATCCCCAAAAAATTGGGTTTAAATTAAAAATATGTATCCATTAAATAGAAATCGAAGACTTCGTTCAAAACAATCTTTAAGAAATTTAATTAAAGAGTCTAGCTTACATCCTCATGACTTTATTGTTCCTCTTTTTATAATAGAAGGAGATAATTTAAAAGAAGAAATACCATCAATGCCTAATTATTTTAGATACAGCTTAGACATTGTAAAAAAAGAAGTCAAGCTGCTTTGGGATATTGGTGTTCAAGCGGTTTTGTTATTTGTTAAAGTAGAAGACCATTTAAAAGATAATTTTGGAACTGAGGCTTTCAAGAAAAATGGTCTTATGCAAAAAGCCATTAGGGAAATTAAAAATAGTGTTCCTGAAATGACTATTATGACCGACGTGGCTTTAGACCCTTACTCAAGTTATGGTCACGATGGTATAGTAAAAGACAATAAAATTCTAAACGATCAAACTAACATAGTTTTGTCCAAGATGGCTCTAAGTCACGCAGAAGCAGGAGCAGACATTGTAGCTCCAAGTGACATGATGGATGGCAGGATTTTATCTATAAGAAAAGTACTTGAAGACAATGGCTTTCACGATACCGGGATAATGAGTTATGCAGTTAAATACGCCTCAAGTTTTTATGGTCCATTTAGAGATGCTTTAGATTCAAAACCTGGCTTTGGAGACAAAAAAACTTATCAAATGGATTTTCACAATAGATCAGAAGCGATTGGAGAAGCAAAATCTGATATTGAAGAAGGTGCCGATATAATAATGGTTAAGCCTGGAATAAGTTATTTAGATATTTTGCGAGATTTAAAAAACCAGGTACATTGTCCATTAGCAATTTACCAAGTAAGCGGAGAATACTCAATGCTTAAAGCAGCAGCCAAAGAAGGCTGGCTAGATCACGATAAAGTTATGATGGAGCAACTTGTTTCAATGAAACGGGCTGGAGCTGATATAATCGCCTCATATTTTGCAAAAGAGGCTATAAAATTACTCTCTTAATTTTCATACATTAGTAGTGTATGAAACGTTTAAAAAATAAAATTGGTTTAATAATATCGTTATTTTTAATTTTTGTTGGGTTTAATTTCAGTTCAGATATTGTTTATTTGTCTGAATTAGTTGGAACGGTTTATAAAACACAAAGAACTAATGCGGATATTACTGACTATAAATATTTTGAAAATATAACGCTTTCTAAAAGTACTTCCCCTCAACCTTGGCCAATTCACAAAAACTATAATACTGTTCCAGAAACTGAAAACTTAAAAAAAATTCATGCAGATCTTGGAACTGTGGCTTATTTAATAATAAAAAACGACTCTATTTGGTATGAAAAATATTATCAAGGTTATGATAAAAACTCTTACAGTAACTCTTTCTCAATGGCAAAAAGTATTGTTTCGGCCACTATGGGAAAAGCTATTCAGGACGGATATTTTGAAAGCATTGATGACAAAGTAAATTTATATCTTGACGGTTACTCTGAGGGGTTTGCGAAAAAACTAACTATTGGAGATTTATCAAGTATGGCTTCAGGGCTTGATTGGAATGAAAGTTATACAGACATATTTGGAGTTACAGCAAAATCTTATATTTCAAGCGAACTTAATGAATTAATAAAATCAAGAGCTATTATTGAGGAGCCCGGTAAAAGCTTTAAATATTATAGTGCTAGCACACAGCTTCTTTCCATGGCAATCGAAAAAGCTACTCAAAACAAAATATCAAATCTAGTACAAGATTGGTTTTTAGAGCCTTTAGGTTTTGAAAATAATTCCCTTTGGCAAATTGACGGGAAGAAAAATAATGCCATAAAGGCATATTGTTGTTTTAACTCTAATGCTAGAGATTTTGCAAGATTTGGGAAACTTTACAAAGATTTTGGGAAATGGAACGGAACTCAAATCCTAGATTCCTCTTTTGTTGCTAAATCAATTAAACCTAGATTTAAAAATAGTCCTGAGTATGGCTATGGGTTTTGGCTTGGAAAAATTAATGAAAATGATTTTTTTGCTATGAGGGGGATATTAGGTCAATATGTAATTGTAGTCCCTGAAAGAGATATTATTGTTGTAAGACTTGGTCAAAAAAATCTTGAAAAAAACAATGATAGACCAAAAGATTTTGATGTTTACTTAACAGAAGCATTAAAGATGTTTGATAGCGTAACGTTTGATTATGAATGACAGTAAACTTCTTTCAATAAAAAACCTAACCATCAATATAGGTGATCAAGTTATTTTATCAAATATTTCATTTGACTTAAAAAAAAACGAAGTTCTAGGAGTTGTAGGTGAATCTGGAAGCGGAAAATCATTTACTGCATTATCTATTTTAGACTTGATTAATATAAAAAACTTAAAGACTGAAGGGCAAATAATTTTCAACGGAAAAGAGTTGAATAAATTGTCAAATAAAGAATATCAAAAAATAAGAGGAAAAGAAATATCAATAATTTTTCAAGAACCAATGAGTTCTTTAAATCCAAGCATGAAATGTGGTGATCAAATTTCTGAGATTATTATTAATCATGAAAAAATTAATAAAAAAATAGCAAAAAAAAAATCTATCGAGCTCATCGAAAAGGTTCAATTAAAAAATCCTGAATTAGTATTTGAAAAGTATCCTTTTGAGTTAAGTGGGGGGCAGCAACAAAGAGTTATGATAGCAATAGCAATAGCTTGTAAGCCTAAACTATTAATTGCCGACGAGCCAACCACGTCATTAGACAGTTTAGTAAGAAATGATATAATTTCTTTAATTAAATCTTTACAGAACGAATATAGCATGAGTGTTCTGTTTATATCTCATGATTTAAAGTTAGTTTCAAAATTTGCTGATACATTGATTGTATTAAAAAAGGGGGTAATTATTGAAAAAGGCATTTCTTCAAAAATATTTAATTCTCCCAAAAAAAAATATACTCAGCATTTAATCAACTCTAGTCCTCCAAAAAGTAAGAGACCAAATAGATTAATTACTGCAAAAACTAAGAAAAACAAGCTTATTTCTAAAGCAGAAAGAGCAATTCATCATTCAAAAATTTATAGTAAAATTCCAATTTTAAAAGTTAATAAATTAACTGTCTTTTATGATACTAACATTATACTTAAAGATATTTCATTTAATCTATATAAGGGTGAAACGCTGGGAATTGTAGGCGAGTCTGGATCTGGAAAATCTACAATAGCTAAGTCTATTTTAGGACTTATTGAAATTCATAATGGAGAGATCCTTTTTAAAAATAAAGACACAAGTCAAATAGCCAATTCTGTGTTCAGAAAAAAAGTTCAGCTGATATTTCAAGACCCCTACTCGTCTTTAAATCCAGAAATTTCAGTTGGCAGTTCTATAATGGAGCCAATGATTGCACACAAAATCTTTAGTTCTAAATTCGAAACAAAATGTAGAGTTCTAGAACTCTTAAACCAGGTTGGATTATCCAAAAATGATTTTAAGAAATTTCCTGACCAATTTTCTGGAGGACAAAGACAAAGGATAGTCATAGCAAGAGCTTTAGCTCTAAATCCTGAAGTTATAATATGTGACGAATCGGTATCGGCTTTAGACGTTTCTGTTCAAGCACAGATATTAAATTTACTAAGTGATTTAAAGGAAAAATATCTTTTCACATTTCTTTTTATCTCTCACGATATGTCAGTTATAAAATATTTTACCGACAGATTAATTGTATTAAAAAAAGGGGAAATTATTGAACTAAATGAAACTGACTTTTTGTTCGAACATCCAAAAAAATCGTATACTAAATCATTACTTAGGGCTAGTGATTTTTAAATAAAAAAATATGAATCTTGAAATGGTTTTTGATTGGTTTTTACAATTACATTCCCTCTGGGCTGTTCTAACGCTTTCAATTATATTTTACTCAATTTTAAGATTTTTTTTTAAAGCATACCAAAATAAAATTTTTAAACCCTTAGACTTGAGAGTTGCTCTTTTTACACTTATATTCTCTCATATTCAATTTGCAATTGGAATTATATTGTATTTTATATCACCGAAATTTAAATGGTGGGGAAACGGTATTGAACAAATAATTCAAAATGATCAATATTTTTTTTATTTATTGAAGCACCCTGCTTTAAATATTTTAGGATTACTTTCAGTCACTATAGGATGGTCTCTTTTCAAAAAAGCAAAAACTAATCATAAAAGATTTATTCGCTTAGGAATATTTTACTTATTTGGATTTTTATTAATATTACTTTCTGTACCTTTTGAAAATTGGTTATAAAAAAACGCTCCCTTAAATTAAGAGAGCGTAAACCAAACCATTAATAAATTCTTAAACTTTATTATTATTAATAAATTTAATTTTAAATTGTTTAGCGGATTCATAAAATTTTGTTAATCTTTATAATATGAATAATAAATATGCTGTACTTGGTGGCGGAAGTTGGGGAACTGCAATAGTAAAGATGCTTTGTGAAAATAACAATATTGTAAACTGGTATGTTAGAAATGAAGAAGATGTTCTGTTTATAAAAAACAAGGGTAGAAATGCCAAATACTTACGGTCTGTAATTTTTAAAAAATCAAAAATCAATCCCAGTTCTTCAATTAAAGAAATAGTTGATAAATCGGATATTATTATTTTAGCTATTCCATCACCTTTTTTAGATACTGAACTAAAAAAAATAAAGGACCTTATCAAAGACAAAGTTCTGTTTTCCGCTTTAAAAGGAGTTGTTCCAGAGTCTCACATGATCGTTAGTGAACATTTAAATGAGTTTTATAACATTCCTTTTTCAAAAATAGGAATTATTACTGGCCCTTGTCATGCTGAAGAAGTTGCACTTGAAAAATTATCATATCTAACAGTTGCCTGTAAAAATGAACTTAAAGCTAAAGAAATGGCAAACGCTTTGAGATCAAGCTATATTAATGTTAAAGTTTCAAAAGACACTATGGGTGTTGAATATGCTGCAATGTTAAAAAACATATATGCTATAGTTGCAGGAATATGTCACGGACTTGGATATGGAGATAATTTTCAAAGTGTTTTAATTAGCAATTGCGTTCGAGAAATGAAAAAATTTGTATACAATATATACAAAACCAACAGAGACATAAACGATTCTGAATACTTAGGAGATTTATTAGTCACATGTTATTCCTCATTTAGCAGGAATAGAACTTTAGGAAATATGATAGGTAAAGGATATACTTTGAAAGCCGCTATTTCAGAAATGTCTATGATATCTGAGGGATTTTATGCAACGAAAAATGCTTACGAATTAATTGAAAACCATTCCCGTGAATTTAACATAATCTTTTCTGCATATCAAATTCTTTATAAAAATTCGAATCCTAAAACAACAATAAAAATATTAACTGAAAAGCTAGATTGAATCTTTAAATTGATTAATGAACCTTACGTCGTTATCGTATAATATCCTTATATCTTCAATTTGGTAAAGAAGCATAGCTATTCTTTCAATACCCATTCCAAAAGCAAAACCTGAATATTTACTTGAATCTATCTTACAATTATCTAAAACATTTGGATCAATCATTCCACAACCCATTATCTCAAGCCAACCTGTTCCTTTAGTAATTCTATAATCAGTTTCAGATTCTAAGCCCCAGTATATATCCACTTCAGCACTAGGCTCGGTAAAAGGGAAGTAAGATGGTCTCAATCTTATTTTAGATTTACCAAACAGTTCCTTTGTAAAATAAAGCAAGGTTTGTTTTAAATCGGCAAATGAAACGTTTTCGTCAATATAAAGCCCCTCTATTTGATGAAAAAAACAATGTGATCTAGCGGAAATGTCTTCGTTTCTGTAAACTCTTCCAGGAGATATAGTCCGAATTGGAGGTTCGTTCTCTTCCATATGTCTAATTTGAACAGAAGAAGTGTGGGTTCTTAAAAGTAGGTCTGGATCTTTTTTTATAAAAAAGGTATCTTGCATATCTCTAGCAGGATGATGCATTGGCAAATTTAAAGCAGTAAAATTATGCCAATCATCTTCAATCTCAGGACCTTCGGAAACGTTAAACCCAATTTTATAAAATATGTCTATTATTTTATCTCTGATAATTGATATTGGATGTCTTGAACCAAGCTCAATCATTGAGGCCGGCTTAGTTAAATCAAAATCCGTAACCTTATTGCCAACATCTTTGCCAAGAGCTTTTTTAAGTTCTTCAATTTTTTTTAGAGTTACATTTTTTAATTCATTAATTGCTAATCCATACTCCTTTTTTTTCGAAGATTCAACCTTCTTAAACTCAGAAAAATAGTGACTAACATATCCTTTTTTTCCAATAAAATCTATTCGAAATTTTTCTAGTTCATCAATATTCTTTGTTGAGAAACTTAATGCTTGTTGAATTTTTTTTTGTATTTCTTCAATCATAAATTGATATAAACATTGCCTCAAAAATACTCATTTTCATTTATTCAATTAGTTGTTTTTCAATAAAATAATTTATTATAGATTCTTTCATTAAAATACTTTGTTCTCCTGATTTTAAATTTGGTAATTTATTAATTATTTTATAATGTGGCCAACCATCTTTATCCACATAATCAAATTCATAAAATCCATAGGGTTCTAATAAACGACATATTGCAATATGCATAAGGTCAATTTTTTGATCTTTATTAAATTTTATATTCGGATTTCCTAGTTCCTGAACACCTATTAAGTAAATAACACTTTCAATGTCTAGATCATCACCTTTATTAAATTCATTACTTAAAATATTCAAAATGCTTTCCCACTTGACACTTAAATCCTTTTTTGATTCCATTTAAATATAATTTCAATTGTTGAAAACAATATACCTATATTTGAAAATAAAATCTTGAATTACTTAGATATTTTTATCGTATGCCTAATAGGGTTTGGGTTTTATAGAGGTTTTTCCAAGGGCCTAATAATTGAATTAACCTCTATTCTAGCTTTAATTCTAGGGGCATATGGATCTGTAAAGTTTTCGAGCTTAACGTTTGAATTTATAAACAACACTTTTCCAAATCAATTAGAATCAATAGAAGAGTCATATATAAAAATTTTCTCCTTTGCCTTAACCTTTATCATTATTCTTGTAAGTATTTCTGTTGCAGGAAAAGCGTTAACAAAAGTTGCTAAAATTCTTTTTTTAGGATTCTTAAATAAACTATTTGGAGGATTATTTGGTGCTACAAAATATATTCTCATAGTTTCTTTTTGTTTTGTATTCTTTGAAAATATTAACTCTGAACTCTCCTTTGTTAACAGTGAAAGTTTTGAATCAACTTTTTTATACCGTCCTGTTTTAAACGTAGGCAACCAATTGTTAAACCTTTTTAATTTAAGTAGTAATTCAATCAATTTTTTTAATTGATTTGGATTCCATCCATCCGCTTGCGCCATTACTTAATTCTACTGAAACCCAATCGTCAAGTTCGTCTATGATATTGACTTTAGTGCCCTCGTGCAAATTAAACTGAATTTCGCTTCTATAATTAGGTTCTGTTCTAAAATCTATTTTTTTCTCAAAAATTATAGCTTGAATATTAGATTTTTGATTTTCAAATTTTGTAACACCTGTTAATATAAAAATAATGGTGAGACAAAAAAAAGTTGATGACAATATGAAATAATTTTTTTTAGCATTGCTATCCTTTTTAAAAAAATAAATCACAAATAGAATTAAGAAAAAATACAAAAACACAATCCCTAAAACAAGCCACTGTTTTATAGAAAAAAACATTGATATGTAATTAATAAAATCTGATAATTGATTTGAGGGCAATTGGTCTATTTTATCAATTAACATATTTTGAGAATAGGTTAAATTATTAAGTATGTCCTTATCGTTTGGGTTTAATTTCAAGGCTTTTTCAAAGTAATATATACTGTTAGGAATATCATTTAATTTATAATAACAATTTCCCAGGTTAAAGTATAACTCGTCCGAATGTTCTCCGTTATTAATTATTTTAACAAATAAATTAATCGCTTCATTATAATCTCCTTTATTGTATAGCTCAACACCAGATTTAAAGCGAACTTCGTTTTCTGTTTGAGAGAAAATAATTCCACAAAAAAAGAAGCTACAAAGAATAATTATTTTTTTCATTTTAAATTTCTTTATCCATTTTTGTAATGACCTTTACTGCATTTTCATAATCATTATTTATTTCAACATCAGAAGCAGGTGTAAACCGTGCAAACTCACAATTTTCAATTAATTTAATAAATAATTCCAAGGACTCTTTTTCAATATCTTTACTGTAAAGCAATCTCGAAATCTTTTCTTTACTATAATCCGAGGTTTCAATAAACAGTTTTGATTTCAAAAAATTATGAAGTGCTTTTTCTAAAGCGATATAAAACACATCTTTATTTTCTAAATTTTTTCTAGCATCTGATAAATATTTTTTGGCAAGCTTGTTAGCCCTCCTTGATCTCGATTCTTTTAATTTGGAATTTGTAATGTTCTTTGATTTAAAAAATATAAATAGCAACAAAATTGCTAATACTGGAAATATTAAAATTAAATAAAAACTTAATGAATATATAAAAGGGTTCGAGTTGATTTTGACTAAATCGGAATTAGTTTTAATAAACTTAAACTGATTAATTGAAGGCAAAATATTTTGTGATTTCTGGGTATTTGTTATGTTAATATTATTATCTGAAGACAACGGCCCCTCTAAAACATTAATTATTAGATCATCAGAGTTAATTGTTTCATATTTATTTAATTGAGGATTAAAAAAAGTAAACTCAACAGAGCTTACAGGATACTTTCCTTGAAACTGAGGGACTAGCGTATAGGTATTTGAAATAAAACCTTTCATTCCTGTAAGGCTTGTTGATACTTTTTCATTGTATTCAGGATCATACTTCTCCAGGGAACTTGGTACCTGAACAGATGGGGGTGAAAACAGTTTTAAATTTCCTTTTCCTGAAACTTTAACAGTCGCTTGTAAAGATTCTGAAGCGTTTAACTCTGTTTTATTTGTGTTTAATTTAATATCAAATTTTCCAACCGCTCCGTTAAAACTTTCAGGGGCATTGACAGGTAATGCTTTAACATTAATTGATCTTTTGCCTGCTGTTACTTTTTTTGAAACTTGATTATATATCCTATTCCCAAAAAAATCTCTTCTGTTTGTAGGAACATCAACAGAAACATCTAATGAAAGAGGGAGAATATCAAGTTTTCCTGATTTTTGTGGATATAAAACAGTTTTTTTCCAAGTAACAAAATTATAATTATCCCCCTTAAAAGATCCTCGCTCAATTTGTAACCTAGGAATTTTTATGTTTTGAGACCAAAAATTTTCAAATTCAGGCGTTTCAATTTCTCCAACATTAGTGACATTAATTTGAGGAGAGTAGAATAATTTATATACAATTGAAATGCCCTCATTTAAATAAGGGTTAGTATTTGAAATCTCCGCTACTAAATGTAGGTTTTCATTAACAACGTAAGTAGGATCATTTGGATCTTTACTTACCGCAACGGATTCACTCACACTTATTTTAACTGGCAACGTTTTATAAATATTATCGTCTATTTCTATAGTAGCTTGCCCAATTGTAAGTGGACCTTTCTTGATAGGGGTTAAGAAATATGTATAACTTTTAGAAAAAGTTCTCTTGCCGTTTACCCACATATTACTAACTGATTGGTTAGGGCCCCCAACAACTGTAAATCCATTGAAGCTAGGTGGAGTAAAGTTGTCTCCATCTTTGTTCATTTTAAAATCAACCCTAAGGTTCTCATTAATTCCTAAAGATTTTTTACTCAAAACAGCCTCAAAACTAATAGTATCATCCTGAGCATTTACATTACTAATTATAGTAATGGCAAAAAATAAAAATATATAAAATCTTAGTTTCATGTTTTAATTACCAGTCTTTTTTGTTCTTAACAGGACTTCCTTTCATTTTCTTTTTGTTAATTTTTTGTTGAACTTTTTTTTCTTGGTTATCCATTGCTTTAAGCAAGTTTTTTAGCTGCTCTGGAGATATTTTATTTGGTTTAGGTTTTTCTTTTTTATTGTCTTTCTTGTCCTTGTTATCTTTCTTGTCCTTTTCTTTCTTCTTATCTTTGTCGTCTTTATCCTTCTTCTTGTCTTTCTTGTCCTTGTCCTTCTTATCTTTGTCGTCTTTTTTATTGTCTTTTTGTTCGTTTTTCAATAATTCTTTTGCTAATGCATAATTGTACCTCGTTTCGTCATCAGTTGGATTATTAAGTAATGCGTTTTTAAATGAATTGACAGCATTTTGATAATCTTCATTTTGCATGTATATATTGCCCAAATTATGAAAAGATTTGTGAAGGGTTTCTTTGCTTTTTGTTTTTTTTATCGACGATTTATATTGATTTATTGCCTCCTGTTTCAATTCACTCCTATAAAATGAATTTGCTAAATTATAAGAAGCTTTTATATTTAAAGAATCCTTGGAAATTGACTCTCTATAAAATTTTTCAGCTTCAATTAAATTCTTGTCAGCAAATTCAACATTACCATCCAATGTCAAATTATTTGAATCCTTATTAATAGCTATTTCTTGAGAGTTAACTTTAATAATTAATAATAATAATATGATTCTATTCATTAAATAAATTTAGTTTTTTTACCCAATATGTTTTCTTTTCAAAAATAAATAATTCCAAACTTAGAAAAAGAATTGCAAATCCTATAAACCACTGAAATTGATCTTTATATGCTACAAATTGTTTAGACTCAAATTCTTTTTTATCCATTTCTTTTAATCTTTCAATAATCGCTTGCACAACTGACTCTGTACTCCCCCCTCCAATATAAATTCCGTTTGAGGAATTTGCTATATTTTTTAACAAATCCACATTTAGTTTTGTAATAACTACGTCTCCATTTTGATCTTTTTTATATGACTTAACTATATCATTTTCTTTTAACGGTATTGGCGACCCTTTTGTTGACCCTAATCCAATTGTAATAATGGTTATTCCAGAATTCTTTACAATTTCTGTAATATTTTGGTTTTCGATTTGATGATCTTCTCCATCTGAGAGAATACATAAGACTCTATTGGTTTGATTTTCATCATCGTAGAACTCTTTTGCTAAATTAATAGACTCCAAAACAGCTGTGCCCTGAGAAGATAACATATCTGTTGTTAAACTTTGTAAAAAAGTTTTAGCAGTTGAATAATCATCAGTTATTGGAAGTATGGGTAGAGCTGAAGCTGCATATGCTATTACACCAACTCTATCGTTATTTAATTTATTAATAATTTCCGAAACTATTCTTTTAGCTTTTTCTAAACGATTAGGAGCTATATCTTCAGCCAACATACTTTTTGAAACATCAACAGCAAAAACTAAATCAACTCCCTCCCTTTTAACAGTTTTAAGCTCAGTTCCAATTTTTGGATTGACAAGTGATATAGTTGAGAATATTATAAAAAGAATTAATAAAAATAATTTAATTTTTGGTTTAAAAGTGGAAATATTAGGGCTCAAAACTTTAAGTAAATCTGACGAAATATATTTAATTTGTGTTCTTTTTCTCCAACTATTTAAAAATAAAAATCCTACAACTAGCACTGGAATTATTGCTAATAAATAAAAATAAAATTGTTCTTCTAACTGATACATTTATATAAAACTTTTAAATAATGTTGTTCTTAAAATCCACTCTAACAATATTAAAACAATGGAGATTAAAACAAATCCTCTATAAATTTCTTTAGCATTTGTATATTTAAATTCTTCCACATCAGTTTTTTCAAGTTTATTAATTTCTTGATATATTTCTTTGAGTTTTTTATTATCAGTGGCTCTAAAATACAATCCTCCTGTTTTAGAAGCTATCGATTTTAAAAGCTTTTCGTCAATTTCAACTTTTGTTAAGCCATATCTAAAAGAACCATCTGGGTTTAAAGCTATGGGAGCTAGAGCGTTCCCATTACTTCCAAGTCCAATGGTGTATGTTTTTATTCCAAATGAAAGCGCTAAATCTGCAGAAGTATTTGGATCTATAAACCCTGAATTGTTTACTCCATCAGTAAGCAAAATAATAACTTTACTTTTAGCTTTGCTGTTTTTAAGTCTGTTAACAGATGTGGCTAAACCCATTCCAATTGCAGTTCCATCTTCAATTATCCCGTCAAAATTTATTTCATCTAAAGAATTTACTATAATTGACTTATCTGTTGTAACTGGTGTCTTAGTATAACTTTCACCTGCATAAACAACTAAACCAATTCTATCGTTAACTCTATCATAAATAAATTCTTTAGCAACTTCTTTTAATGCTTCAAGTCTATTGGGTTTTAAATCTTGGGCAAGCATGCTTGACGATACATCTACTGCAATAACAATATCAATTCCTCTACTTTTTTTAGTTTGTGTAGAAATATCTATTATTTGTGGTCTAGCTAAGGCAATAATCATTAACACCAAAGCTATATGTCGTAAAAAATCTAGAAAGGGATAAAGGGTAATTTTTAATGATGCTTTACTAAATGAATCAATTGAAGAAATGCTAAGTTTAGAACTTTTGAGATGTTTAATTTTATAATTAATAATAACAAAGAAAACAACGCCTACAATAAGCCATAAAAATTCAGGATTGGAAAATGTAATATTATTAAACATTTTATTTTTTATTAAAGTCTATTGAACTTTCAATTTTAGTTCTAATTTGTTTTGCATACTTATTGTCCCTATCAGTAATAATATTTAAAGTTTGAGTTCCTCCGTTTTCAAAAAACGACAAGCTGGAATATTCTTTTTTGATTGAAATTTTTTCGTTATTAAGATAATCAAAAGAGCCATAATACCTAGTTGTAGCTATACCGTTGTCTAATGTAAAATTCTCCTGTTGTATCAAAATGTTTAAAGCTCCCGCCGTTTTTAATTTTTCTATGAGAATTGACTGAATATCATCCTCTTTATTAAATAATCTAGTATTGATAGTTATGCTAAATGGATTTTCCAGACTTTGAAAGCTAAACAATTGTCCTGGTTGTGAATCATTTCTTGTTAATACACCTGGGGATGAGATTTTAATTGGGATGGCTCCATAGCTACTTACAACCCAGTCTTCTTTTTGTAAAAGTTCTTTGGTTGAATTTCCAAACAGATAATCTTTAACCTCTTCCCATCCGAAAATTGAAACACTTGCAACTAGAGAACTAAAAATTATTATACTTAATATTTTAGTAATATTAATTACTAATTTTCTTTTCTTTTCAACTTGGATTTTCTTTATATACTCTTCATTTTGTAACAGTTCTTCTTCTGTAGGATCAGGAATAGCTTCTTTTGTGTCTACAAGCACTGTCTCTAAAAGTTGTTTATCTAAAATTGCTGTTTTAGAGCCAGGTGTTGATTTAGCAAATTTTACTAAATCAGCTGTGGACAAAACTGATTTAAAATTTTTTAAAGTTTCCTTGGAAATATCTAATTGCCCTGCATCCTTTAACAATTCTAGTTTTAATATTAATTCATTAGTTGTGCTTTCTAGCGCATCTACTTTAACCTCTTCCTCAAAATAGCCTTTTACAATTTCCGTTAATTTAGAATAATATTCTTTATAATCTGATTGGCTATTAGATTCATTCAATTCTAATGACTTTAATGCTTTAATTGCTTTCTCAAGTGGTGGCGTGATGATTTCTTTAGACGAATTAAAGTATTTAGATTCCTTGTAAAACTTAACAGATAATATTAAAATTGAAATTATACTTAGAATCAAAAAGTATTTTTTCCACCAACCTTCATAATCTTTTTCAACTTCAATTATGTTTTTTATATCAAAAAATTTCTTGCTGACAGTATCGACTTTAATACCTGAAACACTGATTAAAATAGAGTCTTGAGATTTAATTATTTGATCTAAAATTTTGATTGGTGGGGTTATAGAAAATGAGCCAGGCTCAAAACTTGTCAAAGAATATTTTTTAATAAACCTTACCCTGTTATTTTCAAATAATGTGTCTATTTGAAATTCTTGAATTACATCAATAGGAGGGTTGAATTTTAGTAATTTAAATTCAAAATCATTCAATGAATCGGCAACAAAGGAAAATTCATACTTAATTTCTTCTCCGATTTTAATTGAAAGTGTATCTACTTTAGACTTTAAATTGATTGGAGTTTGAGAAAGTAGCCCAAAACTCAGGAAAAAAAACAAAAACGATATTAAAATTTTCTTATTAACCACGAGTTTTAAAATAATTTAGTAGTTTTTTAATATAGCTTTCATCTGTTCTACAAAATATGGTTCCTGCCCCATTTCTTTTAAATAAATCATTGAATTCCTTAGATTTTATTGCCCTTTGTTTCTTATAATTATTTCTTACGAATTTTGAAGAAGTGTCAACTAATTGAACTTGTTCTGTTTCCTGATCAAACATTTGAATTAATCCAAGATTTGGTATGAACTCTTCGAGCTTATCAAACACCTTAATTCCTGTTAAATCATGTTTTTTTGAAGCTATCCTCAAAGTTTTTTCATAATCTGATGAAATAAAATCGGATAAAACAAAGGCTATAGATTTTTTTTTCAAAACACTAATTAAAAATTCTAAAGCTGTACTAATATTTGTTTTTTTACTTTTTGGCTTAAATTCAATTAACTCTCTAATAATTCTTAAAACATGTGTTTTACCCTTACTTGGTGAAATAAATAACTCAATTTGATCACTAAACAATATCAACCCAACCTTATCATTGTTTTGAAGTGCAGAAAATGCTAAAGTTGCAGAAATTTCTGTGATAATATTTTTTTTCAAAGCATTATCAGTCCCAAACAAACCAGAACTGCTCACGTCTACTACAAGCATTAACGTGAGTTCTCTTTCTTCTTCAAAAATCTTTACAAAAGGTTCATTATATCTGGCGGTAACATTCCAATCTATAGTTCTAACGTCATCACCAAACTGGTAATTTCTGACTTCACTAAAAGTCATTCCTCTACCCTTGAACGTACTATGATACTCACCACCGAAAATATTATTACTTAATCTTCTGGTTTTGATTTCAATTTTTCTGACTTTTTTTAATAAATCTTTAGTTTCCAAAATAATGAAAATGATGAATTAGATATAGCAACCTGTTCTTTAAGGAACCTCTACTTGATTAACTATTTTATTTATTATTTCTTCAGATGTAATATTCTCTGCTTCAGCTTCATAGGTAAGCCCTATTCTATGCCTTAAAACATCATGAATTACTGCTCTCACGTCTTCAGGCACTACATATCCTCTTCTTTTTATAAAAGCATAACACCTTGATGCATTAGCAAGATTAATACTCCCTCTTGGTGATGCACCAAAATTTATTAATGGTTTCAAATCTTGTAAACCATATTTTTCAGGATATCTAGTCGCAAAAACTAAATCTAAAATATATTTTTCAATTTTTTCATCCATATAAACTTTACGAACAGATTCTTGTGCTTTAATAATTTGTTTTACTGTAACAACAGGTTTAATATCTCCAAAACTATTATTAATATTAGCTCTAACTATTAATTGCTCATCTTCAATTTTCGGATAATCAATTATCGTTTTTAACATAAATCTATCTACCTGTGCTTCAGGAAGAGGATATGTACCTTCTTGCTCTACTGGATTTTGAGTTGCCATTACCAAAAAAGGTGGAGTTAACTTAAATGTTGTGTCTCCAATAGTAACTTGTTTTTCTTGCATAGATTCCAATAAAGCTGATTGTACTTTAGCAGGGGCTCTATTAATTTCGTCTGCAAGAACAAAATTTGCAAAAATAGGCCCTTTCTTTATAGAGAAATCATTTTCCTTCATGTTGTATATCATAGTTCCCACCACATCGGCAGGCAATAAATCAGGGGTAAATTGTATCCTGCTAAAACTTCCTTTTACGGCTTTACTTAAAGAATTTATAGCTAATGTTTTTGCAAGACCTGGAACACCTTCCAAAAGAATGTGACCCTGACCTAAAAGACCAATTAGTAATCTTTCCATCATGTGCTTTTGTCCAATAATTACTTTATTAACTTCAAGTAACAGCATGTCAATAAAAGCACTTTCCTTTTCAATTAATTCGTTAATTTCTTTAATGTCAATTTCTTTATTCATTTTTATTTCTTTAATATAAATTTACTTATAAAACTAAGGGGGTGCAATTTGAATAAAAAAATTCATTCAAATTGTTAATAATTGGTTAAATATTTAATTACACTCAGAGAAAAGAATTTAATTTTCAATTAACATTTCTTCTATTTCTTTAGGAACAAGATGAGATATTGAGGTTTTTTCCAAAATATTTTTTCTAATAAGAGTCGAAGAGATCTCCATAATTGGAGCATTATATAGATTTACATTTGGGTGATTTATTAGCTTACTTTTTTCTTTAGAAAAGCTTTTTCTTGGGTATACACATATTTTATGCTCTAAAATTAGTTCATAATTGCTCCACGAGTGAAGAGTGTTTAAATTATCTTCTCCTAAGATAATTTTAAAATCTATTTTAGGATATTCTTTATTTAAATGTATCAAAGTGTCAGATGTATTGTAGGGAGGCTTAAGATTAAATTCAACATCAGAACAAATTATCTTGCTATTTTTTTTGCAGTAATTATTAATAATTTTAAATCTTGTATAGTAGTTTGTTAATTTATTAGCCTGTTTAAAAGGACTTATTGGTGTGATTACGATCCAAATTTGATCTAAACTTAACTCTTTTAAAAAGTATTTAGCAATAGCAATATGACCATTATGTAATGGGTCAAACGTTCCAAAAAACAATCCTACACTTTTTTTATTCATTTAGAAAGAAATTTTTGAACTGCATTAAAAGATTCTTTTTTGGCTAAATCAAGATCATCATTAATAATAGTAAGATCAAATTTAGATTCTTTTTCTATTTCTTTTTGAGCTTTTTTAACTCTTTCTTCAATTGATTTCCTAGAGTCCTTGTCTCTAGAGCTCAATCTTTTTTTAAGTTCTTCTAAACTTGGGGCTTTAACAAAAATTGATAGTGCATTATTTTTAAAATATTCTTTTAATCTAATCCCTCCAAATACATCGATATCAAAAATCACATTTTGTGTTTCTAATTGCTTAAGGACGTCGCTTTCTAGGCTGCCATAGTAGATGTCATCATATACTTCTTCATATTCAAGAAACTCACCATTATTAATTAATTTTTTAAAATCTGATTTAGTTTTAAAGAGGTAATCTTTTCCATCAATTTCACCTTTTCTTTTTTGTCTTGTAGTTACAGAGGTTGAAAAGGACAGATTCAACTCTTTTTGATTTAATAGGTGTTTAACTAAAGTAGTTTTACCACTTCCAGATGGAGCAGAAAAAATTATACATTTACCTTTAAACATTACAAAACATTAAGAAGTTGTTCTTTTATTTTTTCTAGTTCATTTTTCATTTCAACTACAGCCTGTTGCATTGATAAATTGTTAGACTTCGATCCAATAGTATTAATTTCTCTTCCAATTTCTTGACTAATAAAAGTAAGTTTTTTGCCTTTTTCAATTTGATTTTCACTTATTGTGGCTTTAAAATAAATTAAATGATTTTTTAACCTGACTAACTCTTCGTTGATATCAAGTTTTTCTAAATAATAAATCAACTCTTGTTCAAACCTGTTTTGATCAATTTCAATTTGAAGAGACTCTAAATTTTTTGTTAATCTTTTTTTTATTAAACTCATCCTTACAGGTATTAATTCTTCAATACCTAAAAGTTTATTTTGTATGGCATCCAAATTGCTTAAAAGA
This sequence comes from Flavobacteriaceae bacterium, assembly GCA_965655865.1. Taxonomy (GTDB): domain Bacteria; phylum Bacteroidota; class Bacteroidia; order Flavobacteriales; family Flavobacteriaceae; genus MAG-121220-bin8. The sequence goes on along the minus strand of CBFHJJ010000002.1, from coordinate 43,192 downwards.
TCTAATTCCATAGAGTTTCCTTCTTGAACTCTAAAATCAGTTACTTTTTCTATTGCCGTTTTAACTAATTCTTTAATATTTTCTAATAATTTTTGATCAAACTCACTTCGATTATTTTCAATAGAATTTGGAAGTGTAACTGCTATTTTAAGGAACTCAGCATTATCAACTATAGTCCCTGGCGAGATTTTTTTTAAATCTTTAATGTAGGATTTTATAATACCGTGATTTAAATTTGAACTGAAACTATTTTCTAAATTTTTAAAATTAATTTTTAAATCAATTTTTCCTCTTTTCAGGCCAATTGTCAAAATTGATCTTATATCGCTTTCAATATTTCTAAATATTGGATTTAGACTATAATTAAGATCCAAAGTTTTACTGTTTAAAGTTTTGATGTCTATTGATATTTTTCCAAATTCTGAATCTATAGATGCGTTTCCAAAACCAGTCATTGATTGTAACATGTCTACAAATTTACAAAAAAGTGAAGCTTAGTCTAATTTCCTTAACCATATATTTCTAAAGCTTAATGGAATGCAGCAATGGTCTTGTAACATAATAGGAGCGTTACTGTGAGCTGAATATTTAGGCTCTCCAACATTTGTTGTGGTACCATAAATTTCAACATGATTTTGAATTAACACTCCATTGTGAAAAACGGTAAAGTATCCGGGTTTTTCTAATTTTTCTTTTTTAAATATGGGTGCTGTAAATATTATATCATAGGATTGCCAATCACCTGGCTTTTTACTTGTATTTTTTAATGGTATATATTGCTTGTAAACAGACCCTGCCTGACCATTAACATAAGTTGGATTATTGTAACTATCTAAAATCTGTATTTCATAGTTTTTTTGAAAAAAAACTCCGCTATTTGATCTACTCTGATTATTATGTTTTTCTAAGTCTTTTGTCCCTGTTTTCCATTCAATATGTAATTGAACCGACCCAAATGATTCTTTTGTTTGAATTGAGCCCTTACCGTTAACTACAGTCATTGAGCCGTCATTATTAATTATCCACTGGGGTTCTTTATTATTCCATGTAGCCCAATTAGAAAAATCTGTCCCATCAAATAGAATAATTGCATCACTTGGTGCTTTTGAGAAATCATGCGCTACAATTTTTTCTGGAACTGGTTCCCAAACTTCGGTAAGTTTACTTTGAGAGTGGGCAAATGAAATGCCTAAAACAAATAAATAAAATAATTTTGAATTCATGTTAGAGGGTTCTAAAATATTCTGCTAAACTTTTGGCCTCGTTTTCCGAAAGGTTTTGATTTAACATTAAGATGTTGTTATATTCTTTTAAAAGAGCAATTGCCGTAGGATCCTCTTTTAACATTTGGTCAGGGTTCAGCATTATGTTTAAAACCCATTCTACACTTCTTCTTTCGTAAATTCCTGTCATAGCAGGGCCAATTAATCTTCTGTTTACATTATGGCACGCTGTACATTTTGAATTAAAAATTTGCTTGCCTTCATTTGCTAATTCTAAATTTACATCAGAACTAAAACTATAATTTTTTATTGGGCCAATTCCTTTATTTTTAAGATCAACTGGAGTTACGCTATTTACTTGCTTTACTTGCTTTTTTTCCGTTTTAACCCTTTTGTAAATAGATTTTTCTTTAGGTTTTTTTGAATCACCACAACTAGAAATTAAAGCGAAGACTAAAACTAAACCAATTGATTTAAAAATATTCATATTTAAAATTTTAATAAAAATACAAAATCTGCTTTTTATTTTTTTTGAAAAATAGATTAAACTACTTTTTAGTAAGTTCAATCTCTGCGTCATCAATATTTTTTTTAGAATTTCCAATGAAAATTTTACTATTGATTAATAATACAGGTCTTTTTAAAAAGCTGTAATGAGTTAACAATAATTTTTTAAAATCATTTTCATTTAAAAGATTTAAACTTAAGTTTAATTTTTTTAACATTTGCGCTCTGTTATTAAATAAAGACTCGTAACTATTAGTGATTTTATATAATTCTTCTAAATCCTTATCGATTAAGGGATTTTTTTTAATATCTATTAAATCAATAGTCTTAATTAAAGGCCATTGTTTAATAATTCTTTTACAAGTTGAACATGAAGATAGATAGTATAATTTATTCATTTAAAAAATTTCAGTTTGAGATTAGAAGATATATATTTGGATATCTAATTTACTTAAAATGAAGTTTAACACAAAAACTATTCACGGAGGTCAAATCGAAGAAAAAGGATATGGTGCAGTTATGCCACCAATTTATCAAACATCAACGTATTCTCAAAAAACACCAGGTGATCACAAAGGTTATGAATACAGCAGAACCCATAACCCAACAAGAAGTGCCTTGGAAAACTCATTTTCAAGTATTGAAGGTGGAAAATTTGGTCTTGCGTTTGGGTCTGGGCTGGCTGCAATTGATGCGGTGCTTAAATTATTAAATCCTGGTGACGAGGTGATCTCAACTAACGACCTGTATGGGGGCTCTTACAGACTTTTTACTAAAATTTTTGAAAAATATGGGCTTGTTTTCCATTTTACCGAAATGCACGATTTATCCAAAATAGAAAATTTGGTAAATAAAAATACAAAAATGATTTGGGTTGAAACACCTACTAATCCAATGATGAATATTGTAGATATTAAAGGTTTAAGCAATATTTCAACAAAATTCAATCTTATTTTGGCAGTTGACAATACCTTTGCAACACCCTTTTTACAACAGCCACTTTCTCTGGGAGCTGACATTGTTATGCACTCAGCTACAAAATATTTAGCGGGCCATAGTGATGTGGTTCTTGGAGCGCTTATTGTTAACAACCGTAAGCTTTCTGAGCAATTATATTTTATTCAAAATGCAAGTGGAGCAATTTGTGGCCCTATGGACAGTTTTTTAACTCTTAGAGGTATTAAAACATTACACGTTAGAATGCAAAGACATTGTGAAAATGCTAAAAAGATTGCAAATTATTTAAATAATCACCCCGAAATTGAATCGGTTTATTGGCCTGGGCTTGAAGATCATCCTAATCACAATATTGCTAAAAATCAAATGAATGATTTTGGAGCAATGATTTCCTTTACTACTAAAGGAAATAGCCTGAGCAAATCTCTTAAAATAGTTGAGTCTCTAAAAATATTCACATTAGCCGAATCGTTAGGTGGGGTTGAAAGTTTAGCTGGACACCCAGCTTCAATGACTCATGCTTCAATTCCAAAAAAAGAAAGAGAAAAGTCAGGTGTAGTTGATTCGTTAATTCGACTTAGTGTTGGAATTGAAGATGTTGAAGATTTAATTGAAGATCTGAAACAAGCAATTGGTTAATTTAAACAATAATTATTTGCTTAACTTAGAGTAATAAATTCTTTTTAATATGAAAAAGATTATAGAAAACTTTATTTCTGAAATTGATAAAAAAAACTCTCATGAACCAGAGTTTATGCAAGCTGTAAAAGAAATAGCCGAAACAGTTTTGCCATATATCGTTTCTAAAGACATTTACCATGGTAAAAATATTTTAATGAGAATGGTTGAACCTGAAAGGGTTTTAATGTTCAGAGTAAATTGGGTTGATGATAATGGAGAAATTCGAGTAAATCGAGGATATAGAGTGCAGATGAACTCAGCAATTGGACCCTACAAAGGAGGATTAAGGTTTCATCCAACTGTTAATCTTAGTATTTTAAAGTTTTTAGCGCTTGAACAAGTATTTAAAAATAGTCTTACTACTCTTCCAATGGGTGCTGGTAAAGGAGGATCTGATTTTGACCCAAAAGGAAAAAGTGATGGTGAGGTGATGCGGTTTTGTCAAAGCTTTATGACAGAGCTTTACAGATATATAGGTCCAAATACAGACGTTCCTGCAGGTGATATTGGCGTAGGAGGAAGAGAAATTGGATATATGTTTGGTCAATACAAAAAATTGAAGAAAGAATTTACTGGCGTTTTAACAGGAAAAGGACTTTCTTGGGGTGGTTCTTTAATAAGGCCTGAAGCTACAGGTTATGGCACTGTATATTTTGCTGAAAACATGTTAAATCATGTTTCTAATTCAATAAAAGGAAAAACTGTAGTCATTTCTGGATCTGGAAATGTTGCTCAATATGCTGCAGAAAAATGTATACAGCTTTCTGCTAAAGTAATTTCTATGTCTGATTCGTCTGGTACTGTTTATGACAGTGATGGAATAGATACTGAAAAACTAAATTTTATTATGGATCTCAAAAATGTAAAAAGAGGAAGAATTAATGAATATGTCCATAAGTATCCAAGCGCTGTCTTTTTTAAAAATAAAACTCCGTGGGAAATAAAATGTGATATCGCGCTACCTTGTGCAACTCAAAATGAACTTAATGAAAATGATGCAAAAAATTTAATAAAAAATGGCTGTATATGTATTAGTGAAGGAGCTAATATGCCTTGTGAACCTGATGCAATAAAAATATTTAAACATAACCAAATTTTGTACGCACCTGGAAAAGCTTCAAATGCTGGAGGTGTTGCAGTTTCTGGACTTGAAATGGCACAAAATTCTTTAAGATATAGTTGGTCTAGGGAAGAGGTTGATTCAAAATTAAAAGAAATTATGAAAGATATTCATAATTCATGTTTGATTCATGGTCAAGAAAAAGATTACGTGAACTATGAGAAAGGAGCAAATATTGCAGGATTCATCAAAGTTGCAGATGCAATGTTAGCCCAAGGAGTAGTTTAATAATGCTTGTTTCAACCGAAGCTATTTCGTTAAATTATATTAAATACTCTGAAACTAGCATAATTGTTAAGTGCTTTACAAAGTCTAACGGTTTAAAATCTTATTTATTAAAAGGCATTCGCACTTCTAAAAAAAAAAAAATTAATATTGGGTTTTTTCAACCTCTTACTCAACTAGAAATAGATGCCAATCATAAAAATAATGGAGGATTAGAAAGCCTCCGATCAGTAAAAATCATAAATCCTTACAAAAAGATTCATTTAGATATAATTAAAAACTCCATAGTTATGTTTTTATCTGAAGTTCTTTCGAAAAGCATTAAAGAGGAAGAAAAAAACTTAGCACTCTTTAACTTTTTAAAACAATCCACAGTGTGGCTAGATCAGTCTAACAGATTCAGTAATTTTCACATTCATTTCTTAGTTAAACTATTATCATTTATGGGTATTTCGCCAAATTTATCCAATCAAGATCTTGGTGGTTTTAATATGATTGAAGGGGTCTTTTGCAAATGCGATGGTAGTGAATATTGTATTAGCGGTGAAATTATTTCACATTTTAAAAGTTTTTTAGGCACAGAATTTGATGATTTGATAGAGGAAGTTAATACTTCAAACAAGAGAAAGAAATTAATTGAATTTTTAATTAAGTATATGCAAATTCATTTGCCTGATTTTAAAAGACCTAACTCTCTAAATATTCTTTATGAACTATTTGGCTAGATGTTTTGTTTCAGTTTGTCTTTTGCTAATTAGCAATATTGGTTATTCTCAAAAAATAATCATAATCGACAATACCAACAATCTCCCTGTGTCTGATGTTACTGTTTTTGGAAAACAAAGCTCAAAGTCATTGATTTCCGACAATAAAGGTATAGTTAACCTCAAAGGATTTGATAAAAAAGATACTTTAATAATCGGGCATGTCTCGTACAAATCAATTCAACTAATAATTAATCGCCTCTCAAATAAGACTACTGTTTTTCTAGAACCCAATACCCTAGCCTTGTCAGAGGTTATTCTTTCTGTGGCTAGAAACAAAGAAAATAGAGAAAAAATTTCCAAACAAGTTTCTTTAATAACTAATAAAGATTTGAAATTAGACTTACCTCAAACTTCTGCTGATTTATTAAATTATGCTGGCGGAGTTAGAGTTCAAAAATCTCAAGGTGGGGGCGGAAGCCCTGTCATAAGGGGTTTTGAGGCAAATCGAGTCTTACTCGTGGTTGACGGAGTAAGAATGAATAATGCTATTTATCGTTCAGGACATTTACAAAACTCCATTACTGTAAATCCCAATAGTCTTGAAAGAACAGAAGTTATTTATGGCCCTTCGTCTATAGGCTATGGGTCTGATGCTTTAGGTGGTATAGTGCATTTTTACACCAAAACACCTAAAATGAATAATATTAAAAAGTGGGGGGCAAGTGGGATCTCTTCTTACAACTCAAGACTCAATAACATTGTACAAAACTTAGATCTTGAATATAGTACAAACAAATGGGCTAGTTATACAAATTTTTCTTTTTCAAAATTTGGAGATATTATAATGGGAGATAACAGAAAACATGGTTTTGATGAATGGGGCTTAGACAATCATTATTTAGACTCAAATAAATATAATGATTCCAAAAAAAATAATGAAAATCCTAATATTCAATTAAATACAGCTTATCAACAATATGATTTTATGCAAAAATTTAATTTTTTGTTGTCAGATAGCTCCAATATGATATTAAATCTTCAACATTCAAAGTCATCTGATATAAATAGGTTTGACAAGTTAAACGAAATTACAAATGGAGATTATAAATATTCTGAATGGTACTATGGTCCTCAAAAAAGGACAATGATTTCAACCCTTTTTAATTTTTCTAAAGCGAAAAGATTTAGTGACAAAAGTAAATTACTAATCGCTTTCCAAAAGATAGGAGAATCAAGACATTACAGAAGGTTTCAAGATCTCTCTAAGACCAACCAGATAGAAAATTTAAATATTTTTTCTGTAAATAACGATTATTTTAAAGATTACTCGAATAATTCCTCCTTAGTTTACGGCTTTGAATACACTTTTAATAATGTAAACTCAAAAGCTTATTTACAAAGTTACAAATCAACTATTTCTGGGTTAGCTTTATCCAATCAATATTTTAATATCCCAACAAGGTATCCCAGCGATGAAGGTCATTATTCAACAGCTGCAATTTATTCTGAATACAGAAAAGACCTTTCAAAAAAATCAAATATTAATTTTGGAATGAGGTTTACAGATACTCGGCTAAGAGCAAAATGGAATGATACCAATATAATTAACGCCAGTATTTCAGATGTTCATTCTCAAAACTCATCAATTACAAGTAGTTTTGGTTATGTGCTAAGAACAAAAAACAATTGGAAAATAAGCGCTAATTTTTCTAGTGGTTTCAGATCTCCAAACATTGATGATATTGGGAAGATTAGAGAGCATAAAGGTGTGCTTTCCGTTCCGAATTCTAAACTAAAGCCAGAATACGCCTACAGTTCAGAAATAGGTCTTTATAAATCTTCGCTAAACAAACAAAATATATTTTCCATAAACGCATATTACACACACATTTCAAAACATATTACTAGAGATTATTTTGAAATAAAAGATGATACGTCAACAAGTGATCCATCTACCATAGTATTTAACTCAGAAGAAGTAATCACAATGGCTAATGTTAATAAAGGAAATGCCTATATATATGGGTCTACATTGGACATAAAACTAAGTTCGCCAAATTTATGGACGCTTAAAGGTAATTTAACTTTTACTCATGGGGGAAGTGTAAATAGCCGCCATCCATTACCTTCAATTTCTCCATTATTTGGAAACTTCTCTTTAAGATACATGGTTACTAAATCAAGTGATCTTGAACTTTCATATAAGTTTTCTAGTTCTAAAAACCCTGAAAAATATAGTATTGGGGGGGAAGACGGGCTTGAAGAAACTCCTCTAGTTTTTGATGGTATTGACTTCTCTTACAATGGAATGCCGTCATGGAATATAGTTAGATTTTCTTCTTCTTATAAATTTTCAAATAAACTTAAAACACTACTTATTTTGGATAATATTTTTGACATTCATTATAGAGAATTTGCTTCTGGAATATCCGCTCCAGGCAGAAACTTAAATTTAGTTTTAAGTTATCAGTTTTAAGTTCTACAAATTTCATCTAAAATAGTTACTTTCGCTTTTAGTAAATTTCGATTTATTCACAATGGCATTTAAAGAATATAAAGGTTTAAATTTATCTCAAGTTGCTAATGAAGTTCTAGCAGAGTGGGAAAAAAACCGCTCTTTTGAAAAAAGTATTAGTTTAAGAAAAAACGCTCCTAAATTTATTTTTTATGAGGGCCCTCCATCAGCTAATGGTATGCCGGGGATCCATCATGTTATGGCTAGAAGCATCAAAGATATTTTTTGTAGATATAAAACCTTGAAAGGGTTTCAAGTTGACAGAAAGGCTGGATGGGACACACACGGTCTTCCTATAGAACTTAGTGTAGAAAAGGATTTAGGGATTACAAAAGAAGACATAGGTACAAAAATTTCTGTTGAAGATTACAATAAAGCTTGTAAAAAAGCTGTTATGAAGTATACTGATGTTTGGAATGATTTAACAAAAAAAATGGGCTATTGGGTAGACATGAGCAATCCTTATGTTACTTACAAGTCTAAATATATTGAATCAGTTTGGTGGCTTTTAAAAGAGCTTTTTGATAAAAACTTAATTTATAAAGGCTACACTATACAACCATATTCACCAAAAGCAGGAACAGGTTTAAGTTCACACGAACTTAATCAGCCAGGCACTTATCAAGATGTAAGCGACACCACGGTTACAGCACAATTTAAAGCTGTAAATGATTCTCTTCCTGCATCGCTATCAAACTATGAAATTCTATATTTTTTAGCCTGGACAACTACGCCTTGGACACTTCCTTCAAATACAGCTCTTACTGTTGGGAAAAAAATAAAATACAGCGTAGTCTCTACTTTCAATCAATACACCCATGAATTTACTAATGTTGTTTTAGCAAGTGATCTTATATCAAAAGTGTTTAGTGGAAATTATTTACTAGTTAATTCAAAAAGTGACCTTAAATATGACTATAAAATTGACAAGAAGATCCCTTATTTAGTTAATGAATCAATAAATGGAAGTGAATTAGTTGGAATAAAATATTCTCAGCTTTGGGAAGACGCACCATTACCTTACAAAAATGCTGAAAATGCTTTTAGAATTATTGAGGGTGACTTTGTAACAACAGAAGATGGTACTGGAATTGTTCATACTGCTCCTACTTTTGGTGCAGATGATGCAAAAGTTGCTAAAATGGCTAATCCTGAAATACCTGCATTATTAATTCTTGATGAAAACAAACAACCTGTTCCTTTGGTTGATTTACAAGGAAAATTTAGAAAAGAACTTGGTTTTTTAGGTGAAAAATTTGTTAAAAACGAATATTACGAGCAAGAAAATGTCCCTGAAAAATCTGTGGATGTTGAAATAGCTATTAAATTAAAGGAGCAAAACAAAGCTTTTAAGGTTGAAAAATATGTTCACAGTTATCCTAATTGTTGGAGAACTGATAAGCCTATATTATACTACCCTCTAGACTCTTGGTTTATAAAAGTAACAGACAAGAAAAAGGATTTGGTTGAACTTAATAAATCCATAAACTGGAAACCTAAATCTACAGGTGAAGGTAGATTTGGGAACTGGCTAGCAAACGCAAATGATTGGAATTTATCAAGGTCTAGATACTGGGGAATTCCGTTACCTATTTGGAGAACAAGTGACTCTAAAGAAGTTTTAGTGATTGGTTCAATGAAAGATCTAAAAATGGAAATTAAAAAATCTATTTCCAAGGGTTTCATGAAAAATGATCCATTTAAAAATTTTGATACTCATGACATGAGTAATGATAATTATGATAAGATTGATTTACATAAGAATGTAGTTGACCAAATCATTCTTTGTTCTAAAAAAGGTGAAAAAATGTATCGCGAACCTGATTTAATTGACGTTTGGTTTGATTCAGGATCTATGCCTTATGCTCAATGGCATTATCCCTTTGAAAACAAAAACAAAATTGATAATAATGAAGCTTTTCCTGCTGATTATATTGCTGAAGGAGTTGATCAAACAAGAGGATGGTTTTACACTCTTCACACCATCGCTACAACAGTTTTTAAGTCAATAGCTTATAAAAATGTGATATCTAATGGGCTTGTTCTAGATAAAAATGGTCAAAAAATGTCGAAACGACTAGGAAATGCTGTTGATCCATTTAAAACTATTTCTAAGTTTGGTCCAGATGCAACAAGGTGGTATATGATTAGTAATGCTAATCCTTGGGATAATTTAAAATTTGATTTAGAGGGAATTGAAGAGAGCAAACGTAAGTTCTTTGGAACCCTTTATAATGTTTATTCATTTTTTGCTTTATACGCCAATATTGATACTTTCAAATACAGCGAAAGTGAAATTAATATAAACGACAGACCTGAACTTGATAAATGGATTTTATCTGAACTAAATTCTTTGATAGCTGAAGTTGACGATCATTACGATAATTACGAGCCAACAAAAGCTGCAAGGGCTATTTCAAACTTCGTACAATTATATTTAAGTAATTGGTATGTTAGGCTTTCTAGAAGAAGGTTTTGGAAAGGGTCATATAGTCATGATAAAATCAGTGCTTATCAAACGCTTTACAAATGTTTAACAGTCGTTTCTAAATTATCCTCTCCAATCGCTCCGTTTTTTATGGATAGATTATATAAAGATCTAGTTAACAATACTTGTAAAAACCCCTTGGATTCCGTTCATCATGATGAATTTCCTGTTTCAAACTCTGAAGAAATTTATCCTGGTTTACAACAAAAAATAAGAAATGCTCAGACAATATGTTCTTTGGTTTTATCTCTAAGAAAAAAAGAAAAAATAAAAGTTCGTCAACCTCTTTCAAAAATCATGATTCCTTTTTCAAACGAAAACGAAAAAAAAGAAATTCTTGATATTTCAGAACTTATTAAGTCTGAAGTAAATGTTAAAGAAGTCGAACTTATAAGTAATTCATCTGGGATATTAATCAAAAAAGTTAAGCCTAATTTTAAATCTCTTGGCCCAAAACTTGGCAAAAAGCTGTCTGCTGTAATGGCCAAGATCAAAACACTAGGCAATTCTGAAATTCAAAAAATAGAAGCAAACAAGCCTATTTCTATCACTATAGACTCAGAAGAAATAATTTTAGAACCAAGTGATTTAGAAATAATTTCTGAAGATATTGAAGGATGGCTAGTGGCTTCCGAAAATGGTGTCACAGTAGCTCTTGATATACAATTAAATGAGATATTGATTAGTGAAGGAATCTGTAGAGAGTTAGTGAATCGAATTCAAACTTTAAGAAAAGAAAGTGGATTACTGGTAACAGATAAAATTAATTTAAAAATTAAAAAGGATATTATCCTTGAAAAAGCTATTTTTGAAAACCGAAATTATATACTAACTGAGACGTTAGCGGAAAATTTAATAGTTTTAGATAATTTTGATGATGGCGTTGAGCTTAAATTTGATAACATTGACTCTAAATTACATTTAACAAAAATTAATTAGTTATGGCAATTACTAGATACTTAGATAAAGACTTAAAGCATTTTAAATCTTTAATTGAAGAGAAAATTGAAAAAGCACAAAATGATTTAGCGTTAATTAAAAGTGCTTACATGAATGATGGAGATAATGGCACTGAAGACACCTCCCCTACCTTTAAGGCTTTTGAAGAAGGTTCTCAAACTATGTCTAAAGAAGCTAATACTCAGCTTGCCATTCGACAAGAGAAATTCATAAGAGATTTAAAAAGTGCTCTTATAAGAATAGAAAATAAAACTTACGGAGTTTGTAGAGTAACGGGAAAGTTAATTAACAAAAAAAGACTTGAACTTGTCCCTCACGCAACATTAAGTATTGAAGCCAAAAATCTTCAAAAATAATTTTAGCTTTTACATGATTAAGTCTTATGAACTTAAAGAAATCTTTACTTATTGTTCTTTTAATTTTAATCATTGATCAAGTTTCTAAAGTTTATATCAAGCTAAATTTTCCCTTAACTCTTTACGGCCAATTACCTCTGTTTGATTTGGGGTGGTTCAAATTATTGTTTATTGAAAATAAGGGGATGGCTTGGGGAGCCACAATCAATGATTTTTTACCTTTTATTTCTGAAAGAAGTGGAAAATTGTTTTTAACCTTGTTTAGAATTGTAGCTGTTACTTTTATTTCTTATTGGCTTTATGACAGTATAAAAAAACATGCAGATAAATTATTAATAATAAGCCTTTCTATGGTTTTAGCTGGAGCAATTGGTAATATAATTGACTCTGTTTTTTATGGATATTTGTTTACAGAAAGTTACTATAGCGTGGCTGAATTTAGCCCTGGAAATGGCTATGAATCAATTTTTCATGGTCATGTTGTTGATATGCTTCAATTTCCAATGCTTACTTGGGAATGGCCAATGTGGTTGCCTTATGTTGGTGGTGAAAGTTTTACTTTTTTTGAGCCTGTTTTTAATATTGCTGACAGTTCTATCTCGATTGGAGTTGGCATGATGCTGTTATTCAATAGAAAAATGTTCCCTCAAAATTCATAAATTTTTTTTGGTGTCAAGCAAAAATTCATTTTAATGTCTGTATTATTAATGTCTTGTATTTTTTCTACTGGATCGAAATAAGATAAACCAATTTTAATTGTGTTTTCTGGACATTTTTTTAAAAATCTGTCATAAAAACCTCCTCCATATCCAACTCTTTGACCGTGAGTGTCAAAACACAATAGTGGAAGAAATACAACCTCAATTTGACTTTCATCAATCTGAATTCCTGACTGAGGTTCTGCTATTCCAAGCTCATTTTCTTTTAATAAAGTTGCATCAGTCAAAAGAAAATTTAAAAAAGATTTATTTTCTAAATTTAATTTGGGAAGAATAACGTTCTTGTCTTTTCCTTGAATAATCTGAATGATCAGTTTAGTATCTATTTCATTATTTTTTTCTATTGGAAAAAAAATATGATAATTACTGCATTCCCATATTTCTAGTTCTAAAACCATATTAGCTAAACTCAAACTCAAAGCTTCAATTTCATTGTTGGTTAAAGAATTCCTTTTAGATTTATAAATCCTTCTTAATTCTTTCTTAAACACTATTTTTTTATTTTGAATTTATTCCCTTTGTAGATGATATAAGGCATTGGCAAAAGAACTGAAATAAAATAGGCATAACTTGCTGTTAATTCATCAAAAGCTACATAAAAAAATAAAAAAATTAAAGAAGTATATATGGCAAGATTTATAAAAAATTTCTTAAAAAAAATGAGATATCCTTTAAGATCAAAAGATTCTTTTTCTTTTTTAGACATAGTATTATATCCAGCTAGTAACATATCTGCGTTATTTTCATTTACCATATAAGCAACGCCAATAAAACAAATATTTGTTATAATTATTGCAATAAACATTTCACTTTCCATAGATTTATTAAGTGTCCCAAATATAAAAGAATTATTTTTGGAATGTGATTGGTCAATCTTTAAAAATAGAGCTCTCAACAATGCCTTCTGAGCCTGGGGTCTATCAATTTTTCAATAAAGATGATAAAATCATTTACATTGGAAAGGCTAAAAATTTAAAAAAAAGAGTTTCATCGTACTTTCAAAAAAATGTTGGTTCTAGAAAGACAAAAAATTTAGTTAAAAATATTCATGATATCAAACACATCGTAGTGTCATCCGAGTCAGATGCGTTACTGTTAGAAAACTCTTTAATTAAAAAATATCAACCTAAATACAATATTTTACTTCGTGATGATAAAACTTATCCTTGGATTGTAATAAAAAAAGAATCTTTTCCTAGAGTTTTAACAACTCGAAGAGTTGAAAAAGACGGTTCTGAGTATTTTGGACCATTCACTAACTATAAAACTGTTAGAACAATTATGGATATTTTTTCTAATCTTTATTCTTTAAGGACATGTCATTATGATTTAAGACAGAAAAATATCATTGAAAATAAATACAAGGTTTGTCTAGAATACCATATTGGTAATTGTTTGGGGGGATGTGAAGGGTATCAAAAAGAGATCGACTACAATATTTACATTTCCAATATTAGAGATTTTTTGAAAGGTAATTTATCGAGTTCTATAAACTATTTCAAAAAAGAAATGAAAACTGCGTCAGATTCGTTACACTTTGAAAAAGCTCAAAAAGCAAAAGAAAAAATAGAATTATTAGAAAATTACCAAGCTAAATCAACTGTGGTTAATTCTAAGCTAAACAATATTGATGTGTTTAGTATTATTTCTGATTCTTCTCATGCTTATGTAAATCATTTGCAAGTTGCATTTGGTCGAATTGTTAGGTTTCATAATGTAGAAATTAAAAAAAAGTTAGAAGAAACAGACAAAGAACTTTTACTTATGACTCTGGTTAATTTAAGGGACAAGTTTAATTCAAAAAACAACACTGTTATCTCAAATATTGAATTTGACAAAATTTTAGATTTGAAATTTATATTCCCTAAAGGAGGAGATAATAAAAAGCTATTAGATCTTTCTGTTAGAAATGCGACTCAATTTAAAATTGAAAAATTAAAGCAGGTTCAAATAGTTGATCCTGAGAGGCACACAAATAGAATTTTAAATCAAATGAAAATAGATTTGAGATTAAATGAAGTCCCTAAACATATTGAGTGTTTTGACAATTCTAATATTCAGGGCTCAAACCCTGTGGCATCGTGTATTGTTTTTAAAAATTCTAAGCCTTCAAAAAAAGATTATAGACATTTTAATATTAAAACTGTTGAAGGTCCCGATGATTATGCCTCTATGGAGGAAGTGGTTTACAGGAGATATAAAAGAATGCTATACGAAAAATCTGTTTTGCCTAGTTTAATTATTATTGATGGTGGAAAAGGTCAGCTAAGTTCCTCAATAAAAGCACTAAAGAAATTAAAATTAGAAAATACTATTGCGATTTTAGGTATTGCGAAAAGATTGGAAGAAATTTTTTATCCTAACGACCCTATCCCTTTGTATTTAAATAAAAAATCCGAAACTCTTAAGGTAATTCAACAAATGAGAAATGAAGCTCATCGCTTTGCAATTACTTTTCACAGAAACAAAAGAAGTAAACAAGCTCTAACCTCTTCTTTTGACGAAATACCTGGAATTGGAGATAAAACAAAAACTGCTTTATTAAAAAAATTTAAGTCTTTAAAAAAAATTAAAGAAACTTCTTTAGAACTTCTGATTAGTGAAATTGGTGAAAGCAAAGCAAAAAAATTAAAAGAATTTTTAAATTCAATGAAATAGTATTTATTATTTTTGTCAGACTATGCGCTTGAGAATATTTTGCAGTTTAACTGTTTTTTTTATTTTTTATCAAATTAACGCTCAAAGTTATTCTGGTGTGAAAGCGCCCTTTATCAATCAATCTTTTGAAGCTTTTAAAACTGGGGAATCCTTAAAATTTAGAATTCATTATGGGTTTTTTAATGCAAGCTATGCTACTTTAAATCTTAATGAAGATTTTGTGGAAGGAAAAAAAGTTTTTAAAGCAACTGCCATTGGAAGGACTACAGGAATTGCTAGATTTTTTTTTAAAGTTGAGGATATTTATGAAACTTTTTTTGACCAAAACTTAGTTCAGCCTATTAAATCTACTCGAAATATATATGAGGGGGGCTACACTAAAAATGTAGAAATAAATTATGACTACTTAAGAAACTTGGCCAATATTAATGATATAAAAAACTCTCGATTAAGTTCTGTTAAAATTGAAAAAAATGTTCAGGACTTAATCTCCACATTCTATTTTCTTAGGAATCATTTTGACGTTAAAAAACTTAAACAAAATGATTTTATTCGAATCAATATTTTTTTTGACGCAGAAAACTATCCTTTTAGAATGAAATTTTTAGGTTATGAAAATTTAAAAACTAAATTCGGAACAATAAATTGCTTAAAATTTAGGCCTTACATTGAGTCTGGAAGAGTTTTTGGAGATAGTGAAAGTTTAACTTTATGGGTTAGTAACGACAAAAATAAAATTCCTGTAAAAATTGAAGCTGGACTTAGAATTGGATCTATTGAAGCTGATTTAGAAGAATTTCGCGGTTTAAAACATCCTTTTAAAATTAAACTAAATGAATAAAACATTTGTTACGCTTATAATATCTGTTTTTTTAATTTCCTGTGGAGAAAAAAAACCAGAATTAAAACCTGAAATAGTAAAAGAAAAAATTATAAAACAATTTGGATTTACTCTAAATGATTACACTGTTAAAAGAGATACTGTCAAAAGTGGAGATTCATTTGGATCAATTTTGGAAGACAATAATCTTTTTTACCCTCAAATCTATAATATAGTTCAAAAAGCGAAAAAAGTATTTGATGTACGAAGAATTAACATTGGAAAACCATATTCAATTCTTTTTTCAAAAGACTCTTTAGAAACTCCCCAAATTTTTATTTATCAGCCCAATCTTATAGATTATGTTGTTGTTTCTTTAACCGATTCTCTGTGGGCTGAAAAAAAATCTAAAGCTGTAAAGCTAGTAGAGTTTGAAGCTGAAGGCGTTATAACTAGTTCTTTATCTGAGACGATGGAAGAAAAAAAACTTTCTCCATTATTATCAAATGAACTTTCTGAAATTTATGCCTGGACAATCGACTTTTTTAGACTAGAAAAAGGAGATAATTTTAAAGTCATTTACTCCTCTAAATTTGTTGACGATTCAATTTCTGTTGGTCTTAACAGGATTCATTCTGCTTACTTTGAACACAGAGGAAAACCATTTTATGCTATTGAATTTGAGACGGACCCCAAAAAAGGGCTTCTAGAGTATTTTGATGAAAATGGCAAAAATTTAAGAAGAGCCTTTTTAAGAGCACCTGTACAATTTAGTAGAATTTCTTCAAGGTATAATTTAAAAAGAAAAATTGCTTATTATGGACGGGTTCGTCCGCACTTTGGAACTGATTTTGCAGCTCCAAGAGGAACGCCGATAAGAGCAACCGCAAGTGGAACAGTAACAAAATCAAGCTACACCCGTTCAAATGGAAATTATGTCAAGATTAAACATAACGGAACATATTCAACTCAATATCTTCATATGGATAAAAGAGGGGTTAAGGTTGGACAATTTGTAAATCAAGGGGATTACATTGGAACAGTAGGGATGACAGGAAACACATCTGGCCCTCACGTTTGTTACCGGTTTTGGAAAAACGGAAAACAAGTTGACCCTTTAAGGCAAAAACTTCCTGAAGCAAAGCCTATTTCTAAAGAGCTTAAAGAAAAGTATCTGGTTCACATGGACCCAGTTAAAAAACAGCTTGATGCTATTGAATCAAATGTTACCTTTGAAACAAATTAAAATATTTCATTAAATGAGTTTAAAAAAAATAAATCCGATTAAAACTAAATCTTGGAATAAATTAAAAGCTCATTTTAATGAAATTGAAAATAAAGAAATTAAAAATTTACTTTCATCTAGAACTAATCCTTCAAGTTTTAGTTTAGAATGGAATGATTTTAATGTCGATATATCAAAAAACAGAGTTGACAATACAACGATAAACCTTCTTATAGATTTAGCAAAAGAATGCAAACTTGATGATGCTATTTTTAAACAATTTAATGGGGAAATAATTAACGAAACAGAAAAAAGAGAAGTTTTACATACTGCTATTCGTACAGATGGAAATGAAAAAATTAATGTTGATGGTCAAAATGTCATTCCCTCAATTTTAGAAACACGAAGTAAAATAGAATCTTTTACAAACGATGTCATATCTGGAAAGATTAATGGCTACAACAACAAGCCCTTTACTGACGTTGTTAATATTGGAATAGGAGGTTCAGACCTTGGCCCCGTTATGGTTGTTGAAGGTTTGAAGTATTACTCATCTAGACTAAAACCTCATTTTGTTTCTAATGTTGACGGAGATCATGTCTTAGAAATAATTAAGGATTTAAATCCTGAAACTACTTTATTTATTATTGTTTCTAAAACTTTTACGACACAAGAAACTATTTCTAATGCTAATACAATCAAGGATTGGCTTGTTTCTAAATTAAACGAAAGTGCAGTCTCAAAACATTTTGCTGCAGTTTCAACAAATCTGACGGAGATCAAAAAATTTGGGATTAACCCAAAAATGGTCTTTTCAATGAACGACTGGGTTGGAGGAAGGTTTTCTTTATGGAGTTCTGTTGGTCTTTCGATTAGTTTGGCTGTTGGATATGAAAATTTTAATAAATTATTATACGGTGCCAACAAAATGGATAAGCACTTTCAAAAAACTGAATTTAAAAATAATATACCTGTGATTTTAGCGCTTTTAAGCATCTGGTATAATAATTTTTTTAAGTGTGAAACGGAAGCTGTAATTCCTTACACTCAATACTTAAACAGGTTACCTGCTTATCTTCAACAAGCCATTATGGAAAGTAACGGAAAAAGTGTTGATAGAAACGGAAATCCTGTAGAGTACCAAACCGGGAACATAATTTGGGGAGATACCGGAACAAATTCTCAACATGCCTTTTTTCAATTAATTCATCAAGGAACAAAGCTAGTTCCGTGTGATTTTATTGGTTTTAAAAAACCTCTTTTTAAAGAGAATACTCAACATGACAAATTAATGTCTAATTTTTTTGCTCAAACTGAAGCCCTTATGATGGGCAAGTCTGAAAAAGCTGTTGTTGAAGAGTTGATAAAGATGGGGGTAGATGAATCAGAAATAAATTCACTAAAAGCATACAAGGTTTTTGAAGGAAATAGACCTACAAACACTCTTCTTATTGACCAGCTAAATCCAGAAAGTCTAGGCTCTCTAATTGCTATGTATGAGCATAAGATATTTGTTCAAGGTGTTATATGGAATATTTACAGTTACGATCAATGGGGGGTTGAACTTGGAAAGCAATTGGCCTCAAAGGTCTTGAAAGAAATAGAAAATAAAAACATTTCCAACCACGACCGCTCAACTAATTCCCTTTTAAAAAGCTATTTGTCAAATTAGCAATTATTTCCGTTTTAATTAAGAATTGTTCAGCAAATCCTGAATAAGCTGAGTTATACACAAAATTTGTTAAAAAAAAGTACTACTGATTTAACACTTATTTAACAAAATTTAAGCACATTTGCAGAATATTAACTACAATAAAATTTATGAAAAAAATAACCTTACTTTTTACAGCAATTCTGATCTCAGGATTCTGTTACGCTCAAAACGTTATAACAGGTACAGTTGTTGACGCTGAATTAGGCTCTGGTCTTCCAGGCGCAACAGTGCTTGTTAAGGGAACTTCTAATGGAGTTTCTACTGATTTTAATGGTGCTTTTACAATTAATGCATCTGGATCAGGAATATTAGTTGTTTCTTACGTTGGATACGATTCTAAGGAAATAACTTTTAGCTCAGGAATAAGTTTAGGCAATATTGCTCTTTCAGCAAGTGCTAACGAACTTGATGGTATTACTGTTTTTGGAACTGTTGATTTTGCTGTTGACAGAAAAACTCCAGTCGCAGTATCCACTTTAACCGCTTCTGATATTCAAGAAAGAATAGGAAACTTAGAGCTTCCTGAAATGCTTAATTCAACTCCTGGTGTTTATGCAACTAGAGCTGGTGGTGCTTTTGGAGATTCAAGAATTAATGTAAGAGGGTTTGACTCTCAAAATACTGCTGTTTTAATTAACGGTATCCCTGTAAATGATATGGAAAACGGAAGAGTTTACTGGTCAAACTGGTCTGGTTTAACTGATGTTGTTTCTGCTATGCAGGTACAAAGAGGTCTTGGTGCTTCTAAATTAGCTATTTCTTCTGTGGGTGGAACAATTAATGTTTTAACTAAATCTACAGAACTAACTAAAGGCGGAAAGATCGCTGCAACTGTTGGTAATGACGGATACATGAAAACTGTAGCTTCGTACAATACCGGCGAAATGGATGGTGGTCATGCTCTTTCTTTATTATTCTCAAGAGTTGAAGGTGATGGTTATGTTAATGGAACAATGTTTGAAGGCTACAACTACTTTATGGGTTACGGATGGGCTTCAGAAGACGATAAACATAATGTACAAGTTATCGTAACTGGTGCTCCTCAAATTCATAATCAAAGAACTAGCAGCTATTATAATATGGCCGACGCAGCTGATTATGAAAAATATGGTATCCGATACAATTATAACCACGGTTATTTAAATGGGCAAGAGTTCAACTGGAGAAGAAATTTCTACCACAAGCCTATTGCTTCTGTAAACTGGGAATATAAAATCAATGAGTCAACTAATTTATCAGCTTCTGCTTACTATTCTGTTGGAAGAGGTGGTGGAACTGGAGACATTGGTCGCCTTGGAGGAAATTATGCTAGTAGCTCAAGGTTTAGAAATGAGTTAACCGGTGAGGTAGAATGGGATCAAATTGTAAATTCAAATAGTGGTGTTGGAGGTAATTGGAGTGGTGGATACAGCTACAACAACAATATTGATGCTGCAACTGGACTTTACATTGTTAACGATCAAGACGAAAGAGTAGATGGAGTTAAAAGAAACGGTTTTGTAAGAAGAGCTTCAGTTAACTCGCATAACTTTGTTGGTAGTCTTATAAATTTAAAGAAAGAACTTTCTGAAAAATTAACTTTAGATTTCGGAGTTGATTTAAGAAATTATAGAGGTATTCACTACAGAAGATTAGATAACCTTTTAGGTGCTGACGGATATAGAGATTTTGACAATGTAAATTACTCTGGAGGAAGTGCTGTCCGAACTACTACGTATGGATCGGATGTTAGTGATTTATGGAACGTCTTTAAAGACACTGATAATGAAGAAAAAATTGATTACCATAATGATGGATTTGTAAGATGGAGTGGAGTATTTGGACAATTAGAATACAGCAATGACGATCTTTCTGTATTTGTTCAAGGAGCTATGTCTAATCAAGGATTCCAAAGAGAAGAGTTTTTTAACGAAACTCCTGGGAACCAAAAAACGGATTGGAAAAACATTAGTGGAGGTAATATAAAGGGTGGTGCCAACTACAACATTGATGCTAAAAGCAACGTTTATGTTAACGCTGGTACATATTCCAAACAACCTAACTTTGATGCTGTATACATTAACTACGGAAACAATCTTAATCCTGATTTAAGAAATGAAAAAGTTGTTGGTTTAGAGGCTGGTTATGGATACAGATCTAGTAACTTTAATTTCAATGTTAACATTTATAAAACAACTTGGAAAGACAGATTCTTAAGAGATGGTGTAAGAGTAGACGGAGTGAATGGTAATGCTAATTACTATGGTATAGAACAAGTGCACACTGGAATTGAATTTGACGGAGTGTATGAAATTAGTCCGTTTGTAAAAGTAGAGGGTATGCTTACGTTAGGAAACTATGAATATGGAGGAGATGTAACTGCAGATGTTTTTGATTCTAGTAATACGTTACTTGGAAGTAGTGTAATTTATTTAGATGGTGTTAAGGTAGGAGATGCTGCTCAAACAACATCAAGAGTTAATCTAATTGTTACGCCTTCAGATCTATTTAAGTTTAACATAAGTATGTTCAATGCTTCTGATCTGTACGCAGATTTTAATGTAGAAGATTTTACTAGCCCTGAAGACGAGGCAATGATGCTTCCATCCTACGACCTGTTTGACTTTGGTGCTTCTTACAAGTTAGATATAGCTGGTGAGACTGTTTATCTTAGAGCTAACATAAACAACATTTTTGATAATTATTACTTCGCAGAATCAGCTACAAACTATGAAGCTGGGCCTGGGGACAGTACTTACTTAGGTGTTAATACAAGAAATAAAGTTTTCCCTGGATGGGGAAGAACTTGGAATGTAGGGTTTACTTACAGATTCTAATATAAACAGAGTTTCTGTTTATTAAAAAAGCCTCTTGAAAAAGGGGCTTTTTTTATTTTAAATCTTTTAATTTTAACTGAATATTGGAAATATCTTTCCAATTGTTTTCGTCAATATTATAAACCGCTGAAAATTTTTCTTTGTTTTCAAGATTATTGAATTTATTAGAAAACCAAAATCCTATAGATGAATATGAAATTTTATTGTCTTGGGTCAAATTAAACTTTATGTGTTCTTTTTCTTTTCCAAGCTCAAAAGGTTTTCCTTTTATTCTTAAATTTTCAGATAAAAATAAAGGAGATTTATTTCCTGGACCAAAAGGTTCAAATTGTTTTAATATTCTAAAAAATTTTGGAGTAATCTCACTTAAACTAATCTTAGATTCAATCAATAATTCCTGCTCAAAAATATCTTTATCAATTGTTTGTGAAACAATATCTTCAAACCGTTTTTTAAATCCTTCTAGATTTTCTTTTTTAATTGTTAACCCAGCAGCGTATTTATGTCCTCCAAACTGATCAATATAATCTTTGCACTGGTTAATCACTAAGTAAAGGTCTAGTCCTTTAATTGATCTGGCAGAAGCAGTTAAAACCCCCTTTGATGACTCGCAAAAAACCACAGATGGTTTATAATAATTATCTACAAGCCTTGAGGCAACAATGCCAATAACTCCTTTATTCCAATCTGAATTAAATACAACAATAGAATTTGTTTTTTCACTTGAATTGTCAGCCTGTTCAATTGCCTGGCTAGTTATATTCTTTTCAATCTCTCTTCTTAAGGTATTTAATTCCTCTATTTCTAAAGCTAATTTTACTGCAGAATTTATTTCATTGCATATTAATAACTCTAACGCTAGTGATGCGTGTTTCATTCGTCCAGCTGCATTTATTCTTGGACCAACATAATACATTAAATCACTTATAGTATATTCTTTTTTTATCTTTGTTTTTAAAAGACTATGAATTCCTGGTCTAGGATTTGAATTAATAATTTGAAGGCCAATAAAAGCCAAGACTCTGTTTTCACCAGTTAACGGAACAACATCCGCTGCAATTGCTAAAGCAACTAAATCTAAATAATTTATAATTTGATTGTCTTTTGGTTGTTTGGTCTCTAATCCTTGAATTAATTTAAATCCCACGCCGCATCCACATAATTCTTTATATGGATACACACAATCTTTTCTTTTTGGATTTAATATCGCTAAAGCTTTCGGAAGGGTTTTTTCTGGGTTGTGGTGATCACATATTATAAACTCAATTCCTTTATCTTTAGCATATTCTACTTGTTTATGCGCCTTAATTCCACAATCTAGAGCTATAATTAGTTTTTGTTTTTTATTGAATGCATGATCAATCGCGTTTATAGAAATTCCGTAGCCTTCTTTTTTTCTGTCAGGCAAGTATTTTGTAACGATCAGTCCAAGAGATTCTAAGTACAAAGAAAGTAAGGCAACAGAGCTGGTGCCATCAACATCGTAATCCCCAAAAATCATTATAGATTCGTTTTTTTTAATAGCTTTTTGAATTCTTTCAACCGCAAGGCTCATGTCTTTCATTAAAAAAGGATCGTGTAGCATTTCGAAATTTGGTCGAAAAAATGTTTTTGCTTCATCAAAGGTTTTAACGTCTCTGTTGACAAGCATTGAAGACAAAATAGGCGAAATATTTAATTCGTTTGAGAGTGTTTTAACGGATTCATTATCGTTATTTTCTTTTATAACCCAATTCATTATTACTTTTTATATCCCTCAACAATGATTACAAATTCTCCTTTTGGAGGTTTTTCAGTAAATAGTTTGATAGCATCTTCCAGGCTTAAACGAATTGTTTCCTCATATATCTTAGTGAGTTCTCTGGAAATTGAAACTTTTCTTTCTGGACCAAAACTATTAGAAAAATCTTTTAGTGTTTTTAAAAGCTTGTGAGGGGATTCATAAAAAATCATAGTTCTTTCTTCTTCGCTAAGTTTTTCTAGTTTGGTTTTTCTTCCTTTTTTTACAGGTAAAAACCCTTCAAAAACAAACTTGTCGAAAGGAATTCCGCTATTCACAAGAGCTGGTATCAAAGCTGTTGCACCTGGCAAACATTCTACTTCAATGTTGTTTTCAAGACATGTTCTAACTGCTAAAAATCCAGGATCAGAAATCCCAGGTGTGCCTGCGTCTGATATCAATGCTATTTTTTCACCTGATAAAATTTTATCTATAATTTTTCCTATCTCTTTATGCTCATTAAATTTGTGATGGGAACGTAATGGCGTTTCTATACTGTAATGTGTTAACAACTTCTTACTCCTTCTAGTGTCTTCACACAAAATTAAATCTACATCCTTTAAAACATTAATTGCTCTAAAGGTAAAATCTTCCAAATTTCCAATTGGAGTTGGTACTATATATAGTTTTGCCATGTTGAATTAAATTTAGGACCTTTGTCGAATCTTTAAAGTTAACTACTTTGTAAGAGATTTCAATAAATATTAATTAGATGAATCAAAAGCATGAGTTTAAAGGAAGATTAGAAGTGGTTTGCGGATCTATGTTTTCTGGAAAAACTGAAGAATTAATTAGAAGAATCAAAAAAGTTGAATTAGCTGGAAAAAAATACAAAGTCTTCAGACCAAAAGTAGATTCTAGAAATCCTGATGATAAAATAATTTCTCATGCTAAAAATGAAATTTCTGCGATAATAATTTCCAATGCTGAAGAAATTTTAGAAAACTGTGAAGGATTAGACGTTGTTGGTATTGATGAGGCTCAGTTTTTTGAACAGTCACTTGTAAAAATTTGTAACACACTTGCTAACGATGGATACAGAGTAATTGTAGCTGGGCTTGATATGGATTATATGGGAAATCCTTTTGGCCCCATGCCTAATTTAATGGCCTGTGCGGAAGAAGTTAAAAAAGTTCATGCAATATGTGTTGAAACTGGAAATTCCGCAGGATACAGCTTTAGAAAAGAAAATAATAAAAATTTAGTTTTAATAGGTGAAAAGAAAGAATACGAGCCTTTGTCAAGAGAAGTTTTTATTAAAAAAATGAATAAAAGAGAGCGATAATAATGCCTGTAAAAGAAACAACTGTAGAAATTAAGCTTAAAAACTTAAAAAATAATTTAGAATATTTAAAATCCAAAATAACTTCTAAAACTAAGTTTATGGCCGTAGTTAAGGCGTTTTCATATGGGAGCGATTCTAGAGTTGTGTCACAAGAATTAGAGCGGCTAGGTGTTAATTATTTCGCTGTCGCATATACTCAAGAAGGGATAGATTTAAGAAAATTTGGAATTAAAACTCCTATTCTTGTTTTACATCCTCAAGAGGAAGATTTTGATAAAATAATAGAAAATCAGCTAGAGCCTAGCGTATACTCGTTTAGGGTTTTATCCTTTTTTATAAAAGCGTTAAAAAAGAAAAATAAAACATCTTACCCTTATCATATAAAATTCAATACGGGGCTAAATAGACTGGGGTTTTTAAAAAAAGACGTACACAAACTTTCAGAAATAATTAAATCAAATCTTCCAAAATATATCTTCTCTCACCTTGGTGCTTCTGAGGATTTAAATGAAAAAAAATACACTAAAAAACAAATTGAAGAATTTCTTTCAATTGATAAAGCTTTAGAAATTAAATTGGGAACTCCTTTGAGAAAACATCTTTTAAATACGTCTGGGATTTTAAACTATACAGACTATCAGTTTGATATGGTAAGATCTGGAATTGGATTGTATGGGTTTGGCAATGACATTAAGTTTGAAAGTAACCTAAAACCTGTTTTGTCATTAAAAACCATAATATCTCAAATTCATGAGATTAAAGCCGGAGAGTCTGTGGGTTATAATAAAGGGTATACTGCAAAAACAAATTCAGCTATTGCTACTCTTCCTATTGGTCATGCAGACGGAATTGGCAGACAATATGGAAACGGAATAGGTGAGGTGTTAATTGAAAATAAAATGGCTAAAATAGTTGGAAACGTTTGTATGGATATGCTAATGATCGATGTAACAAACATTAAATGTAAAGAAGGTGACGAGGTCGTTTTTTTTGATGACAAATCTTATTCTGCCGAAGAGTTTTCAAAAAAAGCAAACACTATTTCATATGAGCTAATTAGCTCTATGTCTAGAAGAATTAAAAGAATCATTAAAGACTAGTGTTGTATTTGTAACTTTTTGTTTTAAAATTGACTTATTTGCCTATACTGCTATTTCCTTAATCATAAATATTTATTTTTGTAAAAAATTAAAAATGAAACTTGCAATTGTTGGTGCTACCGGAATGGTTGGAAATGTAATGTTGAATGTTATAAAAGAAAGAAATTTACCTTTTGATGAGCTTCTTCTTGTTGCGTCAGAAAATTCAATTGGTAAAATTATTACTTACTGTGGCAAAGATTATTCTATTATTGGGTTAGACCAGGCTCTTCAAAAAAAGCCAGAAATAGCTATTTTTTCTGCTGGAGGAGAAACTTCATTATTATGGGCTCCTAAATTCGCTGAGGTTGGAACAGTTGTAATAGACAATTCCTCTGCATGGAGAATGGATCCATTGAAAAAACTAATAATTCCTGAAATTAATGGCTCCCAGATAAAAGAAACAGATAAAATAATTGCAAATCCAAATTGCTCAACAATTCAGATGCTAATGGTTTTAGCGCCTATTCATAAAAAATATGGGATCAAAAGAGTTATAGTTTCTACTTATCAATCTATTACAGGTACTGGTGTTAAGGCTTTAAAACAGTTGGAAAACGAGTACAAAAATATAGCAGGAGAAATGGCGTATAATTATAAAATTCACCAAAATGCAATTCCTCATTGTGATGACTTTTTAGAAAACGGATACACAAAAGAGGAAATGAAACTTTCAGACGAAACTCACAAAATATTAGATTCTTCAATTAGTGTTAGTGCGACAGCTGTAAGAATCCCTGTAATGGGTGGACATAGCGAATCAATTAACTTAGAGTTAGAAAATTCATTTAATATTTCAGATGTTGTAAACTTATTAGAAGAAACTTCAGGCGTTATAGTTAAAGATGATATTAAAAAGCTAAGCTATCCTATGCCTTTGTATTCAAAAAACAAAGACGAAGTTTTTGTCGGTAGAATTAGAAAAGATTTTTCTCGTGAAAAAGCTTTAAACCTATGGGTAGTAGCTGATAATTTAAGAAAAGGTGCCGCAACAAATGCAGTTCAAATAGCTGAAAAAATTATTGCTGATTTTTTATAATTTATTTTTCTTCAATTTCAAAATCCTCCATAAATTTTGTTGTATAATTTCCAGAAATGTAATCAGGGTGATCCATCAATTGTCTGTGAAATGGAATAGTAGTTTTTATACCCTCAATAATAAACTCATCTAAGGCTCTACGCATTTTATCAATTGCTTCTTCTCTGTTTTGTGCAGTAACAATTAATTTAGCAATCATAGAATCATAATTTGAGGGAATAACATAGCCGCTGTATACATGAGTGTCTAATCTGACTCCATGACCTCCAGGTAAATGAAGATTCGTTATTTTTCCTGGTGATGGTCTAAACCCTTTATATGGATCTTCAGCATTTATTCTACATTCAATTGAATGAAGCTTAGGGAAATAGTGTTCTCCTGAAACCTTAATGCCTGATGCAACTTTAATTTGTTCTTTAATCAGATCATAATCAATAACCTGTTCGGTGATAGGATGCTCAACTTGAATTCTAGTGTTCATTTCCATGAAATAAAAGTTTCTGTTTTTATCAACCAAAAACTCAATGGTTCCTGCTCCTTCATATTTAATGTGTTCAGACGCCTTAACTGCTGCTTTTCCCATTCTCTTTCTTAACTTCTCTGTCATAAATGGAGAAGGAGTTTCTTCAGTCAATTTTTGATGTCTTCTTTGGATAGAACAATCTCTTTCTGATAAATGACAGGCTCTTCCAAATTTGTCTGCTACAATTTGTATTTCAATGTGTCTTGGATCTTCAACTAATTTTTCCATATACATGCCGTCGTTACCAAATGACGCAAATGCTTCCTGTTTTGCGCTTTCCCACAAATCCAAAAAACCTTCTTCGCTCCAAACCGCCCTCATGCCTTTGCCACCACCACCTGCGGTAGCTTTTATCATTACAGGGTAACCTATTTTTTTGGCTATTTTTTTAGCTTTTTCAAATGAATCTATGACTCCTCCTGAACCAGGAATTGTTGGTACTCCAGCTTCTTTCATTGTTGCGATTGCAGAGGCTTTGTCTCCCATTCTTTCAATCATTTCCGCAGAAGCTCCAATAAATTTAATTTTATGTTCCTCACATATTTTTGAAAACCTAGAGTTTTCTGACAAAAATCCATATCCTGGATGAATTGCATCTGCATTTGTAATTTCTGCTGCAGCAATAATATTTGGAATTTTTAAATACGACTCTGTGCTGTTCGCCGGACCAATACAAACCGCTTCGTCAGCAAACTTAACATGTAAACTTTCTTTATCAGCTACAGAGTAAACTGCAACTGTCTTAATGCCCATTTCCTTACAAGTTCTAATAATTCTTAAGGCAATTTCGCCTCTATTAGCAATTAATATTTTTTTAAACATAAGTATATGGTTAAGAAGGGTCGACTACAAATAAAGGTTGATCAAATTCAACTGGCGATGCGTCATCAACAAGAATTTTAACAATTTTTCCTGAGTATTCCGATTCTATTTCATTGAAAAGTTTCATAGCCTCTACTACACATAATACGCTTCCTTCTTTTATTGAGTCTCCAATTTCTATAAAATTTGGCTTGTCTGGTGAAGGCTTTCTGTAAAAAGTTCCAATAATAGGAGACTTAATAGTAATTAAATGATCCTCTTCAGAAGCCTCGGACACCTGAATTTTTTCTGGTTCTAAGTAAGTTTCCGATGGCATACTTTGAGCTAAAGGCTGCGTATTTACTAATACCGGTTCAGTATGAGAAACAGCATTTCCTGAAGCTCCAGTTTTAACACTTAGCTTTAAATCTTTTGATTCAATTTTTACTTCGCTTACACCTGATTTTGCGACAAATTTGATTAACTGTTGAATTTCTTTAATGTTCATAATAAAATAATTAGTTGTTATAAGCCCATTTTAAATACATAGCTCCCCAAGTAAAGCCAGCTCCAAAAGAGGCAAAGATAATGTTATCTCCCTTTTTAAGCTTAGATTCAAAATCGAATAAAAGCAAAGGAATGGTTGCTGCGGTAGTATTGCCATAACGATGAATATTCATAAGGACCTTTTCATCCTTAATGCCCATTCTTTTAGATGTAGCATCTATAATTCTCTTATTGGCTTGGTGCGCAATTAAATAGTTTACATCTAAGTGTGTTAAATTATTACGTTTCATGATTTGATCAGAAGCCTCTGACATGTTTGAAACCGCATGCTTAAAGACGTTTTTACCGTCTTGATATATAAAATGTTTTTTTTCTTCAACTGTGTTCTTTGTTGTAGGCGTTTGAGACCCTCCAGCTTCAATTCTAAGTAAATCTCTATTTGATCCATTAGATCGCAAATATTCATCTTGAACTCCATAGCCCTGATTATTAGGCTCTAACAGCACTGCTCCAGCACCATCTCCAAAAATAATGCATGTATTTCTATCTGTATAGTCAACTATAGAAGACATTTTATCCGCTCCAATTAAAATAATTTTTTTATATCTACCTGATTCAATAAATGCAGAAGCAGTAGACAAACCATACAAAAACCCTGAACAAGCTGCGCTAATGTCAAATCCAAACGCATTGTACGCGCCTATCTCAGAAGCAACATATGCTGCAGTTGCAGTTGCGTGCATATCAGGTGTAATTGTAGCTACAATAACTAGGTCAATTTCTGTTGGGTCTAAGTTTTTGTTTTTAATTATGGTATTCGCGGCTCGGATTGCCATATATGAAGTTCCTACACCTTTGTCTAAAATTCTTCTTTCTTTTATTCCAGTTCGAGTTGTTATCCAATCATCATTTGTATCAACGATTTTCTCTAAATCTGCATTATTTAAAGTTTTTTCTGGCAAAAAAGATCCAACTGCAGTTATAGAAGCATTAATTTTTTTCAAACTCGTTATTTAGAATTTTGATCAAAAATGGGAAAAAAATGGGAAAAAAAGGCAAAAAAAGACAAAAAAACAGCAAAAAACACTGTTTTTCTAAAAAATATATTAAGCCTCTGCTTCTACAGTATTGTCTATCAAAACTTTACCTCTATAGTATAATTTTCCCTCATGCCAGTGTGCTCTATGGTATAAATGAGCTTCTCCTGTAGTTTTACATGTCGCTATCTGAGAATCGGAAACCTTGTAGTGAGTTCTTCTTTTATCTCTTCTAGTTTTGGAAATTTTTCTTTTAGGATGTGCCATAATCTTTTATATTAAATCTTTTAATTTGTCCCATCTGGGATCACTTTTATATTTATTATCTAAAACATTTGATTCATACTCCCTAAGCTTTTTTAACGTTTCTGTTTCTAAAGAACCGTCTTTCACGCCAGGATGTATGATTTTAATAGGTAAAGATAACACTATCATTTCAAACAAGTATTTTCCAATATTTATTTGTGTTTGACCAACGGGTAAAACCAAAAGTTCTTCATTATCATCTGACAATTCAGAGCTAAACTTTACTACCAGTTTCATGTTGTGCTCTTGAGAGTATTCAAAAGGCTCGTTAGAAACATGACAGTTTAGATTAATCTTTCCCTTAGAATAAAAATTAAACTCTAATAAATTAGATTTTTTATTCAAAATGACTGTTGTGTCTATTTTGCAACTATTAAAATCATTGTATTCAAAATGTTCAAAGAACTCGTTTTCTAACCCGAACTTATATTCATGCTCTCCTTCTTTTAACCCAGTAAAACTAATTACAAACTGATTTAAAAACTGCATAATGCTAAGTTTGAGCCTGCGAATATAAGAAATATTATAATTTTAACAGCCTATTTCTTACCTGTTTTGGAATTAGACAGGTTTAATGGATTTTTATTTAGATCTTCAAACAGCTTTCTTGATTTTAAAATCTCTATTGCAGAAAAAATTGCGTTTTTAAAAGACGTTGAATCTGCAAGCCCCTTGCCTGCAATGTCATAGCCTGTTCCGTGGTCGGGGGAAGTTCTTACTTTGTTCAGGCCAGCAGTATAATTAACCCCTGTGCCAAAAGACAAAGTCTTAAAAGGAATAAGACCTTGGTCGTGATAAATGGCTAAAACAGCATCGTATTTTTTATGTTGTCCTGACCCAAAAAAGCTATCACTAGAAAAAGGTCCAAAAACTAAATTATTTTTTGATGCAATTTCTAATAATACCGGTTTTAATATATCTTGATCATCCTTACCTATTACTCCTCCGTCACCAGCGTGAGGGTCAATTGAAAGAACTGCGATTTTAGGCTTTTGAATACCAAAATCTTTGTTTAAAGATTCGTTAATTAAAGAAAATTTTTGTTCTATTCTCTGTTTAGTGACATGCGTGTTAATTTCTTTTAATGCAACGTGATCTGTTAACAGTCCTATTTTCAATTCATCACAAATCATAAACATCAAACTTTCTCCATCTAGCTCTTCTGCTAAATAGTCCGTGTGACCTGGAAACTTAAAATTTTCACTTTGAATGTTGTTTTTGTTAATTGGAGCGGTCACCAATAAATTAATTTTATTATTCTTTAAAGCCTTTACAGCTGCTTGAAGCGATAAAAATGACTTTATTCCAGAATCCTTGGTCGGCTTGCCAAATGTTGTAATAAAATCGTCTTCCCATACATTTATTATATTAACTTTTCCATTAACAGGTCTTTGATTTATGTTAATTTTTATTTGATTTAATTCAAGGTTGAACTGCTCTTTCTGGCTAGTAATTAATTTGTTGTTACAGAATATTATTGGCGTAAAAAAACTTAATATTCTCTTGTCGGCTAATGATTTTAATATTACTTCTATTCCTATTCCGTTTGGATCTCCACAAGAAATTCCTACAATAGGCAAAGTTTCATTCTTCATTTAATTTTTTCTTTTATTATTATTATTTTTATCCAATATTTAAAGATATAAATTAATACTCATGTTTACAGGAATTGTTGAAGAGCTGGCTAAAATAATTGATATTAAAAAATCTCGAAATAATCTTGACATTACCTTGTGTTGTGAGATTACTTCAGAGCTAAAAATAGATCAAAGCGTTTCTCATAACGGTATTTGTTTAACCGTGGTCGATATTAACAATAAATTCTATACGGTAACAGCCATTGAAGAAACCATGAACAAAACCACCATCAATGGATGGAGGGTTGGCGATGTCATCAATTTAGAAAGAGCTATGAAAATTGGCGATAGATTGGATGGCCATATGATACAAGGTCACATTGACCAGGTTGGTAAATGTATCGCTGTTGAAGAAAAAAATGGAAGCTGGGAATTTATAATTGAATATCATAAATCCGATAATATAACTGTTGAAAAGGGTTCTATTGCTGTTAACGGGGTTAGTTTAACTGTTGTCGATTCAAAGCCTAATCAATTTAAAGTTGCTATTATTCCTTACACTTATAAACACACATGTTTTAAAAATTTAAAGAAAGAGGATAACGTCAATTTAGAATTTGACATACTTGGAAAGTATTTGGCCAAAATGGCTTTAAACTATAAATAATTCAATTCATTTTTAAGATCCAAGATAAAGGATCTAGCGGAGTAGTTTTTTGAAATATACTAAATTGTATAGAAGATTTGCCCGTTGATGAGTTGGTGAAAACTTCTCCAATATATTGACTAGAACTCACCTTGTCTCCTTTATTAACAAACACTTTGGAAAGGTTTTTATAAGCTGTTATGTAATTTCCGTGTTGAATCAGTACTGTAGGATTACTGCCTCGAAACTGAAGAACAGAAAGCACGCTGCCTTCAAAAATAGTTTTAACTTTTTGAGCTTTTTCAGTTGCAATTACGATTCCATTGCTTTTTATTTTAGCCGTTTTTACTACTGGATGAGACTGTGTCCCAAATTTTTGAATGACAACTCCCCTAGAAACCGGCCACGGCAATTTTCCTTTGTTTGATTCAAACTTTTTTGCCAAAGCTTTGGCTTCAGGTGTTAGTGTAAAGCTTTTGGAATTTTTATTTGACTTACTTTTATTTGACCTGGCAATAGCTTCTCTAATTAGCTTATTAATTTCCTTGTCAATTTTTTGACTTTCTTTTTGTTTAGCTAAAATATTTCTTTTGTATTTTCTCTCTTGACTTTTAAGCTTATCGGCTATGTTGTTTGCTTCTTTCTTTTCTAGCTCTAATGTTTTTTGAGTTGATCTGTTTTTTGTTAGCAAATCCTTTTTAATATCTCTTTTATAAAGCAATTCTTTTTTTATTTCTTTAAGTTGTTGTGAAATTAATTCTATTTTTTTTGCTTGATTTTTTCTAAATGTTGAATACTGTTTTATATACTGAGTCCGTTTTAGCGCCTGAAAGAAAGTTTCAGAAGAAAGTATAAACATTAGTCTGTTTTTACCTGATTTAGATTTAAAAGATTTTAAAATCATTTCTTTATAAGCCTCTTTTACTATAAAAAGGTCAGTCTCAAGTTTTTCTAAAGATTTTGAATTATTAGCTATCTCTTGATTTAATAAGTTTATTTGCTGATTTGTTAGTTTAATCAGCTCCTGCTTTCTTTCAATTTTATAGTTTAAATTTTCAATATCATTAAAAGCTGCTGTTTTTCTTTGCTTATTGGTAAAAAGTAAGGCGTTTATTACTTTCAACTCCTTGTTTAAAAAGGCTTTTTTTTCTTCTAATTGTTTTTGCGTAGATTTTTGTGCTTGCAAGGAATTAAAGCTTACTATGAAAGCTATTAATACAGAACACTGCAAGGCTTTCACAAAATTCATAATTGAAGCTTTTTATATCCGTTAGGTATTTCAAAAGGAAAAGAAAATTTTTCATTAATTCTTCTAATTTTAGAATTAAGGCTGATTCTTAATTGCTTTTCGTTGTTTTTTGTGCTTATTATAACCTTTTGAGGTAAAAAATTATTTTCAATTTCTTTGTAATCTCGGTATTCAATTGTTAAAAATTTTTTGTTTTTATCAGTGAAAACCTGTTTTGTTAAATTGAATGTAAGGGGCTCAAAATAATACATATGGTACAGTTTAGATTTTCTGTCATATGAACTTAACACATAGTTTTTATTTTCAAAGCTTTGCTTTAATTTTTGATTTTCTAAATTAACAATTGGCTTTCCTGTAATTAAATTTTGAAATGAAACTAATGAAAAATCAAAGTTTAACAAGTCAGAAATATAATCGTAATTACCTTTATAAAATGACTTATTGAGCTTTTCGTAAAATGCAAAATCATTTCTAGAAAGCAATCCTTTAAATAGTGGAATCAAAAGCGAGCCGCTAATTAAAATTTTTTCCTGACTTTTTAATCTTATTGAAAGGTTAAACTGATTTGTAGATCCGTTATTAATAATTGTTGCTTGTGAACGCAACATTAAATAGGAAAATTTATTCTTGTTGCTTTCTATTTTTTCTTTTAGAATTTTTGTTGGAATTTTTTTTAAAGCTGTGTTTGAGCTTGAACTTTTGGTTAAATTACAGCTAGAAATAAATAGAAAAAAGACAAAAATTATTTTTCTCATTATAGCAAGTTAAATCAACTCACTGAAATCTCCAATATTTACAGATTTATAATTGCCGTTATATTTACAATTATTACCAATCATAGAGTCTTTAATATCAGCGTTTAATATTTCTGTTCTCTCTCCAATTATAGAATTTTCTAGTTTAGAATCACAGATGTTAGCCTCTTTATATATTGACACATGTGGCCCTATAGTTGAGTTTTGAATAACTACATTATCTGCTATAAATACTGGTTCAATAATATTTGAATTAATTAATTTAATGTTATTTGAAATTAATTCTAAATTATCATTACTATGAAAATCAAGCATTTCTTTATTAGAGTTAATTGAGCTTTTAACATTTCCACAATCTAGCCATGCTGATACTTTTCCAACTTTAAATATTTTACCCTCTCTCATCATCTTTAATAAGCCGTCATTAATTTGATATTCTCCTGAGTTCATCAAATTTTCCTTAATAACTTTTTGAAGTTGCTTTTTAAGTTGTGAGATTTCCTTAAAATAATATAGCCCAATAACAGCAAGATTTGAAACGAACTCAGTAGGTTTTTCCACTAAAGCAGTGACTTCACCTTTATCATTTAATTTAACAACTCCGTAAGCTTCAGGATTCTCAACTTCCTTTGTCCATATAACAGCATCTGCTTCCTTGTCAAAAGGTTCATTAGTTTTTATTAATGTATCCGGATAAATTATTAGAGCTTTTCCGCTTAATGATTTTTCTGCACACATAATTGCGTGGCCAGTTCCCAGCGGGGTAAGCTGCCTGTATATTGAAGCAGTTGAGTTATACTTCTTTGCTAATAATTTTAACTCTTGAATAATTTTATCTCCAAAAAAGGATTCGTCTCCAACTATAAAAGCCATTTCATCAACAGGCTCATCTATCATCTTAACAGCATCTTTTATTAATTGAGCCAAAATACTCTTACCCGCAATTTTAACCAATGGTTTTGCAGTTGTAAACGTGTGAGGTCTTAATCTGGATCCTCTGCCAGCCATAGGAATGATTATCTTCATAATTTTAATTTATGCCTGTACTTCCAAAGCCTTTATCGCCTCTTTTCGTATCTCCTAAGGAATCGCATAGTTTTATTATTGGCTGTTCATGCTTGCTAACTACAAGCTGAGCTATTCTATCTCCTGAATTAATAATAAATTTTTCTTTTGAAAGGTTAATAAGTATAACGCCTATTTCGCCTCTGTAATCAGCGTCAATTGTCCCAGGGCTGTTTAATACAGTTATTCCTTTTTTTAGAGCTAAACCGCTTCTCGGTCTAACTTGAATTTCAAATCCTTTTTCTAATTCTGCGTATAACCCTGTTTTTACAAGAGTTCTTTCGAGCGGTTCTAAAGTTATTGGGTTATCAACAAATGCTCTAACGTCCATTCCTGCTGAAAGTTCAGTTTCATATTCTGGAAGTTTATTGTTCGACTTATTAACTATTTTTAACACCATAATTGACAAAAAAAATGTTGTTTTAGCTATTTAACGCTTCCGCACCACCAACAATTTCTAATATTTCGTTTGTAATTGAAGCTTGTCTTGCTTTGTTGTAAGTAAGCTTAAGTTCGTCTCTAAGTTCAGAGGCATTATCAGTAGC
Organism: Flavobacteriaceae bacterium; assembly: GCA_965655865.1. Lineage (GTDB taxonomy): Bacteria > Bacteroidota > Bacteroidia > Flavobacteriales > Flavobacteriaceae > MAG-121220-bin8. The sequence goes on along the minus strand of CBFHJJ010000002.1, from coordinate 7,247 downwards.
TTTATGCATCGCTGTCATTCTCGCCCCATGCTCACTAGCAAAAGAATCTCTAATCGCTTTAAACAGTTGAATTTTTAATGATTTAGGGATTAAAGTATTTGCAATACTTTCAAGCGAAGGTTCAAAAATGTAGTCTAGATTATCTGATCCTTCATTTTCTTTAACAGGAATAGGCAAAAACTGTTCAGATTTAATAATCTGAGTTGCGGCATTTTTAAAAGAGTTGTATATGATTTCAATGTGATCGTAGTCGTTTGAAACAAAACGATTCATTAACTCATCCGCAATTTTTCCAACGTTATCATAGTTTAAATCTTCAAAAACGTCACTATCATTTTGAATTATTGTTTCTGTTTTGGAAAGGGTATCGTTAATTTTTTTTCCTATTGTTAAAAAATCAATTTGTGAATCTCTAAATTTCTCTTTCGACTTAAACACTAATGCTTCTTTTGCTATGTTAGCATTAAAAGCACCACACAGCCCTCTGTTTGAACTTATAACAACAACTAAAACTTTGTTGAGTGTTCTGTTTTCTGTGTAAGATTTACTGCCTCCTCCGCTAACGCCACTGAAACTTTGCATTAACTCAGAAAGCTTATTAGAATAAGGTCTCATTGCCGTAATAGCATCTTGAGCTTTTTTTAATTTAGCCGCAGAAACCATTTTCATAGCACTAGTTATCTGCATCGTTGAAGATACAGACCCTATTCTAATTCTAATTTCTTTAAGATTTGCCATTAATTATTCTTTTTTAATATGTAGAGCTTAATTCATCAGCAGCCTTAGTTAAAACACCTATAACATCATCTGTTAATTTTCCAGACTTAATAGTCTCCATTGTCTTTTTGTGTTTTGCATTTAAAAAATCAATATATTTTCTTTCAAATTCTTTTACCTTATCTACAGGAACTTTTCTTAGTAAATTTTTAGAACCTGCAAAAATGATTGCTACTTGATCCTCAACAGTAAAAGGATCATTTTGTGCTTGTTTTAAGATTTCTACATTTCTCTTTCCTTTTTCAATAACATTTAATGTAGCGTCATCTAAATCAGAACCGAATTTAGCAAAAGCTTCAAGTTCTCTAAATTGAGCTTGATCTAATTTAAGTGTTCCTGAAACTTTCTTCATAGCCTTAATCTGAGCTGAACCACCAACCCTAGAAACTGAAATACCAACGTTAATTGCTGGTCTTACACCAGAGTTGAAAAGGTTGGATTCCAAAAATATTTGACCATCAGTAATGGAAATTACATTAGTAGGAATATAAGCAGAAACATCTCCCGCTTGTGTTTCAATAATTGGTAACGCGGTTAAAGATCCGCCTCCTTTTACTACAGGCTTTAAAGAAGAAGGTAAATCGTTCATGTCTTTTGCAATTGCATCATCTGCTATTACTTTAGAAGATCTTTCTAATAATCTTGAGTGTAAATAGAAAACATCTCCAGGGTAGGCTTCTCTACCTGGTGGTCTTCTTAATAAAAGTGACACTTCACGATATGCTACAGCTTGTTTTGATAAATCATCATAAATAATAAGTGCAGGTCTTCCTGTGTCTCTAAAATATTCTCCAATTGCAGCCCCAGCAAAAGGAGCGTATACTTGCATAGGTGCAGGATCTGAGGCATTAGCAGCTACAATAGTAGTGTAAGCCATCGCGCCTTTGTCTTCAAGAGTTTTTGCAATTCCTGCTACTGTCGATGCCTTTTGTCCTATTGCAACATAAATACAGTAAACAGGCTCTCCTGCATCATAAAATTCTTTCTGGTTTAAAATTGTATCAATACAAACAGTTGTTTTTCCGGTTTGTCTATCTCCAATTACTAACTCTCTTTGTCCACGACCAACAGGAATCATTGCGTCAATAGATTTTATACCTGTCTGTAATGGCTCATTTACTGGCTGTCTAAAAATAACCCCTGGAGCTTTTCTTTCAAGAGGCATTTCATATAATTTACCTTCAATATTTCCTTTGCCGTCAATAGGTTTTCCAAGTGCATTTACAACCCTTCCAACTATTTTCTCGCCAACATTAATTGAAGCAATTCTTTGTGTTCTTTTTACAGTGTCGCCTTCACTAATTTCTTTTGAAGGACCAAGTAAAACAACTCCTACATTATCTTCCTCAAGATTTAATACAATTCCTTCAAGTCCAGAGTCAAACGAAACTAATTCTCCATACTGAACGTTAGACAATCCATATACTCTGGCAATTCCATCTCCTACTTGTAAAACTGTTCCAACTTCATCCAATGAAGCAGAAGCGTCTAATCCTGATAATTGTTTTTTTAATATTGCTGAAACTTCAGCTGGCTTAATTTGTGACATAATCTATATTGTTGATAAATTAGTATTTTTTGTAAATTCTTGTTTAATGGTTTTAAGTTTATTTTTAAAACTCGCATTGTATTCAATATCTCCCAATCTTAAAACAAAACCTCCAATAAGTTTATCGTCAATTTTATTAGTTAATATTGTTTTCTTATTAGTTAGTTTAGAAATAACTTCTAATACGTGAGATTCCATCTCGTCGTTTAACGGAACAGCCGTTGTGACTAAGGCAGACTGAATCCCTTTATGCTCTTTATAAAGCTCAATAAATTTAAACGAAATTGTTTCGAATAAATCTATTCTATTGTTTTCAGAAAGCACATTAATCAAACTGGCAGAAAGTTTGCTTAAATCTTTAAAAATTAAATTTAGTGTACTTGATTTTAAACTGTTCTTGATAACTCTGCTTTCAGCTAAAAACTGTAGGTTTTCATTTTCTTTAAAAGTATTTAGAACTATTTGCATGTCAGAGTACATAGACTCCAGACTATCTTTTTCAATAGATTCTAAAATCAATGCTTTAGCGTAACGAATTGCAGCTCTATTTGTTTTCATTTATTTTAATGTAACATCTTTAACAAGATCCTTGACAAGTTGCATTTGAGCTTTATCATCAGATAATTTTTCTTTTAAAACTTTTTCAGCAATATCAATTGAAAGTCCTGCTACTTGATTTTTTAAATCAACTATAGCGGCATTTTTTTCATTTTGAATAGTTTCTTGAGCTTGAGAAATAATTTTTTTAGCTTCATTTTTGGCTTCACTTTTAGCCTCATCAATTAGCTGTTGTTTGATTTCTCTTGCTTCCTTTAAAAGTGAATCTCTTTCAGATCTAGCTTTTTTTAAGGTTTCTTCATTGTCAGATTGTAAAGAAGCCATTTCTTCTTTAGCCTTTTCTGCAGAAAGCAATGCATTTTTTATTCCTTCTTCTCTTTCGTTTACTGCATCCAAAATAGGTTTCCAAGCGAACTTCTTAAGTAAAAGAATTAAGAAAATGAATATAACTGTTTGCCAAAAAAACAAACCAATCGAAAATTCTGTTATTAGTTTCTCCATTTTTTTTCAATATTAAATTATCTTTTTACAGCACGCTTTCACAGGGTCGGCTGTGCTGTAAAAAGTTTTGATAATTGGCTATAGTGCAAAAAGTGCAGCAAAGCCTATACCTTCAACAAGGGCAGCTAAAATAAGAGCGGCAACTTGAATTTTTCCACTAGCATCAGGCTGACGTCCGATAGCTTCCATAGCTCCCTTTCCTGTCAATCCGATTCCAATTCCAACTCCAATTACTACTAGTCCTCCACCTACAATTACTGGTATTTCCATATTTATATAATTTTAATTAAACATTCTTTTTTAATGATCCTCCTCTGCAACTGCAAATCCAAAATACAATGCTGATAGCATTGTGAAAATATAAGCTTGTAATAACGCTACTAAAATCTCAATAATCGAGATAAAAAAGGCTAATCCAAACGATAAACTTGAGCCAATATAGCCTTTGAAAATAAACATCAACCCAATTAAACTGTATAGCACTATGTGTCCTGCTTGAATATTAGCATATAATCTAATAAGCAAGGAAAATGGCTTAATAAAAACTCCTAAAAGTTCTATTGGAGCCAATACTATTTTTATAAGGACAGGTACTCCTGGCATCCAAAAAATATGTCCCCAATAACTTTTATTTGCTGTAAAATTTGTTATTATAAACGTGAGAAGTGCTAACGAAAAAGTAACTGCAATATTTCCGGTTACATTAACTCCTAGTGGCGTTAAACCTAACATGTTTAAAAACCAAACAAAGAAAAATACCGTTAATAAAAAACTCATGTAGTTTTTATATTTTTTTTCTCCAATGTTTGGGATCGCAATTTCGTCTCTTATATATAAAATTATTGGCTCAAAGAACCTTCCCAGGCCTTTTGAAATTCCTTTGTTTTTAGCGAATGATTTAGCCAACCCTGAAAAAAGTAAAAACATTAAAATTGCTACTATAATTATGGAAGCAACATTTTTTGTTATTGAAAAATCAAGAGGAGTTTCGTTCAAAGGATGATGATCACTATCATAATCGAAAACGCCTTCTTTGTTGGTTTTGTATATTTTGCTGTCGTGGTAATTTAATTTATAAAAGTTGCCGTTACTTTCAACTACTTTCTTTCCATGTTTCAAAGATGAAGACATGAAAAAATGAAATCCGTTGTCGTATAAAATAACTGGAAGAGGAATTTCTATATAAACTTTTTTGCCAGTTTCTTGGTCTACCCAAGATGTAATTGAGTAAGAGTGACTGTCTTTTAAATGATGAGTAATATATTCTTTTATTTCCGTTTTAAGACCTCCTTCTTTCACAGGGTCTTTTGTTTCATTGTCGATTGGAGCTGCAGAAATTGTTAGCCCAAAAAACAAGGTGAATATTATGATTATAGAATGTTTTAAATTTTTCAACTTAAGCCTTGCTTATTGGATTAAAATATGTGCGCAAATGTAAGGTTATTAACTAAAAAACAAAAATTAAGAAAGAAGAAAATTTAAAGAATATTAATTTATTTTTTTTAGTTGTTTTATTAAGATGTAAAACGACAACGCCACCCCTATTAAAGTTAGGCTAACGGTAAAGGTTTTATCATAATTATAATTGCTGTCGATATACTTTCCAAGTGAAGCTGAACAATAAATTGTAGCACCCATTTGGGTGACAAGGCCAATAAAAACAATAAAAGGGTTACGCTGTTTTTTCAGAATGCGTTTTTTCAGTTGAAGAAAGTGCCTTCATTTTTTTTGCACCTTTCATAGAAATGCTAGCGTCAACATTTGCGCCAGACTCAACTGCTAACTTCCCTGCAACAACCTCGCCTTCAATTCTGGCTGAAGACTTTAATGACAAAATTCCTGAAACATCTAAGTTCCCTTTTAAGGTTCCTGCAATGTCTGAGTTTTCACAAACAATCTTTCCAGAAACAATTCCTTCTTCGCCAATAACGACTTTTCCTGACGTTGAAATAGTTCCTTCAACTTTTCCGTCAATTCTAAAATCTGCTTGAGAAGTTATGTTACCAACAATTACTGTTGTTTTTTCTATAATATCAATTTTATTTGATTCTCTATTTTGTTGCATCTGCTTGTTATTTGATAAATTAAACGCCATATTATTATTTCAAGTCTAAAGTCTTGTAAATCAGTATGTTTTTATACTGGGAGGACAAAGCTACAAAATTATTTTTAAGTCGTAATTCGGGATTTTTAATAGCTATTTTTAAAGCGGCGTCTTCTGCTTTTTCTTTGCTTTCAAAATCATGAATGACCAAAAATTTGTTTTGGTAATTATACACGTCAAAAGAGACTCTGTTGTTGTTCAGTTCTGCACTTATTTTTCTGTTGATTTTTGAAAGCTCGCTTTTATTAAAATCCGTATTACTAACAATAAATATTAGTTTAAAATCTTTTGAAGCCTTTAAGCTGCCTGGCTTTTTCCACTTTCTACTAATCATAGAAACAGTTTTCTTTAAATCAACCGCCTTTTTATTGTCTGAATATTTTTTTGAAATTTCTTTAAGAAGCTCAGTGTATTTTTCTATGCCTTCTAATCTTCCATAAGACTGAGCTCTTAATAATTCCAAGTCAACTTTAAGTCCTTCTTTTTCAACAACATCTATATTTAAGTCTACTGATTTAATAATTTTTTCGAAATCTTGATCGTTAAACATTTTAGCCAAACTGTCTCTAAGGGCTAGAGACTTGTTTTCGTCCATTAACAAATCTGGATCTTTTAATAAAATTTTTGCAAATCTGGAAAGCGAATCACTAGCTATAATGTCCTCTTTAATTTCTATATATTTTTTATTATTTTGAATCCTATATAGTTTGTAAAGCAAGTATTTAGCCTTGGTGACCCTGCTTAAATTTGAGTTTTTAGACAAATATTTAGTTAAAATAGTTTCTCCTAGCTTATAATTTTTGTACTTAAGCGTGTATAGCTCTGCCAGCTCCAGTTTGGATAAGGCTATGAGGTTGTTGATGCTGTCTTTTTTAAATTCTGAAAAAGGTATGTCCTTGTATAATTTTAAAAATTGAGTTTCGTTTTCAGAAACAACTTCATTATTATTCTCCTTTTTAACAAGATTATCGTCTGCTACATTGTTTTGTGATAATGATTTTTCAGACCTCCAATAAGTGCTACGCTCTCTGTTTCCCCAAACTGACTTAAAAGATTCAATTCCAAATGTGACTATTTTCTCGTTATAAAAATAAAAATTGGTTTTTTTAAAAGCTCTGTCTTGTCTTGTTTCGTTTGGACTTGATTTGTCAGATTGTTCTTGATTTTCAAGACTAATTGATTTTAAAACTTCATCTAACTTTTTTTTATCATAACTAGAAAGCCTTATTAAACTATCGTAAAGTATTAGATTTTCTTCTAAATCAACAACGTTTTGAATTCCTTTCTTTTGTCTTTCATAATACCAAAACTCTTTGGATTTTTTATCTAAAACCTGAAGAGTACTGTCTAAATACCTTCCTGCCATTAAAAAATTTGAGTCATTGAAGTTTAATTCTGAGAACTTAACGTAAGCTTTTGATTTTAATTTTTTATCTGTGGAGTTTTCTTTTATTGACTTGTTTAAAAAACTCTTTGCCATAGCAATTGAGTCCACAGAGAAAAGAAGTTTAGAGTAATTGTAATATATTTTATCTAAGTAAGGTTTGTTCTCTTCATTTTTAATTAGTTTCAAAAACTCTTTTTTTGAGTTAAGAAACTCTGAATATAAAAGAGTTTTAACCTTTGCGTTTATAAAAATGTTTCTTGTTATTTTTCTTTTAAAACTTGTAATTTGGTTAAAAGTAATTTTTGCAGAATCTATTTTGTTTTGTTTTTCATACAGCTGACCTTTTATATATAAAAGTCTTGCTTTATTGT
>CBFHJJ010000001.1:122296-248233 GCA_965655865.1 Flavobacteriaceae bacterium | reverse complement strand
TCAAGAACCTGAAAAATTAACGTTAGATCCGCTGCGAGTTCTACAACTAATTTTTAAGGACGCACCTTTCACCCCTAAGGAAATGTCAAGTCGTATGAAGTTCTTCTTCTCTAACTTTGATATTGAGATTCACACATTCTTTGAAATTGGTGGTCGATCATTCTCACTTACTACGAGTGGTAGTATAATTGACAACGGACAAATTGTATAACTTTTCCGATGAACGGTTAAGCAAAAGGACGTACAATGTTATCCGCACAGTACAACCTTCATCAGGATCCTGAACCATCGATTGTTATCCGCACAGTGTATGACATTCGTACCCCCGAACAGGTATAATAAATTACCTTTTATATATTAATATACCCGATCGGTTATAGTTTATTCTATAACCTTTTTTTGTTTATACTCTACCCACAAAGTATAAAATTATAATCGTTATATTGTTCCCATATAATGGACTTTCTTTTATACCGTGGGGACCTGTGTATGACGTATAATAATAATCCAGTGATACCCCTCTCAGACACCTCTAAAGGTATAATTCTATAAAAATAATAAATTTATGTCTTTGATTCACACAGGACACAATACCCTACACTATTTTTAGAAGTGGTAAAAAGTGGTAGATTATGGGATATTATATACGTGAGGGTAAAAAACTGTCGATAGGGACCCTACCAGAGGGGAAAAGTTTATTACGACAAAAAAGGACTGTAATACGTACGTTTTAAGACACTTTTGTATGACTTTTATACATTGTATGACAATTATGGATGTATGACAATAGGAGAGATGTGAGGGGGTAATTTTGTATGACTACAGTACTACTTTCAGACCACCTATGAGATGGTTAATTCTATTAGAAACCTGTATAGAGGATCCATGTAAGAAGAACCTTTTATAGATTCTTTTATCTATATAGAATCTGACTACAGGTTCACGATTATGGATCTGAAATGCGAGGGTAGAACCTACGTGATGATTTCCTTTTTTCCCTATAGTATAATCATACGTATACCCTATATAGAATTCATCATTCATAGGAACCATACTACTATATATTTTTCTTGTCATAGAGATAAGACTTACATAATGATTCTTATAACCTATGTCTATAGAACCACTATTGTAATGATGACATAACCCTATAGAGAATTTATATTTTACTCCTTCTTCTATAGTATAGTTTTTGATTTTATGATAGGGACTACAATCTATTTGACTATATAGACTATTACCTATTAGAGAGATTACTACTATGAGAGTTGGGATTATATTCTTATACATATACTATAGTACTTTATCTATATTCTATATGTAGTTACGTATAATACTTTTTAATTTATACGTATGGTAATTGAGTATTTCTACTTATCTAACCATTTGAAGAACCTATTCATTCCTATATAGAATAGTATCAGTATACCTATGAGTTTTAAGAATAACATATACTATAACTATATCTATTTCATCTATAGTATTATCTATATTGATATTAGTTAGACCCCCCGCTTTTAGGATTTAATGGTATGTGAGGGTATGGGGTTCACCTATCGTTTTTTTACGGTACTCCTCTTTAAATTCTTCTAAACTCATCCGCAAATTATTTAACGAAATAACATGATTCTTATTAATCCTATCTACTTTCTCTTGTTCATTAACAGAAAGAAACTTAATGGCTAACTGGTTTTTAGATCGTACAGGTCCAAACAGTCTAACCGAACCTTCTGAATGATATTGTTCCAACATCATATCGTACATCTTTACGGTTGATTTCCAATTTGATCGGTAAGATTTGTAAAGATCAGGTATCTTCAAAGATACTCTTGGTTTAACGTTATTGGGAGTTGGAAAATTCATTAGAAGTGCATGTTCAATATCCACTGATAATCTTTTGTCTGTTGTGACCACCGATTTAACCTTATCCCAATGAAATCTGTTTCTACTTATATGTGATTTAATTCTTTTAATTAAATTACTACTTCTACCTATATAAACTAAATTATCACCTTCATAAAGAAAGTACACACCCTCTTTTATTTCAGGATCGAAAAAGGGCATAAAGACATTTTGAACTTCTTCTCGTGTCATCTTCCATAGAATAGGATTATAACCTAAATGTTTTTTTATTACCTCCCTTATTTTTATCTCTATACTCATATTGATATTAGTTAGACCCCCGCTTTTTTCTCCTTTGTTGATTTTCCTTATGAGTGGACCACACACAATTCTCAGGACCATAATCCTTATCTGAATCTATACGATCTATCTGATGTTTTTGTGTAGGTTTCTCCCCAAGATCTTTGACCATATTTAGAAATCCATAAGGTGGTTTCATCCATCTTTCACAAACCTTTATACCTTTACCACCATACCATTTGTATGCCCTGTGTTTTGGATCATAACATCGTAACCTCATATTCTTATAAGAAGACCACTCAGTTAGTTTATTATACTTCCCACGATGTTGTCGGTCCTCACGAATCTTTCTAATTACCAAACCAAACTCCTGTGCAGTATACCCATGTCTTTTTATATGACCTACCATACCTGAGTATCCGTGTTTCTTTTTTAAACTATTAAGAGATTCCCCCTGATAGTTTTTAGTAACCTCTTTTATTTTATCGTATGTCCATTTATTGCGTCTACCCATATAACTTTTGTGAATCCAATGATGATATATGTGCTAATTGTTGTATATACTATTTCCTAAAATTATCTTTTGATCCGATCCGGAATAATAAATGCTGTTGTATATACTATTTTTATTGACGTACTTGATAATTGTATACACTATACAACATTATAGTATTTGGTGAGTGGTCGATAGACCCTTAACCATGTTTATTCATGGATCACCTTGAGCGTTACAACACACTCTTATATAATATTTTACCTAATTTGAAGGAACTTTTGTATCTACCGTTGTAATCTTCATCATTCTACCTTTTTTACTTTTAGGTTTAACTGAATACCCCACCGATTTACTTATATTTTCTGCCGCAACTACGTCAGCGTCTTTTTTCTTATCATAATCCTTACATACCGAATTTATACATGAGAATTTAGTCACATCCTCCGAACTACGATTTTCTTTATCTACATTTCCACATGTGGGACAGGTAATAGATGTGTTCTTAGGTTTAACCCATTCAATGGTAATTCCCTCGACCTTTGACTTGTATTCAATATCGGTCTGTAACTGATAGTAAGCCCAACTTTTTAAGAATGGATTTTTTGTGTTTTTGGTAATCCCTGTAAGATCTTCCATTCGAATTGTACCAACATTGTTTTTTACCGCCACATCAATAATACTCTTGGAAATAGTATGATTCATTGTTCGTGACCAATTCTTCTCCTTATCCTTTAATCTTTCCAACGATGCAATCTTCTTCTTTCTACCATGACCACCTTTAGAGAATTTTAATCCACTCTGTAGGTTTTGTCTCATTTTTCTAAGTTTGGTTCTTTCATAATGAATCTTTTCCCCCAAACTTATTTGATAAGGTTGGAACTTCTGATTAAGTATGTGTATGGAAACTGGTCTGTTTATACCCATATCAATACCCATTACCTTATTGGAATTCAATTGTTCTTTTTCGGGTTGATTATACGTTAGTAACAAATACAATTCATTATCCTTTGACTGTACACATGAATCACATAATTTGTACTCCCCCGAAATAATTCTTTCTACAATAACCTTATTATTAGAACGATCCTTACCAAAAAATAGATTTAAAGAAACTTTCAATTTTGGGAAAATAAAATAGTAGTATCCATCCTCATCCATTTTGAAAACCTTACCAGCACCTTCCTTACCAACTAAAGAAGTGAAATTAATAGGTATGGGTGCCGTATTGGTATATGACGGTATGGACATCTCTCCCCTAATCATATCATATAGATTGTTTTTCATAGTGGAATAAATATTCTTAGTTAATGAGGCACGAATACACGAAGGTATCTCAGACCTCAACTTACTATAGTTATAAGGAACACCCTCTAAACTGTTAGCTGAGAACTTCTCGAGGATTTTTTTCTTTGCATCCTTTATACTCATCTTATTTTCACCGTGAGTCATCTCGTAAAGATCAAACTGATTCGGTAATGTAGCCCTAATAACCTCATTAGACAATCTGACACAACTTTTAATAGTGTCAATAACCATTTTTTTACCTTCTCGTTTTTCTTGTGAATCTCCCTTCACCAAGAGTTTGATTTTACGTGTTTTTATCATAATAAACTATATTTATATAGAAACAATTGTATATACTATTTTATTAGCATCTAATAAGTCCTTCAGTTGTATATACTATTTTATTATTATATAACAACTTTTAGTTGTATATACTATACAACATTATAGTATTTGGTGAGTGGGTCTCCCCCGAAATCATGTTTATTCATGATTCACCTTGAGCATTACAACATACTCTTATATGTTATTTTTATTATCGATACAAATATATAATTAATATATTAGTATACCAAGAAAAATATTAATAATTTATATTATTTATAACGATTATCAAACTCCTCCCAATCCTCAGGCCATATTTTTTTACCTATCCATTTTCCTACTACCATTACTACACCCGCAAGTGCTAACCACATTAATGTTTCCATACTATAAAAATTTATTAAATTTACTTCTTTGTACAATTGCGTACTTAACCAATTGTTTCTCATGATATTCTTTAGCAAACTGTTCCATTAGTTCTGATAAGTGTGTGTAATGAGAATACGCATCACTATCAACAGGAATGTCGGGCCACTCGTTTCTATCTAACCACTCTTTTGATTCTTTACTCATTTTGATCAATCATTTCTTCTGCTAACCTTATGGAGTTTATTACTCCTCCTCTATACATGGCATCACTATCTGGAATAGAGTCTCTCAAATCTTCTAACTTATCTATTAATTTTTCTATTGGTGTTTTCATATCTATTTATTTCTGATTTTTAGATTTGAATCTATCTGATTCTGACGTTTTAGTGTGTTTGGTCTTCCTACCCTTTACACGTTTCCTCCACATTTTAAAGGATGAGTCTTTCATATGGGTTCTCATTATCTTACGAACCTCATTCTCTTTGATACCAAATTGGAATTCTATAGCTTCAAAAGGAGTTCTATCCTCCCACGCCATTTCTATAATTCTATCTATATCCTCTATCTTCATCCTCCCCCGAGTAACATTAAAGTGAATAACCCAAGAACTATCAGGATATTAATAATCGTATAGATTTTTTCTTCGTCTATTCTCATTCTGATCCCTTGTTTTTCCTTAGGTTTCCCCTTGTAAATAAATTACGTATCTGTACATAAGAATAACAGATGACCTCCCATAAGAGAGTCAAACTTTTAAACTTACTTGGCCATGTACTTCTTAACACAATAACAACCTTTGTTCCCTTAGTTACCGGCATTCCACCATGAAACGAATGTATATGTCGAGAACTATAGTGTATATAATGACCAGGTCTATAATCTTGTGGTTTGTGTTCCGTCCCCGCAAGTGGAAACGATGTAGATCCCCCCTCAAAATCAGTAGTCAAATAAATTAAAGACGTTCGTGTACTCTGATCGTCATAGTGTGGGATCATTTCAAGAAAGTCACCAGTGTAGATAATAATAAACTTATTATGTTCATCGTACTTTAACCCTAACCTTTCCTCTAACTGAGAAATTCTAAGATCCATTATTTCTTTACCCTTACAATCATCCATATCGTTGTAAGGTGTTTCAAAAACAGATAACTCTATCCCACCATGTGCGTCGGTAACAAAGAACTTATCATTCTGTTTCTTTATATCCTCCATCACTACTTTAGTCTCTACCTTTGGTATTGCCTGACCAACTTCGTACTTGAACTTAAATAATCCCATTATCTTTCTTTTTGATCACATGTTTCGTGAACTTCATTTATGACACCTTTGAAATGTACATGCTCTTTTGGTAGAACCACACTCGCCAATATCTCTATTAGTGTTGCAGAAAACGCAATCACCGCAGTGATATACGCAGTTTCATAAAGTGCTGAAAAGAATTCAACAACGTGTAGTATTGAGTGTAACCTCAAACCCCACCTTATAACCTTTATTAGTGTCTTATTATACTTTCTCATTTACCTTGACCCTTACGTTCTGTTTCTTAGACCTTACCGTATGTTTAACACTCTTTCGACCACTTGTCCCTGATGGTGTCTTCTTTTTTTTCAGTGTTGGGTAGTTTTCCTCCCTTTGTTTCTTTGACGAGTAATATATATTCCATATCGTGAAATACATATACACGGAGAATATTATCCCCCCGATTATAAACATCCCTATATTCATGATGATCTTCTTTGTCTGATTGCTATCGCAAAGAGGAGGATAGTTCCTGGCCAGTGTGCTGAGTACTGTGCCTCATCTGTCATTCCGAATAAACCCAACCCAACTGAATACAGTAGACACATAAATGCCAATATGATTGGATACCAATTTCTAATGAATTTCATAATTTTACTTTTTTAAATTAAATTAATTAACATACGTACCAACCCTACCGTTGTATATATAATACTGAATAATGCGTACGTTAGTATTAGGACCCATTTGATTCTAAATTTCTTCATAATAATTTTTTATTTTTTAATATTGAACAATAATAATAATCCCCCGTGGTTTTAAATTTATCCCATAGGAATTTTCTTGTATCTTCTGAATCATAGGTCTCTAATAGAATCGACGCGTACTCATGTTTTGCTCTATTCCATACATCATCCCTGTTGATGTTATCCATTAACATTTTTTGACTCATCATCTCTTTGTTATTTTTACTTTGAATAGACTCTCGTACCATTCTTTTACTGTGTAATCATCACAATAATCATTAAACATTCTCTCTATTATATCCCCCTTTTCAGATACTGATGGGAACATAGTTAGAAACGTTATCATTACTGACTTATCGAATTCCTCGATTTCCTGTGTGGTCCTAACGATCATTAACTCATTGATGATGTGGTCCATGACCCCCATATTATCTTTGTATGTGTATTCTCCCTTCATAGATATTTAAAATGGTAAATCAATATCGTGTGTGTTATATTCTGACACATCTATTTCCTTTCCATTTATTTTTAATGGTGTTACTACTTTCTCTATAGACTTCAACCTGTTAGTTCTTGACCACGTACGTGTTTTCTTTAAAAGGTTATTTTTAATCATATCCATTATGAATATTGGTGGTGCTGAATTTTGTTTACCCATACACTGAATAATATCACCATTCTTTACATCAAACTCAATTGTCCATCTTTCATTTCGACCACCTAAAGTAAACTCACTACTATTTCTTAAAGATATAATAATTGATTTATCCTTATCATAATAGGAACCCACACAATGTTTCATATACTTACCCTCTTCTGTATAGTCGTTTTCATCTTTAAGTATGTATGGTACATATTCACCATTAAGACCCAAAGGTGTTTCTATATCCTTAACCATAAGAGGATGAAATTTATAAGAAACAACGTATCCTTTCCTTATTTTACTTACTTCTTCTGAAAGTTCGGTGTGTTCTTGATCAAATGTTCTAAACGTAGTTGAGTGTAAACCTATATTTGGGTTATAAGGTCGTACCTGTTTAATCATATTTAGGTGATCCACAATCATATGGTAGGGTACACTATTTAATGTTTTGAAACTTGTTACATCATTTAACATCTTAACCAAGTTACCCTTTTCTTTATCAGTCAATTCGGGTAGTTGATTTAGATCTTGTCCCAATACACGTAGACTGAATTTAGTTATGTTTGGATCATTTGTTATCGCTCCCTGATCTATAAAATCTTTTGTGTAACCCCCAAAGATATTTGAGTCCACATTACTTAAATATTTTGGTCCACCCAATACGTGATGAATAGTTTTTAATAACCTATAATCTAATTCAGGATGTTTATGAACTAACTTTACGGTATAACTGTCGTTCATACCTAAGTAATCCAACACAGATTGAACTAACTTATTATTATTTTTCTTTAAGAATTTCTGTGTGGGGTAAAAACGTGTGATGAGTCTATCAACATCACCATCTGGTGCTTTTATTCCTTTTTTCTGTATGAAAATACGAGTAAATAACCCCATAAGGTCTTGACCTAACCATGATTTTGAGTACTTTTCCACCAAAAAATCCGTAATTGGATTTTGTAATGTCGGATTATCTAAAGTTTCTTTGGGAAGATAGTTTTGTCTGAAAAGACTTGTATCCCAAAAATCACCATTGGTGAAATCGAAGAAAGGTTCTAACTTATCAAAACAATTCCTCCTTATGATTAACTGTCTTTTCTTTTTAATTCCACCTAAACTATATAGTGTAAGAAAATTACCAGTGTTTAAGTCTACTTTTAGATACCTAACTTCTAATCTCTTTCCGAAGAACTGTTTACCTTCTCTACGAGTCTTTACTAAAACACTCTTCTTAAGAACAAGTACATTATCTTTTATAGTTAACTTTCTCTCTAAGGTGTCAGTTTCTATACGGTAATTTTTATCTCCGTACAATTTTTTAATTTCATCCTGATCCGTAATTACTGTGATCGGGAGTCCATTCTCTTGTTGTTTAGTTACTACATTATACTTTTGTAAAATTTCCATTGACCCACATGGTTTGTTTAATTACACAAATATATAATAGTTTTTGTGATATACCAAATGTTTTTTAGTATTTTTTACCCACCTAATTCTGAAACTCTACCCATGATATATTTTTTCTTTCTTTCTAAGAGACGGATTTTATCTTGCTCCTCGTCATTGAATTCAAATTTATTCATTTTAATTTGACCTATTTGGTTTTCTAATCTGTGGTACTCCGCCAAATATTGTTCGTAAAGTACTCCTCTTTCTTCTTGATTCATAATTGTTTTTCTTTATTTAATTGTATTATAATTGGTGTTCCATTTAATCCCACCATTTTTGAATGTTCTCTTCTATTATTTTAAATAGAAGTTTATGTGCTCTTTCTTGATTAATACGACCTATATTCATTGCGATTCTAAGTTTGATTTCTAACTCGTCTTCACCATCAAAATCAAATGGTCCTTCTCCATTCATTACTCTTTTGTAAATGAGAGGGTACATATCAAAATAATCTTGAAAATCTTCTCTTAGTATTTTTGATTCCCATGTTGAATATCCAGGTTCATCTTTAACCTCTTCAAACCAATATTTTGATTTATGAAAATCAGAATATTCACTTTCATAATATCCTTCTCGACATTTATCTATTAATCTAACGCAAGTCATCATAACCTCAGAATCTCTTTTAGCTCTGGTGTGTATTTCTCTACCCCCAATATAATCTGACTGTAGTTTTAGTTTGTGTTCTAACAGTGTGTAGATATATGAATGGTCGTAGTTGCGGTCTTTCCATATGATTGGTAACCAGTTCCAAATGTTTTTAATACCTTGGATAAAATTCTTCTGGTAGTATCTGCCGTCATGATACCACCATAAATGTATAGATTCAATCTTTCTTTTAATCCAAGATTTATTCTTTCTTTCACTTTCCCATTGTTCAAACATGTCTATTCTTGGTTCCATAATCACTTTACTACAATATAAATAAAATAAAACTTAATGTAAATAATATTTATAAGAATGAGTTACAAACACGTATGTTCTTTAGGGTCTATTTGTCACACCGGTCGTTTCATGCAACGACTTAAAATTAAAAACACCTCCTACCCATTTGATTGGGTCTTCAGTGATACTAAAGGGATTATTGATTGTTTACAAGATGGTTTTGATAAGTTTTTAGATCCGAAATACTACGTAGACATTAAAAGTAAATACAGTGACAGATCCTGTGGTCATTCATTATATCACGAAGACTTTTTTTTCCATAAAGATCCTCGTAATCAAGATGATTATCAATATTATAAAAGATGTGTTGATAGGTTTAAACGGTTGTGTGATTCACGAGAAAAGAAACTCTTTGTGTTTTTCTTATCCCCCGAAAATACTAAACACCCAACAGACCTTAGTCTAATGATGGAGAGTGGGTTAACAAAAGAGAGTATTATCGAAGTAATGAAGCAACAGGGTCGGGAACTTAGTAATGAGTTAACTAAACACACCACAAACTACCGTCTTGTTTTGATTATGAATTTTGGTGGTAATGAGACTCAAACACACACCATTGAACCCGAGGGTTCCATTGATTTTTTAACTTTGAACACAAGATTTGCGTCTAAAGGTGTGACATTTAATGAAGGTTGGGTCAACAATAGGGATCCTGATAATTATTATTTATCTGGTTTATTCTCAGAACTGTATCAATTTACATAAGTGGTCCTGCAGATCCAGATTTAATCGCGGCTTTCATTCTCTGTTCTTCTAACCAAGTTAGATACTTAAAAAATCTTTTTAGTTTGTTGATCATAATTCTCTTATTGATTCTATTAAATCACCACAATTGATGAGTCTTTCATTCATATCATAATATAAATAGAAAACTGGTTTGTTCCATTTCTTATTTGCGGTCTCATTAAAGTCGATAACCCCTTGTCTCATGAACCTGTATGTGAGTGGTTTAACCTGTACACCACCAACATCTTTACCTTCTTTAGTAATGACAACATCAATTCGAAGTTCCTCATCTAAGAATCCTTGTGCTTCACTGAAACCGTACTCTCTAACTCGACTACTTAGTTCACTAATTACACTTCTTTCTATCATACCACCCTTTAGTGATTGGATTACAAATAAATCATATTCCCATTGGATACATTCACTTAAGGTGTATCTATTTTCACCCCAATATTTCATCTGTGATTTATATAGATTTATACCAAAATCCTCAACAGTCCCTTGACTAACTACACCACATTCACATTTATTTTCAGAGTGCCATCTAATAAGTTCTACCAATTCACCCTTACTTTTGGGGTTATGTTGTTTAATGAGTTTCATTACTGCAACACTTTTATGTGGTGCCGATATTCCCATTTTTCCGTTTAATTCGTTTAAAGGTCCTCCCGTATATGCCATCTTATTCTTTTTTAAATGAATCAATGATGACCCACACCGCAAAAATCAATATTACCCATACAATAAGTTTGTCAACCATATTATTTAGTAAATTAAAAAATGAGTGTGTTTATTATAAACGACCACAAAATCACTGTTATAAGACCTACAGTAATCCATGTGATTGATTTCAACCAATTTCTTTTCCTCATTCTACTATTAGTTTTTAATAATATAATGAAAAATATTTAAATAGTCAAATTAAATTTGGGGGATTCTTAGTCTTTTAACATCCAAATTTCGTCCATACCATATATGTTTTCTAAATGGTTGTACTTATCTTCCAAGTTAAATGATCTGGCATGAAGAATTGTTTTGATTGTTTGATTTTCGACAATCATAAAAAGTACATCACCAGTACTTTCGGTAACAGGATCTTGGATATAAAGTGATGAGTTACCTTGGACCGTTGATTTCATAATATCTAACCTCTTATCAATATCAAATGAATCCATATCTAAATCTGAGTGAGATAATTCATATTCATATACTTTAACTCCATATTCCCCATCAGTCGGCATGTCCACAGATTCTATCGTATTGACATTATCTAATATCATTAATTTCTCCGGTTTCGTAAGTTCATATGATCCAACAACTTCATGTCTAAGTTTACCTCTATCAGGTGTACTCATTACAATATTATAACTAATGACTTCCTTGAAACGATTCATGATCCTCAACGCGTAATGAGGGCTCGGATATAACTCATTTATTTCCGCATATTCACGTAACATTTCCTTTATTTTACTTTGTAATGGATTCATTAAAGATCTTTAATGATAAATATCAGACAAATGTTTATTATTCAAACTTATCTCGATAGTAGTGTGATCCTCGAGAGTAGGGGTGTCTTGCGGATGCACCTTCATCATAAAAATATGATGCAAATTTCTTTTGATCAGGTTCTCGTTTTAATATAAGTTCTTTAGCTGCCTCCAAAGGATAGATAGCTTGGGGGTCGTTGGTCTTATCAATTAACACATTTAAATCGTTTATTAGTAGTTGGGTGATGGTAGTTGGTTTTTTCTTCATGTTTTTATCTTTCGGGTAAATTATCAAAGTCCATAGACTGACATGCTGGTGTGTAAGTAAACCCATCAAATTGATAATAAAAGGTTGATGGGTCCTCAAAGGGTCTCAACGTCGTAAGATTATGTTTTTTATCTTTAACGAATTCCCACGGTTTTAAGTTTTTAGGTTTACGAGACACAGACTATTTTTTAAAATGAATTAATAATGTTTCTCCATCGTCCTTAAGTGTAAACTCGAGACCTTTCGGAAAATTTCTACTGTTGTCAAATTTAGTTGCTACTTCCTTATCGTAAATAATAAGTTGTTTGATTTTATCTACATCAAACTCAATATCTTCTATTTTTTCTGCCATTTAATATGCGTATTTTATAAGGTTTAATAATTCCCCACACTTTTCATACTCCTCATAATCTTCAAACATATCCATCAGATCTTGAACATCCACTTTCGTAGGTGGTTCCAACGGATCGAAGAAAAAGAAATGTGGTTTTGGTTGTTCAGTCAAAATATCACTGTAGGTTTTATTACCCAAGAATATATCATAACTATTTACAAGACTCTGGTAAAAGGTCTCATCAAAATTCTTATCGAATTCCTCTTCAAATTTATTTATATCGTCACCAAACATATCAAACATTGTATGTTAATAATGTACGAAAAAATATCACTAATGTCAACCACTATTCAGCTACGCATTCCAAATAATATAGTTTTCTTTCGAGTCTATCTATTTCCCATTGATAATATTCCTTCTTATCCTTTTTGTCGGTTAAAAGTAATTGTTTTCGGAAATATCTTAAACCGTTTTTAACTGCATATATTTTCATAATTATAATTTAATCAAAAATAGTATATTTTTTTAGAATATACAAGATTAAAATTGGAATTATTTAATGTTATTGCATAAAAAAACCCTTAACTGTTGCCAGAAAAGGGTTTAATAAAAAAGGAAAGTGAATGTGTACTAAGGTATGCTAGCCTTAGATGATCATTCTGTTGTGTCTTTTACTCATACAACTATACTAAATTTTACTTTAGTTCAACATTAGAGTGTTAATCTAATAATGCGGGTACAACCCCTTATAGTTTACTTTACCCCCAAACAGAAGGGTTATTCAGTCACAAGGTGAGGTTGATCTTTCGATCGTCTCACAATGAGTTTGAAAGTTAGCTATTTGCTGTTTTAAATGTCAACCACTTCTTCTCTGTCAAGATACCCCAACATCAGTCTTGCGAACTTCAGCCAGAATAGTAGAACGTGTCTACTGTCGGTGTGGATTAACCCCCTTTCAAAGGTTTATTCTCCAATACACTCAGGAATTTGATGATCAATCGTTATCCTGTCACTTTCCAATATTTTAAAGAACGTTAAGGGTTACCCCTTTTGTTGGTACAAATATACAAAACATTTTTTATTAAATCAATAAAATAATAAAAATATTTATATTTTTTTTTAATCGTCTAATTTAGAGAACCCATTTGGTACCACTCCCTCACAAATTAGTGTCGCAACTATCGGTGAAACCACTGACCCAACAAACAAACCAACTCCTGCTGGTGTTGATAACGCAGCCGTAGTATATATAGGATTCGATTTAGCAATTACGTTAGTAAGAACTCTCGTCAATAATTCCTTATCACATTTTCCTTTTACTCCCGGTATTAAAAATATACCATCCGCCAAAAGTTTACCAACCTCTTTGGACACTACCATTATTGCGACTTTCTGACCTACTGATGCCATCGCCGCCAACATAGTTGCACTAATTGATGTTGATGTAACAGTACCTGGATCTGCCGGTGCTGGTTTAGGTGTGAAATACGCGACACAACCTGTTGTTAATGCCATATTCAATCCCATATAACATGCGTTTTTGTCCAACCAATCGACTGCCGCCTCTGCCGCGTCCTCAATTGCTTCTAACCCGTCTTTTGAAAACTCAACAACCTGTGAACTTCCTTCCTTCCAAGTATCAGACGCAACGTCCAATCCTTGTTTCGCGGCCTCCTCAGTGTTTTTAGCAACAACATTAGTTGTGTGAACCACCGCCTTTTTTGAATCTTTATAAACGTTAGTTGTCTCTTTCGCAACTGTGTTTGCCGCCTTAGTTGTTTCGTTCGCAACTGTGTTTGCCGCCTTAGTTGTTTCGTTCGCAACTGTGTTTGCCGCCTTAGTTGTTTCATTAACAACCGTACTCGCAGTCTCAGATGCTTTCTTTGTTACTGAATCACCCGCTTTCTTGACTTTTTTCCAAAATCCCATATTCTATTTAAATCTATTTAATTCTAATATTATGTACCGAAGGTACTAACCATGTCCACCTATTAGTAAATAAGACATTTTAGTTATAAATATCTTGAGATATTTTTAAAGTTTAATACCATTTATTGAACGATCAAACTCTTTTTTATTGATTTCTTTATGTCCCGGTAGATTCAAAGCGGTTGTATTTGAACTAATGTTCCAATCATCGATATATGAAACACATGACGTGTATGAGTTAGAATACAAATCGTTAAATACGGTTTCCAAAAACATTAAATTAATACCTGTAGAATTACGGTCAGGTCTATTAAATTTAGAAATAAAAAGATTATAAAGATAGACAATGTTATTGTTTGGTTGGAACCATACAATACCAATTGGGTTGTCTTCATTATATAAAATATACGAAATCGAACCTATTGAGAATCGTCTTTTTGATTCTGATTCATTGTACATGTCGTCCCAATCAATTTGATCATTAAACCTATTAATTACTTCTTGAATGTCGGATGTAAATTCCTCAAATCTTTTGACATTTACGTTATGTTTATTGGATAATGATAAATCGTGTTTGTGGTATCTCATATATAAAATTCATTATATATTACTCTCGCAATCCTTGATAGGACCCACAAGAGTAAAACAATCACAAACCATTTATTTCTTTTTACCTTCATTGTGGTTTAGTTAGTCGATCCCACAGTCCTGTCTTTTTATCGTACTCCTCAATTTCTTGAGCTAATGATTCTAATCTCACCGCAGCCATTCGAGGTGCATCAGATTCACAAAGTCCTTGAATCTGTTTGATGTTTTTTATAATTTCTCTTCTTGTCATAATACAAATATATAAAAGATTTTTTGATATATTATTAAAAATCCCATAAAAAAACCCCTTAGATAGGGGTTTTTATTATTTTGGTTGGTGTTTGAACTTATCCTTGTTCAGCAACAGATTCTTTTCTGTAGTCAGTAACCAACTTCTTAAGTTCACCGATTGATTTACGAGCTCTCGTTTGAGATGCTTTAGTTGTACCATTGTGATTCTCTACGAAGTCATTAAAATGACCTTCAATTGTTTCGAAAATTTCTTGTTTTTTTGACATGTTTTTTTGTTTTAAAATATTAATGTTATGTTAAAGTATAAGTATTATTTTTTATAAAGTCAAGTAGTTGTTGGAAAATCACCGTAATTAACCCCACCTGTATGGTCAGAACACCATATTTCGGGTGGTGATCCTGTATCAGGTTGCCAAGGGTATGAAGGTAATTGTGGTTGTGGTTGTACACGTTCAAGACATCTAACTTCGGTCACATCATTTAATTTTTCTTTAACCTTAGTTAATTGTTCAACATTTAGATCTTCACCACTCGCATCAACAAATCCTTTTAACCAACTGACAAATTCATTACTATTCATACTATACTTTTTTTAAAATATAAGTAAAAGTATTGAAATTGTCAACCGTTTATGAAATTGTAGGTTTGTTTTTACGGTAAATTTCGACTGTGGATGACTTACCACGATTATCTAAGTGATCATAAACCTCTAACTCTTTACCCCTAAAAAATACTTTAGAGACAAAATCCCAATCACCTTCAGGTGTTCCAATGTCACCACTTTGATAACAGAAGTCTTTCGCAGTTGGTACTGTATCTGATTCAAAAGGTTCGAACTCAGCCACACCACCTTTATTTTCGTCAAAGGTTACAAATATGTTTTCCACCTTTGATTTGTCACCTTCACCAGGTATTGCTAAGTACCCTTCATATGGTACTTTATCGGCATCATCACCTAACACTTCGTAAAAGTCATTCATGTCCTCACCATTGAAAGTCAAGACCTCTTTATCGTTCTCATCATTTACAACAAACCATAACCCACCGTTATCTGATGCTCTTGATACGTGCCATAAATCAGGATTATAAAGATCCTCAATTATCCCCTCATCTTCAAGGTCGAAACGAACTTCCCATAGTTCATCAACACCCTTAGTTTTAATTAAATCTTTAATAGATTTTACCTGTTCGTCTGTAATGGAGTGACCGGTTGATTCAACCTCCCATCCATACATTTCTAATTTATAATATGCCATCTTTACGGAATTTTTTGAATAATAATTTTCCTTCTTTCCACATCATAGAGTCTGCCCTCATCTCGTAGAATTCTTTTTTATTCGCATACTCCTCATCCCAATCTTTACCCCTTGACTCCACATCGATTTTATCCATATGGTGTGTAAATTCATGGATAACCGCTTGGAAGTATTGATCAACACCCTTAGCGTCAAACCTCAATTTTTTTGATATTAATATCATATCAGGATTATGAACATATCCACCATAAGGTTCACCTAAATCAACATCTAATCTATATTGTGGTGATGGTACCGAGTATTTATTACTCATGTACGATAAGGTTTCAACAACAATTTTATCTAACTCATCAATTGACCATGAGGACATCTTTGACCTTTTCATTGTTCTGAAAAAAGGGGGGAGGTCATATATTGCATATGCAACGATGACTCCAACAATAATCATTTGTACTGTATCCATAATTATAAATTTAAATATAAACGTTGGTGGTTATAATCAGCAACAGGGTTATGTTCCACCAACAGACCATAACGTTCCTTTACTTTCTCGTGTATTTTTTGTGAGTCATTATTAATATACTCACCCATTAAGTCAACAAACCCAAAATTTGATTCATCAACCTCAGGTTGTTTTGTACCAGGTAACCCACAATAGTATGCTTCACCCACTTCACTAATGAACATACCGGTGTAGAAACCTTTAAGGTCAAACCTATCAACGAACTGATCGGCATTACACCATATATATACCGAATCCTTTTTAGTTGATAAGAGTTCAACAAATGATTCATCAATGATATAACCATTACCATCAACTGACGGAAAATTACCGACACTGAATAGACCACCTGGTGAACCGTGACCCATCATCATAATACGGTCGTGGTCTCTAACCATGTTTCTAACTTCGTTCTTACTTAGATTACCTGTTACGACTGTAACGTCTTCGATATTCTCATACACACGTTTTAAAAACCATGTGGTTGAATCTTCGGGATGAATTACTAATGTTTTCATATTCTTTATTTATTTATACAAATATAGGTATATTTTTTAGTATATACTAATTTATTCTAATAATTTTTTACTTTGAGTATAATGGTAGTCCCATTCATATATGGTATCCCACCAGTTTTTTAGGTTTAAACCGTTGTACTGTAGGTTGTTATCTTCACCAGGTATTGATTGAAACCAATATATCATCCAACCACCTTCAGGATCATTACCAATAATATTTCTACTTGTCTCTGATTTATAATATGATGTGGGAAGATTATAAGGTATGTTAATTTCTCTTATCCAATTACTATTGTTAATTAAAGTTCGTTCACCACTACCATCTGGTTTCCAATCCTCCATATCCGATAAGACATGGTGGTCATTGTTATATTGATAATCACTTGTTGCGTTTACGGGGTAATGTACTGTTCCACAACCATGTTCTCTCCCATCAGGTCCAACATTGAAACCCTTAAATTTACCCCATAAAAAATCACCACCTTCCAATACATCTAATTGTCTTTCTATTTGGTGTCCCCTGATATGAAGAATTGATTCATAACTATTGTGCATCCAATGTGAGTAAACTACAAAAGTTTTATTATAGATTGGTAGATCATTCTCCTGAATTTCATTGACAAAACCATATTGTTCACCTCCATAATACGCATTTGATACGTCTCCTGAACTCGGACTTGACATATTAGTTTCAGGGACCGCAAGTGATTTTCTATTAAACCACACTTCCTTAACATCATGTTCATTAACCAAACTTTCTAAACCAATACTTTCAAATAGTTTAAAGTAATCAGGATAATAACCTTCAGTACTATCTTGTGCAAATAAGTTACCCGGCATTTCTCTGACAACCTTCGGCATCTCATACACATTTATATATTTGAGTACGTTTATACCAATATATGGTTGATTATTGTTTTTATAACCACGAAACTTACTACCTTCCTCAATACCAACCTTAGTTCGAATATTTTGACTGAGAACCCATTTATTATATTCTTCTACTGTAAGGTTAGGGTCAATACCATTGTCACCAGCAAAAGGAAATGTATTTTGATTTACAGTTACACCATTGTCGTTTGTTGGTACATAATTAATAACCACAACATTAATTTGTTTTTCAGATCCCTGTGCCGGTGTTGACAGAGCCGGATCAACATCAACAAATTGTATTGGTGACCACTGAATTTCTTCAATTACGTCCTCAATTAATAGTTCATCAAGTTCGTCTTTTTCACACGATAGTAGTGAAAGAATTAAAATAATATAAAAATAACGTATCATAATTTATATTTAGAATTATTGTACAAAAATAAAAAATTAGTATTGATATTCCAAATTTAAATTAATATATTTTTTGTGATATTTATATATAAATCAATCTTACTATGAAATTAACATTAACAGAATCACAAGTAAATAGACTAATTGGTGGGTATAAACGACTCAATGAACAAGGAGAAGGGTTCAATCAACAGACTGTAACCAAATCTATTGATTTAGGTGCTACATTTGATTCTGGAAAGTATTTGTTAAGTAGTTCAATACAATCTGACGTAAAAAAACGTCTTAGACCCTTAGTTGATTTTCTTATTGCTAACCCTTCAAGTGATGTTAAAATCACAATAGTTGCTGGTGAATCACGAGTAACTAACTACGATAGAGAAAAATGTGGACCTGGTATCTATACCGCAGAGTGTAAATTGAAACCAAAACAACTTTCATTGTTAAGAGCACAACAAATCGAAGTATACCTTAATAAATTGTTTGTTAATTTAAAATCTAAAGGTACGATTCCTAAATTACCACCAAAACCAACGATATCAACTGTTTTAGGTTCTACACAATATGTACAAGGTCAAGACGACCCTAACGACCCAAAATATAAAAAAGAACAGAAAATTGAATTACTTATTGACGCGGAAGCATCATATGAATGTTTAGTTGGAATGAAAATAACTATTTCATTTGAAGGTAAGGGTGGTCACAATTGTGATGAAGCAATATTTGATGTACAGTTAAATAATCAAAGTTTAGGTGTTGCTAACTTAAACAACGGTACAAAAGATACTATGAATATGGAAGCCATGTTGAAAAGATCAGGTAAAGCACTAAAATCTAAAATAAGACTTTACAATCGTGCAGTTATAACAAAACATAATCCAGAGGCAATTGCAATTAAAAGGGAATTGAGATTGTACGGACCAAAAAGAAATGGTAAGTTATTTAGTGAGTATAAACTAAAAAATGGAAAAACTATGGAATCTTTAGGTTTCGACTTCAAATCTTACGATAAAATGTACAACTCAAAGAAGGGTTCAGAATTAATGGGTGTACTTAGAAGAGAAGTGGGAAGTATGCACGGTACTATAGAGTTCTCGGATGAATTAATTGTTGATGAAGCCTTGGTCAAAAAGTTAGAACCCTACTTTAAATTTCCTGAAAGTGCCATTGGGAAACCAATCACACAAGTTACGACATCAGGTCATGACTTAGCGGTTAAACTACGTTCAATAGCTGGAAGAGAGACTGATA
This sequence comes from Flavobacteriaceae bacterium, assembly GCA_965655865.1. Classification (GTDB taxonomy): domain Bacteria; phylum Bacteroidota; class Bacteroidia; order Flavobacteriales; family Flavobacteriaceae; genus MAG-121220-bin8. Next base: position 228,205 of record CBFHJJ010000001.1, on the reverse strand, counting down.
ACAAACCAGGTGGTGTAAGAAGACAAACGTTCGAACTTGACCAAGCCAAAGCAAAATCAATTGTTACAAGTGGGGATATTAAAGATAGATTAGTTTTATCACTTACTCCGTTGGTTGGTAGAACGGGACCATATAAATCATTTTATAAAGACGGATCACACAGTGATGTACCGACAGTAAAAATTATTAATGGGGATGGTGAGACACTATATAAGGGTATGCCGAATGTGAAAATGAATAGAGGTTCAATGACAAAAACAACAATTCTACAAACTGACCTATGTGGTAAACCGTTGAAACGTTAATCGTCGATACTATCAAAAGAATCATTAATTAGTTTATCATTCTCTGATTTAGTGATCCACTTACACTCTTTGTAATTCCAAAAGTAAGTTTCGTTTGGGTTTTCATATCTAAGATTTGCTACTTCTTGATGACCAGCAACTGTTGGTCTACACAAACCATCTTCACTGTACTCAACAAGTTTGTTTGATACACATGAACTTAATAATAAGGTTCCTACGGTAATTAAAAATAACTTTTTCATATCTATTTGTTTTATATTCTAATACAAATGTAAGTATTTTTTATGATATACCAACTATTTTAGTTATTTTTTTTTTAATGATTTGATTAGATAGACCACGAGTAGTAGAAAACTCATCCCCAAACCAAGGTTAAAAAGATATTCAAACATATGTTTATTTTTTGGGGACGTAGTAACCAATACCACCTTGAACACCTGGTATCTTACCGATCTTTTTTTCTAATTCAGATCTGTCCATTAATTCCGATTCTTTGTGGTAGATAGCCCATTCCCAATCCTTATCGGGTCTATAACCTGGTGGGACGTAATCTTTGTGAACGTTGGGATCCCAATTACGTAATGTAATAAATTTACCAATTAAAACTTTATCGTCTGAAGTTTCAATTATTGTCATTCCACTATATACTTTTTGGAGTGATGGTTTGTTGTAGGTCACACTGTAACCACATTTTAATGAGGTTTCAAGATCTTCGTTACTTCTTTTACTAATGATCAAAAATTGTTTCTTATTAAACTCGTGTCCGTGTTTCTGTTTAACTTCTAAATTAACCTCCTCCATTTTTAAAATTTCGGAGATACCCACAGTCTTTACTGCCATGGTTGCTGTATCAAATAGTTCAGGGAATGACATCCCATTCTTTAAAGTAACTTTAATCTGTTTTATTTTCATGTTTTTATTAATGGTTTAGTTTTAATTGTTTTAGTTTCTCTCATTTGATCAAATTCACTAAGAGTATGTATTATATACCCCTTCTTCGAAACAACAAATGAATGAATTTCTAAACCACTGAATTTGGTATTTATATACTTCATGTCCATTCCTGAACTGAGAAAGGGACCACCTGATGGGTCAACCATACTAATCGTGTCCTTATCCGAATATACTAACTTTGAGTATTTTTTTGAGATTTCACAAGGTCCAACGTATTTGTCGTTTTCGTATATGGAACGATGTACTTCCTCTTTAAACTCTTCAATCTTTTGTTTACCACCGTCTTTACGGTATTTTTCATACGCATCTTCGTACACATTCGGGAATCCGAACCTACAATACTCAAATTTACCCTCCCATAAGATGTCTCCATTCTCTTGTTGTGTGAACATATACTCATCCCCATAACGATTTATCCATTTTACCATACTATAATATACGTTTTTTTTTATCTAATGTCAAATTCTTTGACACCCATTTCTTTACGAGTTGCAATTGCAAGAGCCCTAAAGGTCTGCATTTTCCTTTTACCATCATAAACCCCATTCAGAATAACAACGGGTTTTGATGAATCAGATGTTGTTATTGTTAATCTTGATAATCCTACCAACCTATAAAGAAATGGTTGATATAAATGTACGTCCTTTATTCTAAAATACTGTACTTCATCGGTGTTCACATTAAACACACCGGTAGTTTCAATTATTAAGTCGTGAGTTAGACACCATGATATACAATATAAATCTACCACCTTCCAAAGTAACAATAGGGTCAATGGTATGATTACAAATGGTGATGTGGTGAAAAGACTACCAACAACCATTAAAACAAAACCAATATTCAAAAATTGGGATGGTTTAATTACCGATATCTGATCTTTAAGACTTGTTGTGTAACTCATAATTTTAACTTTTTTAGTTCCTCTATTGTTTGTTTTGTTGACGTATGTAGTATACCAATACCACCCCTACTTCTCCATTGTTCTATATTACTTTCCCTATCATCAATTAGAATTGATTCGGGTGTTGCAAATTTCTGTTTATTAAAAGAGTATTCTAATTTTAGAGGTACACCAGGTAATTCTCTTTTACACCATTCGGATTTACCTTCCCTTGACCCAAAACCCCTACGAGAGGGAGAGGAAAGGATTACAGGGTAGTATTTTTCAATGTAACCCCATAGTTCTTTACCATCTTCTGTCCATTCAAGACCTATCCAAAAGTCTTTACCCATTTTATTAATAGGTGCCCAAAACTCTTCGGTACTATGATAAGAACCATCTAATTCAATGGCACCTTCCAATTGTTGATATCCTTTGTCAAAGTTAACAATGACTCCGTCCATATCACAGAATATCTTATGTTTTAAACTATCGAATAAAATCATATTATCTAAAATAAACTAAGTAAGTACCTGTTGTAAAAACTGTAAGTAGTGTGATTCCGACACCTGTGATGAACCCTTGAAGTTTAGGGTTTAAATCCTCGAATTTTGGTATTTTATAATTCATATCTAATTAATTTATAACACAAAGATAATGATATATTTGATATATCCAAACTTAAGTTAGTATTTTTTTAGTATTTGTTATAAAATATAATATATTCGAGTGAAATATATTAAAATTAAAGTTCTTCGAAAAGGGGTTCCGTGGAGATATATTCTTTCAGTTTCTCAATTGAAATAGTACCAGTGTATCGTTCTCTTCTTTGATCACCTTTCTCTTCAATTATAACCTCTACAGGTACTCCATTCTTTTCACAATCGAATTTTTCTTGTACTGTTACCTGTACATGTTCGTTATTGAAACGGTATATTGAATTATACCCATATTTTGTAAAATACTTATTTAGTATTTCTTGTAACTCGTTTCTTGATTTTTCACATTCGGGATGTGATTCAAATTCTTCTTCTAATTTAGATGAGTAACCCTCGATATGAGTTTCCATATCTTTAAGTTGAACTTGTTCTAACGGGATTTCCCACATTGGGTTCTCGTACTCATAATTAATATCTTTACTATCAACATATGCATCAAATAAACTCTCACTATCGGTAATTTGTGTAATCTTTTCTTTAGAGAGGAATAGAGCCAACCTCATTACCGGTATGTATATGTCATGACTATTACGATCTTCATCAATGTCTATATATTTCGTTATCTCATTCTCTTTAACTTCATTTGCAGACCTAACACCCTCTTCATTTAATTGAGAGTATTCCTCTGCAAGATCACCAATAAGTTCATCGAAATAAACAAAAGTTATTTTCTTAATAAATTCATCACGACTATTTGCATAAGGAATGTAATTTTTTTCGTAGAATGCTTCGAGTATTGGTGTTAATATTTCTCTTTGTTGATCTTCGTCAGTATCTGTTATATCACTTCTAAGGTATTCTCCATGATCCGAATAGTGACCTGAAGCGGACTTATACCCATCTAACGCATATTTTGTAGTTTCAACGTCATCACCTATCTCGTCAAGTGTAAATATTATTCTATTATAGTCTCGTTGATCCAACGACACGTCTAATATATTATCGTCGTTAATAAATGATCCCTCATTTAGTTTTTCAATAAGTTCATTACCGTTGTTATTTATTAGTATTTCTACCAACTTATTATCGGTGTTCCCAATCTCTTTTTCAGTTAGTGTTGCTACATCCACGTAACCTAAGAAATCCATTCTATCTAATTCAGTACTATCGACTGGTGTATCGTCAAACAATGATGGGAAGAAGTATTTTGTTACTTCCCTATGTTTATCAAAGAAATCTGAAGTAGAAATTCCCCTATCCGCAGGGTTCATAAATTGTTTAGTTTCAAAATGGAATTGGAATTTCTGTGTTGGTTCGTCCCTTTTTACAATAACATATAAACTCCCTCTGTTATTATGTTGGGAGAAGTGGTTACTACGACCTTTATATTGGTCATTCGTCGAATATGGTCCCCAAGCAGTACACCATTGTGTACCGTGACCTAAGTAAGCAGCACCTTTCTCAGTTGTTGGGGTGTATATGATCCATTTCTCACCACTCATCAATAGTTTATGGTCAGAATCAGTTAAAGTATTAACCACATCAAAGTAATTGCGATCTCCGTCCTTAACATAGTATTTCTCTACGAGGGTATATAAGTCACCCAATTCTTTTACTTTGTTTGCATCAACAGGTACTTGGTGTTTGTAGACTAACGTAAGGTATTCTTTCGCCTTTGGGTAATCCTCGGGTTTTAGTTTATCAGACTTAAACATTTTAATAAGTAACTTAGCGTACTTACCAATCTTTAATATTTCGTAGTCATTTGGTATTTCTTTAAGTTTTGTTTTAGGATCTAAACTTATTATATTAAGAAACACATTCCACTCTATATCTGAATAGTATTTTTTATATATTTCTTTTGGTCTCGCCTCAAGTATTAATTGGTATAATGATTCTACTAACTTCATATTGACATTTTTTTAATTAAATCATCATCCATAAATTCACTCAAAAGATCGGATAAGACAGCGTTAAAGTTTGCATTGTCAATATCTGCGTGCCATCGATCATCAAAAAAGTATGTGGGTTTATCCCAGTAAGGGTCCTCATATTGTAATTCTCTAAAGATAGAATCATAATCATCTAAATCAAAACGAACGTCATTAAACCACTCGTACATTTCATCGTAATTGCCATTGTAATAATTATTTAAAACCATAGATAGGTTAACATTAACTACCGCACCTTCATAATTCAACTTTTTAACTTCTCCGTATTCACTGAGAGCAGATTCTATTCTGGATTTTACTTCTTTAAAATATGACTCCATTTCACATTCCTCTAAAGAACGTCTAATTGAATCAATAACTTCAGTATCCTCATCGTATTCATTAATAAGATCCTCAAGACTCATTCCATTCAATTTATCAACAAAGTCTTCCGAAGAGAGATCAACATTATTTTTTTGTGCAACACGAATCATATGTTCTTTAATTGTGTCTTCCCTAACACCGTCAACATGATATTCCAGTGCCGACTCCCAATCACCATCCCAAAAATGATAGTCATATAGTTCCCAAGTATCTCCTAATAAAAATGTTTCAAAAAAGGAACTATCTTTTCCGATTTTATAGTCACCATCAATGAAGTCACCAACCTCAGATGGATCCATTTCAAAGTCAAAAACCATAAAATCATTTTCAATTACAATTTTAAGAAACTCAGAAGACTGCATAAAAAAATGAGGATTCTTTTGAAATATCATTTTATATGATTCAATCCTTTTATCTTGTTCTTCCCCTAAAATGTCAAGTAAGTTCATAATAATAAATACCTAAGAATAGAAATAAAAAACCCCACATTTAAGTGGGGTTAGTGGTTTTATTAGAATTTTACCGTACCCACAAGCGGTTTTTCACCACTTTCAGGATCTATATCTTTTAAGATGTAATAATTACCCTTATCATCTTTACCTAACTTCAACGGTATCCCGTCAGGATCACCCATTTCTTCCTCGTCGTTTTCAATATCATCAGACGGTTCATCCACTGGTTTTAAATCCTCAGGATCAACCTCAGTATTATCATCACCACCTTCCTCAGGACCTTGTTGTCCTAACGCCATAATTTCAGGGTCAGTTGAACCTTTCCATTCTTCTTGTTCTTTAATTACGTTTCCAACCATTCGTTGGATATCAGACATTTTTAATTTTATAGTTTTAGACATATCGTTTTTTTGTTTTTACCAAGAAATTCGGTATTCTTTATAGGAACCCATTGAATCTTGTCTTATGTTTACAGAGTAATCTTTATTCCTTAATTGAACAATCATTTGTTCCGTTAGTACGGTAGGTCCAACCACAATACATTCTCCACCTTTAGCCACTTCCGCGTCTATTAGTGAATTTATATGAGATAAATTAACTCTATTCTGATTTGTTGTCGCTCGTGCGTCCGCTGCGTTTGTAAATGGCATAATTTCTTTTAACTATAAATATCAAGATTTTTGAAAAAAGGTAATAATAAATCCTTTTCAGATATGATAGGTTCTTTTTCAACTTCCCAATCAATATTTAGTTGAGGATCGTTGTATAGTATACCTCCCTCACTTTCTTTATTGTAATGATTGTCAACCTTATAATTGAAGACTGCCTCTGTTTGTGTTGAGAAACCATGTGCACATCCTCTTGGTACAAATACAGATCTGGTGCTTAAACCTTTTAATTTAACCTTAACCACATTACCATACGTTGGTGAGTCTTTCCTGATATCAACAATGACATCTGTTACCTCACCTGTTGTACATCTTACTAATTTTGCTTGTTCGTATGGTTTTTCTTGAAAATGTAAACCTCTTATGACATTCTTATTGGACATAGATTCATTCTCTTGAACGATAATGAAGTCTAAGTTTGTTTTACTATTAAATTCATCAACATTAAATGGAACTGAGAAGACACCTCTCCCATCAATAAACTCATCCCACTCAATAATATAACAATCTTTTATATCTGTCTTAGTTAAGTTCATTTATTTTATCATTGGAAATGTCAATTAATCTATCATAATAAATTTTAGTGAGTAGTGGTTCCATACCCATCTTATCACAGTAGTTCTTAAAAATATGACAATATTTAATACCACCAATAAGTTGTGTGGTGTTCTCACAACTGTCAACTACCTTAACAGACTTATTAAAAAGTTCTGTTATGTTATTCATGTTCTTCAAGTGTATGGATATAAAGTGGTGTGTTTTCTCCAACATACGCATTTAGTACGTTAAAGTCGAGATATTCAATTGCATCTTCGTGAGTTAAACCCTCGTCAATTAATACCATTGTCATTTTTTCAATGTCGTAGATAACTTTACCACTTAGTGGTTCTAAACCTATGATTGCGTTGTCAAAACCATCGGCTTGTAATATTTCTTGTTCAGGAAACATGTCCTGTAACTTATCAATATTCCTCATTATTTTATCATTGAATGCATTATGTAAATAACTAATCCTGACATTAAGAGTTCCATTAACCCCTTACTCCTACCTTCATTATATTTGTCAACCGTTTCTGTTGGTTGTATCTTCTTATGTCCTATATTTGACGACGCACAATTAAAGGATAATAACCCTATCATCGATACTAATACAATTTTCTTTTTCATTTTGATATGTTATGGTATGCTATGTTTATATAATGTACTAAAAACTTTTGACATAGTCAAATTTGTTTTTTAGTTAGATTGTTGTTTTTTTCTTTTCAACTCCTTACGAGCCTTTCTTTTTTTCTTATCGGATAAGTTATCACTAATAACTTCATCTAATTTTGTGTGGTTCTTTTTACTAACCTTTCTTGGTCGATGATCTCTCCATAATTCTTTAGAACAATAATCCCATCCATTACTCACCATGGATTCGGCTTGAGAATCCTCAACACGTCTTATGTCGTCACCTTTCTTTATTGTCTTCATATAATTTAAATGATGTGTTTAGTTGCAACATATTGTCTAAACTGACTACTCAATGTTTTAATTGAATTCACGTCATTGGTTGTGGTAATAGTTTTTGATTTTGCTGTAATGTCATTTTTATTACCATATGTGACATTTTGATTTTTGTTACTTGCCATAATATTCTATTTAATAAAATTATTTCTTATTTGTATCCCCACATGGGTCCCCTCGTTCGTATTCGAAACAGTCAGGTGTAGTTTCACAACAGTCTCTCCATGTCGATCTTTGTGCTTGACATTCCTCAAAACTATATATACAGGGTTTTGGACAACTACATCTTCTATCATCTGAGTAATAACACATACATATACTACTCCCTGATCCTGCTCCTGGATCGAATGGCTGTGGTTCTTTCTCAAAATTGTGTTTTATGATGAAACTTTCATTGTCATCACCTAAAGGTCTTAAAAAAACATCCTCATCTTCAACGTCAATACTAACCCCATTAAATACGTCAAAGTAATATTCTACATTTGTAATGGTTAAAGTATCTAACACATTAGTGTTAACATTACCCACAAAAATTTCGTCGTTTACAAAGCAATTAGATAACTTATTGAAACTTGTTTTACCATTAACAACTTTTAATATAAAAGAATCACTTGTGTCATCGTAAACTTTACCATTATTAAATGTGACTTTACATCTAAAAGTACCTATCTCATCAATGTCTTTCCCTATTACTGATGCAGTTGTAAGAGTACTTCCAGTTAAAACATTTTCTTTAGGTTCTCGGTACATTAATGGGTGGTCGTCAATACCTAACCCGTATAAGTCAACAGTTTTAACCTCGTCCGTAATGTTAAGACTACCCACAGTAGTGATAGTGTTGTCCGAAAGAATTACACTATTACTTATGTCACCGTGGACCCTACTCAATGATTGCTTTGAGACTTTCTGAATTAGTTTGGGTCTTTCCCAAACTTGTACTTCATTTGAATCGTTATAGTCAATATCGTTTGTGACCTCACATTTATTAGTGATTACTATTGGTTCAAATAATCCAAGTTCGGTTAGTTCACCACCAAATAAAAACTGATAGTGTCTATAAGTATGAAGTCTATTACTTGTTAAGTCGTCTGTATTTACAATATATTCCTGTAAAATTTCATTACTTGTAAGATTTGTTTTTAGTGATTGTAGTTCTTCTTGTGTTGAAATTTTTAAAAGTTTTGGGTATGTAATGTGACTACTCGATGGAAGTCTTTTTTTAATTATAAAGTTTGGGTAATTACCATTATCGCGTATTGTTGTTCCTATTGAATCTAAGTTTAAATCATCACCACCATTAAAGTAAGTTTTAGGTATACTATTAATGTCGTTGTCGTACATTAATTTTAAAAAATTATAGTTGTCTCTACAATAAGTGTCGTCAACCAGTGCGTTTGTGTCATAACCAATTCTTATTATAAGACGATCTTCCTCATCCTCAATTATCGGTACTGTACCATTTTCTGAGATCCACTGTTGAACACTTAAAGTTTCTGAATAATTTTCAGAAATGAAAGCCCATAATGTTGATGCAAACGTATCTTCTTCACTATAATCAAGATCTTCAGTAAGAACTAAAGATGCGGTACTATTGATTACATCAATTTTAGTGATTCCATGTGTCTCAATGAACGCATCAAAAACACCTTTATTAATGTACGTGTTTAAATTTTTTGTTGGAAACGCACATGACGTATTGGTCTCTAAAATTTTGAAAGACCCATCATTATCTTTTAAAAAATCATTACCTAATATTACTGATCTCATATCATTGTTTTATTTTTCTTTATTTTGAAATATGGTTTGTCAATTTCATTCCACTTTCCTTTAGGACATTCACCCTCTACATTAGTAAATATTTTACCATGAAGGAAACAACCACAAGACTTACAACTTACTAAACTTGAACCCACGTCTCCATTCCTGAACTCACATGTTGAACAGATATCAAATCTCTTCTGAGCCAATTCTTTTTGTTTGGTCGTTGGACTTATTTTAATCCTAAATGCTTCAATAATCTTTGGTATGTCTAATCCCATATCAATAAATAGTTAGTTATGTATAATATATAATTATGTGTTATATTTTTTAATCCTTTCACAGTCCCATTTAAACCATCGAAGTACTTGGTCTTGTGATGGGTAACATTGTTCTAAGACTTCACCTTTTAATTTTTTTATTTCATTGGATAAAGGTCTGTCCGAACATGTATCAAAAACCCATAATTTGTCAGGACATAACCTCGAAATAAGGTTGTGTGTACCTACATGTCTATAGTGACCGTATTCCCCACCTTGATTATGTGTCACAATTTTTTCCCATTTCCTTTCTCCTAAAACACGTTGAATTCTTGGTATAAGTATTGATTCATTGTATGCTGTGGAAGATTTATAAGTCTCACCATCCCAATGTTCCCACTTAGGAACACCTAACATTTCCATTGCACATAAAAATTCTTTATGTCTTATTAAGTGATTTCCATAGTCCAAACAAACAACTTTATATTCTCCCTTATGTTTCAATAATTCACCACCACCAAACAGAGTTTCGTCATCGGGGTGAGCAACAATCATGAGTTTATTAGGGAGCATAAAATACTTCTATTTTTGGGTGGACTTGTAAGATACTTGCAGGTCTATCTTTAGTTATATCCTCATTAAAACACTTATTGAGGATTTCTAATTTATCGGGTCCGTTGGCAATTAAAATTACCCTTTTAGACTCTCTTATTGTTTTCATTCCCATTGTGAATGCCGATTTAGGTACTTCACCAGAATCTTTAAAAAATCTACTATTCGCTTCAATTGTTTCTTTGGATAGTTTAACTTTTCTCGTTCTTGATGTTATTGAAGAACCTGGTTCATTAAATGCAATATGACCATTGTGTCCGATACCTAAAATTATTAAATCTAATCCACCTAAACTTTGAATGGTTTTGTCATAATACTTATCAGGGAAATGAATATTGTCTTGTTGTAAGTTAGTGTGTAAGAAGAAATTCTTAGTCATATACATATGATAAGATTCAGGGTGAGAATGACCAATACCCTCATATTCATCAAGGTTGAATGTCTTTATCTTTGACCAATCACCCTGACCCATTACTAAATTACGATACATACCAATTGGAGTTGATCCTGTTGGTAACCCGATGTTTGATTCGGGATTATCCTCAATCATTTCTAAAACGATAGATGCAGTATACTCCGACATCTGTTTGTAATCTTCAAATAAGGTTATCATTGTTAACTAAACTCGGTTGATGATGATACACATAAACCATCAATTATTTTATCATAGTACTTTGGATCATTAAAAAATGAGTCCTCGTCTTTATTTTTGTAATATTCTTCATTCACAGATAAACCGTTGGGTTGTTCCCACTCGAATGCCATATCTAAAAAGTCTTGTGGATTTACTATTTCATTACCATATTCATCCACAATTCTACCAGATAAAACAAACTCAATTAATTCTTTTTTGTTGGTGTAGTATTTGTTCTCATGAAAATTCCAACAGAACTTCCAACCCGAACTACGTTTACCTAAATGAATGTTCATCCCACTCATAAACACATCCCATGGATTAAACCATTCCCAATCTTTAGTGGGACTAATGAAATTAAACCCACCATGAATATCCTTAGGGTTTAGTTCCATGTTCTCAACTTGAACTGTAAGTATCTTACGTTTTTTTAAAACAACATCCGCAGATGGTATTCTATAATAATTAGTACTCATTATCTAATAATTTTAAATGATTTGACTTTGTTACATCTAATACACACGGTTGTGTCTATCCTACCTCTACTACATGAATCATGATCCACCAATTCAAATAGATTTGCGTCATCACCACACTCACATCCCTTTTCTTGTATACTACTTTGACCTAACCACTGTTTAAGATCGGTATCTTTGGTCCATTCCTCTCTGAGGTAACATGAAACTCCTATCATATAATAACATCTTTTATATAATCAAATATAAAGAAAATTTATTGATATATCAAATATAATCATAAAAAAACCCCGAAATTTTCGGGGTTTAGAATGTTACTTTTTTAGAAGTGTTTTTTTCACAAAGTCTCGAATCTCATCTTCATTCATTTGTGCGGCTTGTGGTCTCAATGCTCTCGCACCTAACTCATCAATAGAAGCAATTGCTCTTTGAACTGATTTGTTAGAGTTAGTACTCATCAATTCAGCTTTAAATTCATCTAATACCGTTTCTAACCCTTTTAAAATCGTTTTATTAGTTAGTGGGTGTTTTGTTCCTGTATCATAATCTGAACTCTTATCAGTATTTACCATAGTTTTACGATCAACTTTGTATTTACCATCAAAGACTGTTGGTTCTGGTAGTGTTACCGTCACCGTTTTAGTGAATTCAGCATCTGTGATGGTTTTTCTAACTGAAGTATCTTCAGGTGATTTTTTACCGAACTCTAATTTATAATTTATAGTCCAAGACCAATCACTTATCTTACCTTCTTCGTCTTTATTAACGGCTTCACCTTTTATACTGAAGTCTGCGTTTACTAAAACTTCAAAGTCGTCTTTGGGGATTCCATATGTATTTAAACCAAGTACCTCTGTTTTACCATAGTCACCCTTATTAGTTAATCTCCTAACACTATTAGGTGTGTATCTTCTTTTATATTTACCCTTCACTGCTGTTGTTACAACATCTGATATGTCCTCAGGTTCAGATGTTAAAGCGGTTGTTGTATGTTGTAAAAATTCATTTTGTGTTTTATATAACTGAACTGAATGTGTTGCAAATTCAATAAGTTCATTATTTTGTGTTGAAAATCTATCGATGTGAGGTTGAATTTGTTTATTGTCTTCGCCATATACATTATCTGAGTTATAAACATAAAGTGGTGGTAAAGTTAGTTTCTTCATTCGACCTCTAAGTTCTTGATCTTGAAATAGTTTTTCTTTTAATATATCATTAAATGACGTCTTTATAAGAGAACGTGTTGCTTTTGATTTGCTCTCTCCTGATCCTTGAGTTTGTGGGTTTGCTTCAAATTCTTCTGGGTCACCCTGTTCTCCCGGTATTGGTTGTGCTACTATGGCTCCACCACCTCTCGATCGAGGTATATCGGTAGAACATTTATCATTAACAAACTTAACTTTATCATATTTGTCTTTCAACTTCTGAACAAGTTCAGGTGCTCTTTCAATTAACTCTTCCCATTCACATGTGAAAATGATGGGTGTTGTTTTATCATAATCAGCTTCACCATCCTCACCTTGTGGTGTATAATACCAACCAACATGCTCTTCAGGTTCACCAACTTCACCTTCAGGTGCATATGGTGGATTAAACATCGGTCTAAATGGATTATGTGGAGCACCAGCCTTTTTTTTCCTTTCTGGTTTTTCGTTTGGTATTCCTTTCTTAGCAGATGGCCATTTAGGATAGTTTAAAACTCTCTCACCTGTTTTCTTATCTATCTTATATTTTTCAATTGCCATCTCATCAATATCCTCTTCTTCTGAATATTCGGTTTTATAACCTGAGTGTCTTATGTCTGTTAAATTCTCCCCTAAAATTACGAGAATATCTTTTTTTGTTAACTCTTCCATTTAAGTTTTATATATAAATACTTTATTTATGTTAATTGTCAATAAAATTGTACTAACTGTCACCACTAAATAAATATCATCTAAGATAGTTTAGTTCCTATATTCACTGGTTTACATAAACATTTTGTACAAATAACTGTAGTCATTGATAGTGGTGGTATTAAATCACCACACCTATTACATATATTCTTCTTTGTCATAAACTAAAACTTTCACCACACCCACATGTACGTGACGCATTTGGGTTAATCCATTCAAATCCTTTTCCATTCAAACCACCTTGGTAGTTAAGTTCTGTACCCACTAAATAAAGTAATGATTGTTTATTAATAACAACCTTAAATGTCTCCAACTCAACAAGAGTGTCCGACTCTTCTACATTTTCATCAAAGTCCATTTTATATGATAGACCACTACACCCTCCACCTAATACACCAACACGTAAGTTGTGGGTGTCCGATGATATACCTTCTTCCTTCATAACTTCGTTTAGTTTCTCAACCGCAGTTTTACTAATTGTTACCATAATTTATTTTATAATATCGTACTTCTCTTTTATCCACGAAACTTTACCAAATTTTTTAACTCTTTTTGATAATGCGTCGACCACTATTTTGAAATCCTCGGGTATTGGAGAGTTTGCTTTACCATAGACCATAGTTTGTTCTCCCTTACTGTATCTAACATCTACCCACTTTTTACCTTTTCTTAGTGATATAAAGATAAATATAGAACCATGATTAAATTGACCACCCATACAATTTTTCATTATATGACCCTCAACTTTAAAATCCTCTTCACTACTTAATACCTTTGGTGTGTACTTAACGTCACCAATCAGAATGTCTTTCTCCACATATTCTAAAAATTCTTGAGGAAAGGTATAACGTATTTTGTAACCTCTTGAGAAATACTTCTTTAACCCTTTCCAATTTTCAACTAACCTTCTAAACTCTTCATCATTTGTTGCGGTATATTTTAATTCAATTCCTGTTTTTTCTAACTTTTGTCTTAATGATAATAACTCATAAACAGAGTGAATTAGTGCTTCCATATTTAAACCATCTTTCTCCCAATTAATCATGGTTTTTAACATGTTCTTTTTCTCTCTTTCGTTTTTTAATTGGTGAGTTTTGTTTGTGGGTGGTACTCTGTAACAATGAAGGTGCCAATCAACTTTGTTCATATAATCAATATAGTTTTCACCAAATAATTTACTGAAATAGTTAAGTGTTTTTATAATGATAGGCATACCCTCGTCATTATTTGTGAGAGTACTAACATATTGTTTTGTTTTTATACCATACCCATCCAATACAGAAGGTATGAACTTCCTATCGTTTACTTTTAAAAATTTTAGTTTGGGATAGTCATTTTGTATGTCGAGATATACTAAATCATGACCTTTTATTTTTTTACGATCTAAATGAAAATCAACTATCATGTCGAACATTGGGTCAACTTCAACTTTATTGTAACCCTTACTCCTTAGATACTCATTCTTAATTCTTGGTTGTATAATTTTACTCATCACCAACCAAGCCTCTTCTATTTTTCTATTAAATCTAACACCCCAACCCTTTTCTTTTCCACCTTTATAGAATCCGAACGAGGTCATTTCTGCTAATAGATCAAACCTATTCTTGTTTGTTTTTGGTTTTGCCGATTTTAAATCACCAAAGAACCCTTTAGTATGTGTGTGGTTGTATACGGTGAAGTTAGAAGTTTTTAAATCTAACCTGAACCTTCGTACTGTTTCAACTTCACGACTCAGTGTAAACTCTTCAGCACCATTGTCGTTTGGTCTTCTATAAGTAAAAGTATATTCACTTTCAATTAGGAGAGTTTCACCCGCGTGGTATATTGCAATGTCACATTTCTCGTAACATTTACCCTTTTCAGTTTTCCTTAATTGTGTGTGATTAAAGATTCTCTCCATCTATATAAAGTAGATGAAAAAAACGAAATTGTGAAGTCTTTAATATGTTAAAGTTTACCCTTTCTTACCACTCAGAATCATCTGTTGTAGGTCGACAGAGTTATCAATTAACGATTCAAATATCTTTTTGGTAATGTATGTTGGAGTACCCTTTTCTAAAGATTTATAAGTAACCCGATCAAGGATTTCTTTTCGTCTATCTTGACACATTTCACTTATACCGTATTCTTTTTTTAAAACCCCGAGTTCAATTGATAAATCAATCCTCATTATAATTGAGTTAAGTATAACATCATCTGTTATGTCAATTACCTTTCTTAATTCATTAAGTTCTTCCTGATATCCCATTATTATTTCCAATTAAATCCACACCCCATATGACCAAACAATGAAGTTTCTTTAAAGATTGGTTTCTTTAATTCTAAGAAATCTATAATCCCTTGAGGGGTTAAATCATAACCTTCGATAGGTACAATATGTCCATTACAGTCTGCTGTCGCTTGTAGTGGTTGGTCGTATCCTATAGCGTACGCCAAGGTTACAATACACTCATCACCACCATATAACTTTAGATAGTCCACGGCAATTCTTCTTGCCATATATGCTGCCGATCTGTCAACCTTAGTTGCGTCCTTACCACTAAAAGCACCACCACCAATAGGTACACGTGGTCCGTAGTTGTCTACCGCGAGTTTTCTACCCGTTAATCCTGCATCGGCAGTGAAACCACCAATATTCCAATCTCCCGCAGGGTTACAATGTAATGATTGTATGGTATATTCGGGGTACCTTTCTTCAAAGAATAAAACAACCAATTCCTCTAATTTATTTTTAGGTGCATTTTGAAATGAACATACTACTCGTACCTTGAGTCCGTCTATTGTAACTTGAGTTTTACCATCATATGGAAAAAATTGGTATACGAGTTTATTCAGTTCACGTGCTAAAAAATATTCTTGTGGTAATTTTTGTTCGTTGTCATTACATGCATATCCAATCATAATCCCTTGATCACCCGCACCACCACCATCCACACCTTGAGATATTTCTGGTGATTGTGAGTTAATATTAATGATAACGTTAATTGTGTCATCAGTAGTTATATCGTGAACTACCTTTACAATATTTTCTCTTGTTACGACAGCGTTTGATGTAACTTCTCCTGTGATGTATACTTCACCCATTCCACCACAAGTTTCAATGGCACAACGTGAATTGGGGTCTTGTTCTAAGTGTAAGTCTAACAATGTGTCTGAAATTCTATCACACATTTTGTCTGGGTGCATTGGGGATACACATTCTGCGGTTCTAATCATATTAATCTATTTTATATTTGTTTTTAACTCTTTCTGTAATTGGAATTGGGTCGTTGTTTTCATCAATTCTTACAAACTTAATCTTTGTCGATAAAATAACCGACTGTTGTCCTGAATAAACATTATGCGCTCTCGCCTCTAATTGTAACGTAACTGATGTTATTCCGATTGTATTAACACAACCATATATTTTTAATAGGTGACCTTCTCTTGCTGGTTTTTTAAATAGACACTCCTCTATTAATACGGTAACCATTCTTGGTGTGTCACAGACCTGTGTTGCGTACGCCGCACCTGCGGCATCAACCCAAGCAAGTAATTTACCACCAAACAAATTACCATGAAAACCTAAATCAGATTTCTTAACAGGGTGAGTGGATATTAATTCCATATTTTCAATAATCATATTCATCGTCGTTGTATTCCGTATCTTCAGGTACTGTCCACCCATCATAATCCGTGTTATCTAAATCACTATCTTCTTCGTTGGGATCCATTTTAATTTGATAGTGGTGCTTTAATCGCGGGATAAGAATGGTAGTGTAAAATATCATATTCAAATTCACCATTTAAAATATCCGAAGACCTTATAAATAATTTAGGTAGGTGTGGTTTGGGTTCTCTACTGAGTTGTTCTTTTGCTGGGTCGATGTGGTTCGCATATAAATGTACATCACCTAAATTCCCAATTAACTCACCAGGTATCATACCAACTTCTTTTGATAACAATGACAATAACATACCGTAAGATGCAATATTGAATGGTAGACCTAAAAATGTATCCACACTTCTCTGATTCCACATAAGTGAGAGTGATCGTTTAGGTATCCCCATTGAATCTAAATGTACGTGATAATAATCTGAGGACTTGGATATTCTACCCCCATTCATATAATCTATCCTTTCATCCAACCCCAATTCCCTCGTATACACCTGAAACCCATAATGACATGGTGGTAACACTGTTTGATCTAACTCTTCAACATTCCAAGCACTAACCATAAGTCTACGAGAATCAGGATTTGTTTTTAGTTCCTCGATTAGGTTTGCAATCTGATCAATGCCGGGTTTAACTCTTTTATGTGTACCTAATATGTGATTTGTATCATACTTAGAACCCCACTCTCTCCACTGATTACCATATATAGGTCCTAAATCACCCCACTTCTTAGCAAACTCATCATCGGTTTTAATCTTATCAATGAATTCACTTTTACTTAATGAATGGTCATGTGGTGGATTACATTCAATACTCGCATAGTTCTTATATGCATCACCATTCCAAATGTTACATCCGTTGTCAACCAAATACCTGATGTTGGTGTCTCCTTTTAGGAACCACTTTAATTCAGTCATCATAGTTTTAACTGCCATCTTTTTTGTGGTTAGTAAAGGAAAACCATCTGACATATCATGTCTTATTTGTCTACCAAAAATAGAAGATGTTCCCGTTCCTGTTCGATCACTCTTAAGTATACCAGTATCTAACACATCCCGTAGAAGTGTTTGGTAACTACTATCTAATTTATTCATCTTTATTTTTTTTATTCGTCTAAATCGTCAAATGACAACCCATCTGTTTCAACTAACTCTAAACACTGTGACAATAAAACATCTTGTGTTTCCGCAACACTTTCCATAAAATCCATTTGAACTGCATCATAATTCTCATCCTCCCAATCCATATCAACTGTTGGGTCTTCCATTTCTGTTTGTTCAAACCAAATGTTACCTTCCTTAACTTCTTCACCCTCTTCACCCTCATAGGTTGTTGTTTTTACCACCAACGCACCTACGGGGTTGAAAGTTTCATCTTCATACTTCACCTCAATAACCACTTCGTTATCCAAAGGAAAACACAGATTATATAAATGAATAAAGAATTGTTTTGGTGGATACCACGCTGATTCGATTGAGAAAGCACCGTCACCAATTACATCATATAGAATTGTCCATTTAGAACCTAATTTATCATATGACCATGTGTTTAAAACTCCACGTTCTTCAGTCAAATCTACGTCATCATAAAATGCCGTTGCAAATGAGGTAACGTCAGAGTCACTATCATTATTGTTTACTTTGTCAATCAACGAATCGATTAACTTTACCACTTCTTCGTTACCTTTTACTTCAACGAAACTTTTTAAATTATTTGCCATGTCTTTATTCTTCTATTAATTCAGGCCACTCTGTGTCCTCTAATACTTTATCATTTACCAAATCAAAATCATCCACTACTTCATCATGAACTTCATCTTGGAGTTCATCATCTCCACTCTTCCATCTTTTAACTTGGTCCTCTGTTAATTCTTCTGTGTCTTCCCAACGAACTGTTGTGATAATCACTTTTCTTCTTAATTTTGCCATGTCTTTATTTATTTAAAATTCCTTTACCTAAGATTAATGGTGAACCATCTTTGTGATTTGTAATTCTAAAAACTGTATCAGTCTCCTCTACAAATATTTGTTCTGATTTACCGTACGTGTTTTTATAGTTGGTTCGTACATATTCTTCAACTTGTTTTTCTACTGACTGTCCCATTTTATTTGTTTTTTTATTTAAATTTATTATTTCCACAAAACTTGTATACAAATTAAACCCACACACAATATTAGACTTACTATGGTCTTATTTGTTATACCTTCATCAAAATGATGACTTACCATAACAGCATAAATAACCATCCCTATTCCAAAACCAATGAACCTTGCGGGCCAAAGTAATCCGTTAGTACCTGATACCGTGTACTTTGTACCATATATGTAAAATATGGATAGAAACGCACCAAACCCCATAACCAGATATTCGTTATTACGAAACCATTTATTTATAAACTGTCCGTTTAATTGATAAAAAGTAAGTAAATGTGCAATAAAAAATAACACAACACCAATAAAGAGATCATTTAACTTCATATTCAAAATATAAACAATATTTTTGTTAAAGTCAAATAATTATATGTATGGGAGTAAGAATTAATGAAATGTTTTTCAAAGCCGAGTACATGACCAAACCCGAGGAAATTAGTCAGGGTATGATGGGACGAAAAAGTCTTGACGGTTGTATGGTTTTTAAAATGGGAAAGGGTCACCATCGTTTTTGGATGAGAAGATGTTTAATACCATTAGACATTGTATTCGTTAATAACAATAGGATTACAAGTATACACCATGATTGTCAACCCTGTGACGTTGATTGTCCTGAAAGGTATTCAGGTATTGGTGATCACGTAGTTGAATTCCCATCAGGGACGTGTAAATTTGAAAGTTTTAAGGTTGGTGACCGAGTTAATCTTTATCAGGGGTTTTATGAGAATCCTCTTGGATAAATGAATACGGTACTTTAGGTCTGACCTTTTGAAAAACCCAAAAATAAGAATGGTATTTTCTTGCATGATGTTGTTTAGTCCACTTAGTACCATTGAATGAATTAACCCTAACGTTTGACGTTAGTACGAACATATCTTTTGGGTAGAATCCAAGTGAGTGTGCCATGTTCATAACCATAACATGTGTGAAGTGTTGTTTACCACCCGAAACCGTGTCTTGACATTTCATTACCACAAAACCACCTTTAATTGTTATTCTGTATAATTCCTTTAGAGTATTATAATAGTTACTTTTCAAATCATTATAAGTTCGGTACCCTTCAAAACGTTTAGCCATTATTGAACTACCCACTTTATTTTCTTTGTATTTTCCACCCGAAATAATAAATGGTGGGTCGTACATGACATTGGTCATTGAGTTATCTTCAAATGGTAAGTCTTCTGAGTTTGCTCTAATTACATGATCGTAGTGTGGGTGAAGATCTGTTTTATGTGTTGGATCTGGTAACCCTTTCCAAAAATTACCTTTAGAATACGTACAGTCAAGATCGAATTTATCTATCTTGTAGAGGTGCATTATGTTAGTTATTGTTTCAAGGTTTGATGTGTACACACTTTTAACCATATGAAAATCTTTTTCCATTTCTCCCATGTCTATGATTGTTTGTTTTTAAAATATACATAAAATAAACGGTAAAAAAAACCCCCATGTGAAACGAAGGTGAAATTTTTTATTATATTTTTTTAAATTATCTTTTTTTTTACCTGACATAGACTTGATTTTATAATATTTATTATTTATAATAATATAAAGATATTGTTATCTTTTAATAAATAAAAAACATACAAAAAAAATCTATTATGGGGTGCGGATGCAAGAAAAAAAAACAACAACCAGTAGTGACACAGGAATCAACTAACACACAATCATCTAATCAGTCGAATCCTGCCGTTGAGAAAGTTGAACAAACTAAAGAGTCGTAAAACATACGACACTAACAAAATAAGGAAAACCATCAACCTAACTTGGTGGTTTTTTTTAATCTAATGATATATATAGAAATATATACTAATATGAAAGCAAACACAAAATTAACAACAGTCAACGTAATTGAAGATACGTACAAAAAATTTAAAATTAACACAATTGAATCTGACGGTGTGAATTTTCAAAAATTAGTGAACAGAACACTTGATCTTTATAATACAGATGAAAAGTTCAAAGAACTAATAAATAACCACACAGTTTTAGCTGTGAGTGGATCAAGATTCTAAGATAGATGAAGAAGAAAAAAATACTTTTACTCTCCGATGATATGAGAATGACATCGGGAGTTGCTACAATGTCTAAAGAACTTGTTTTAGGTACTGTACATAAATATGATTGGGTACAATTGGGTGCTGCGGTCAAACATCCTGAGTTCGGTAAAATTATTGATTTAAATGATGATGTTAGAAGTAAAACAGGTGTTAAAGACGCTAACGTTAAAATATACCCAAACAATGGTTATGGTGACATGCCGAGATTAAGACAACTAATTGATTTGGAGAGTCCTGATGCTATACTACATTTCACTGACCCACATTATTGGCAATGGTTATACGACAATGAACAAGAGATAAGAAATGAGATACCTCTTTTGTTTTATCATATATGGGATGACTTACCTGACCCATATTATAATAGAGACTACTATGAAAGTTGTGATTGGTTAGGTTGTATTTCTAAACAGACTTACGGGATTGTTGATCGTGTTGGTAAGTCAACTCGTAAATCAACACACAAACCACTTGAGAATTGGCAACTAACGTATGTCCCACACGGTATTAACGACGACACTTATAAACCTGTCGATTCTGATGACGAAATGAAAAAATTCGTACATGGTGATAAAGAATATGATTTTGTATTGTTCTATAATAATAGAAACATTAAAAGAAAACAACCTTCGGATGTTATATATTCATATAAATTATTCTGTGATACCTTACCTAAAGAAAAATCGGACAAATGTCTACTGTTAATGCATACCGCATCTGTCGATAAAAATGGAACTGACTTAGTTGCGGTAGTAAATGAGTTATGTGTTGATTACGATGTTAAGTTCACCAACGATAAGTTCGACCAATCTAAATTAAATCGTATATACAATGTTGTTGATTGTACAATTAACATTGCAAATAATGAAGGTTTTGGTCTGACCACCGCCGAAAGTGTTATGTCAGGTACACCAATCATTGTAAATGTGACGGGTGGTCTACAAGATCAATGTGGTTTTAAATTTGAAGGTAAATTTCTAACTGAAAAGGACTACGTAAAAATAGGATCACTACACGATAAAAGAAAATGGTCTAATGATATTGGACTTACATGGGGTGAATGGGTTAAACCAGTGTGGTCATCATCCACAACCCTAAACGGTTCACCTAAGACACCATATATTTTTGATGATAGAATTAATCATTACGATGTTGTTGATTCAATTAGAGAGGTTTATGAATGGGGTAGACCCGAAAGAAAGAGAAGAGGACTCCAAGGTCGTAAGTTTATGAAAGAAGAATTCTCCAATAAAGTAATGTGTGATTCTTTAATTAAAGGTATTAGTGGTACGTTTAAAAATTTTAAGAAGAAACCTAAACATCAATTATATAAAATAACATGAGTAGACCAACACTATTATTTAGAGGACCAGTAAAAACTTTAAGTGGATATGGTTCACACTCAAGAGACCTTTTAAAGTCTTTATATGATATGGATCTTTTTCAGATTTATATTGATAGTTGTGGTTGGGGTTCCACACCATTAACCGCATTGGAACCTGAAACCAATCTTTTTCATTTATGGATTGAAGAGAATGTAATTTCACAGTCAATATCACAACCCGATATTTACGTTCAAGTAACAGTACCAAATGAATTTAATCGAGTTGGTAAATACAACATAGGAATCACAGCTGGTATTGAAACAACGGTTGCACCAAAATCTTGGATTGATGGTTGTAATAGAATGGACAAAATCATAACTACATCAAAATTTTCACGTGATGTGTTAATACAAACAGTTTATAATGAAAACGATAAAGTAAGTGGTAAGTTATTAAAACAACATAGAATTGAGGTACCACTCGAGGTTTTGAACGAAGGGGTTGATACATCAATATACAATAACATATCTAATGACTTTGAATTAGACATCGAAGAAGACTTCGCTTATTTATTTGTTGGTCATTGGTTATCAGGAAATATAGGTCATGATAGAAAGGATGTTGGTATGTTAATTAAATGTTTCTGTGAATCGTTTAATGATGTTAAAGATAGACCAGCATTAATTTTGAAAACATCGAGCGCCACATTCTCTATAAAACAAAGAGAATTTTTAAGTGATAAAATAACAAACATCACTAAAAATTATAGTAACCCACCATCAATCTATTTGTTGTTTGGTCAACTTACTGATAACGAAATGAATGGGTTGTACAATCACCCTAAAGTTAAATCAATGGTTAGTATAACAAAGGGTGAAGGTTATGGTAGACCACTACTTGAATATAGCATGACGGGTAAACCTGTTATAGCATCTAATTGGTCAGGACATAAAGATTTTTTACCAATGGACAAAGCAATAATGATTGGTGGTAAATTGGTTGAGGTGGATGAAAGTGCTGTTAATGACTTTATATTAAAGAACTCTAAGTGGTTTACTTCAAATTACTCAGAAGTCGTTGAAGTTTTAAAAATAGTATACAATGATTATGAAACTTTTCTCGAAAGATCTGAATTGTTGAGAGTTGAGAACAATGAAAAGTTTTCAATAGAATCAATAACAGATGAATTTAGATTAATTATGGAACCGTTGTTAAAATCGAAACCAAAACAAGTAAAATTAAACATACCTAAGTTAAAAAAAATTGAAAAGGAATGAAGATATTAGTGACAGGTGGTGCAGGGTTTATTGGTACTAACCTTATAAAACGATTATTAAAAGAAGGACACGATGTTCACTCAATAGATAATTACGATAGTGGTTTAATTGAGAATGAAGTTGATGGATGTAACTATCATACAGGTGATATACAGTTAATTGGTCTTATGGATAAAGATTTTGATATTATATATCATTTAGCCGCACTGTCAAGAATACAACCCTCATTTGAAAATCCATTACTAACTTACGATACTAATGTGACTGGTACTCAAATGGTTTGTGAATTCGCAAGATCCATCGGTGCTAAAGTAATATACGCTGGGTCATCTTCGAGATGGCACAATCCATACCAATCACCATATGCGTGTTATAAACATCTTGGTGAGGAGATACTGAAAATGTATAGTAAGGTCTACGGTTTAAATTGTCAAATTGCTCGTTTTTATAATGTCTATGGACCAAATGAAATAGTTGATGGGGATTGGGCTGCAGTAATTGGTATATGGAGACGACAAGTAAGAGATGGTGAGAAGATAACAATAGTGGGTGATGGTGAACAACGAAGAGACTTTACACACGTTATTGATATTGTGGATGGTCTTTATAAAATTGGAATGACTGATGAATCACACGAAGACGCATGGGAATTAGGCACTGGTTTAAATTATTCAATAAATGAAATGTACAGTATGTTTAAAGAGAAGTTTGGTTCTGAATCTATAACGATACCTGATCAACCAGGTAATTACAGAGTCACATTAAGAGAAAACAACGACACTGTAGAACGATTAAAGTGGGAACCTAAAGATAGATTACAAACCTATATAGATTCTTTATGAAGATAAGTTATGCAATCACAGTAAAAGATGAGTTTATTCAAATTCAAAATCTAATTAATCATATACTTAAATTGAAACGTCATAATGACGAAATAGTTATACTATTTGATCAAAAGAATGGGAGTACAGAATTGTTAAGTTATCTTTTAAAGTTTAATAAACTACCCAACGTACAAACATGGAGAGGATTTGATTTTAATGGTCACTTTGCTGATTGGAAAAATCTACTGAGTGAATATTGTTCGGGTGATTATATTTTTCAGATAGATGCGGATGAGATACCAAACACTAACCTCATTAATTCATTACCAAATATAATTGAAATGAATCCTGAGAATGAAGTTTTTTTAGTACCTCGTGTTAATACCGTAAGTGGTTTAACAGAAGAACATATTAAAAAGTGGGGTTGGAGAGTATCTGAAAAGGGTTGGGTTAATTGGCCTGATTATCAATGGAGAATATGGAAAAACATACCATCAATTAAATGGGTTAATAAAGTACATGAAAAATTAGATGGTTTTAAAACGTTTTCACCTTTACCTGATGATGAGAAGTTCTCCCTATCCCACCCAAAAGACATAAAACGTCAAGAAGAACAGAATAACTTCTACAATGATTTAATAAATGGAGATTAGTTTAGTTTTAGCTGTGTTTAACAATCTTGATTACACGAAAGATTGTTATGAAAGGATAAGAGATATCTATCCCGAAGCACCTATGGTAATTAGTAGTGGTGGATCAACAGATGGTACATTGTCATGGTTAGAATCGTTGGATGATGATTTTTTATCTTACATACACGATGATGAAAAATTATGTTTCTCCGATAACTACAATTCCGCCATAAAATTAGTTGACACTGAAAAATTAGTACTCATACATAATGATATGGTTATTGGTGAGAATTTTTTAGAAAATTTATCACAACTAATTGATGAGAAGACACTTCTTTCATACACAACAATCGAACCACCCATATTCAAAGGACATAGAAGAGCGGGTAAGGTTATATTGGATTTAGGTTCTTCATTTCATGACTTTAAATATGATTTATTTAATCAATACGTGGAAAGAGTTAAGGATAGAAAAACACTTGTAAATGGAGCATCTTTTTTTATGTCAGGTTACAAAAGTATGTTTGAGGATGTGGGATTCTTTGACGGTTTCTCATTTGATCCCTTTTTCTGTGAAGATGATGACTTTCTGATACGTGCAAAATTGAAGGGTTACAATCTAAGGACAACCGAATGTGCAGTCACTTACCATTTTGTTTCTAAAACAAGTCGAGTGTTACGGTCTTCAGAAAGTAAACTTAGTGAACATCGAAATATAAGAAACTTTATTAGGAAGTGGGGTATACCCATACCCGTATTTAATGAGTTGTACTATTGGGAAGATGAAATATTCAACTACAAGACATTTTCGATGGGTCTAAAGACACGTAATGATAGTAAACTATATAATATAGAACCTTACTTTGATAAAATCGATTTAGGATCAATTCCTGAAGATTACATATCGAACGAACAACCTAACACTAATTACGATCTTAGATCTAAATTCATACTCACTGACATAGTAGATGTTATGATAACAGAAACAAGTCCGTTCACGGATGAAGATCTATATACAATAAACAAAATCCGATTATCAATTCCCCACTATGAAGTAGGTGAATATCAAATCGGAAATATGTTAATAGAAATTAAAAAGAAAGTTTAGTCTTTCGAAATTAATTTAAAAAGTATATTGTATTGATCTTTTGTCTTACCAGCATCTTTTAAATCGTCTTTTGTGATTGTAGGATGTTCTAATTCAATATCCTTCTCTAAAAGTTTTTGGTATTCACTAAGAAATTCAACGTACTTCGGATTCTTAACCTCTTCAGTCCCTTTTCCTTTTTTCTTTTGTATTGTTGGACTGATTTGAATACCACCTTCATCGGTTTTTTCACCGTAAGTTGTGATCAATTCATTACGTAACCCATCAACCTTTTCTCTCTCTGCAGATAATTTAGCTGTGAATTCAGCCAACTCATACTTTAAAAGAATGGAAAGGGGTTGTTTACTAAAACCCTCGTAGACAACTTCTTCAGTTTGTGGGTTTTTAAATCCGTTTATCTCAGCGTCTAACTGTAGAATTTGGTCAATTGTTAAATTTGTTACTGCCATTTTGTTTTTAATTTTAATATAATATACGTGTTATGTGTTTAAATATCAAGTCTAATTGAAAAAAACTTATATAAATAATATATGAAAAAAAAACAGTTTTGTCAAGTCTAATAAGTGTTCGGTGTATCCAATCCTCCAAAGTCTCCCGATTCCTCTGTTGAAGATCCTGAAACAATATCCGATATGTTTGTAATTGCATTACTTCTATTGATTCCTAAGGTACCGTTGAGTTTGATATTTGAACCAGCAGGTGGAGGATATGCGTTGGTAGTTCCGAGAGCTCTCGATATTCTCCCCATACTAACTTCTGAACCTGTTGACGGTATTACTCCCATACTCTATAAATAGATTTTTTTATGTTTATTTAGATGTCAAATCTATTTTTATGTGAGTTATAATTTTGTTTCACTTCTTCAGGTGTAAGTGCCCTATCATAAACTTTAGTAATGGGTATATTACCATTTACTAATCTACGGTTACCAGTATTTCCTCTTCCAATATATCTTATCTTTAAACCTGAATACGACGGGTTAAAATTATAGGTTGTGTGGTCACCACCTTCAGCAACACCATTCAAATACATCTGATATTTTGTACCATCGTCCGACGATACTAACGTTACATGATACCATGTATCTTGTTGTAATGTAGTTGATCCGTATCTCCAAGTACCTGGACTAATATTCCATAATGCTAACTTATTACTAAGTACTGACCAATACCAACTACAGTAACTAATAGAGTCGGCACCTATAAAATTTGCAGGTGAAGTAACGTTATTGTACGACCCCGCAACTGAGTTAAATTTTGCAACAGACACTACACTCCACCCTCCCGACGTTTTAAAGGTTATATCAGAACCTAAATCAATATCATCGTCCGTACCATCAAAAGTAGGTTGACCCGTAGAATCAAATGACATGTTAGACACGTCAATATCAAGTTCTTTTTTTAAGTCAGTTATGGAATCTGTAGGATCAACAGATGTGTTTGGTTCTAATAGTAGGTTAGGTGGAATTATCAAATGCTCACTACCACTATTATTTTTAACTAAGGATATTGCTGCAACATAAAACCTATGTACTGTAGTTCCGTAGTTATATAAGAACGAATAAAATCTACCATAGTTAGCCTCTGAATTTGTTGTCCACGAACCCCAAGCATGATACCAACCATCACCTAAATGAGTTCTTCTTGCAGTACTATGTAACCCACCCTCACCAATGTATGTATTATCTGCCTTATATCTATACCTGTACATAAAATTAGGGTGAGTATAACCGCCAGTATGTTTGTAAACAATTGAGTAGGTATAAGATTGGTTACCAACTAATGGGACTGTAGTGCCACCGTGATAATTAAATAAGTTTGGACAACACCCCAAATCATTACCGTTGTTATAGTTATTAAAATACTCAACATATTTAACCTTACGGATCCCTATTGTTGGTATATTTACCTCTTCTTCTCCGGCAACCCCCTTTCCATTGGTTCGTATTGTATTTGAGAATGATGTGTTTAACTTAATTAGATGATTCGTAGTTGATGGTCCTTTGTAGAATCTACTATTATCGTGAGTATCATATCCAAATACTAATCCGTCTCTTTCTATGTTTGGTCCTGTATGCATTATAAATCAAATCTGTTTTTATATACTTTATAGTTTTGTTCTATCTGTTCAGGTGACAATGTTCGACTATATATTTTCGACACTGGTAAGTCACCAGGAAAATACTGTGAGTTGGGTCCTCTTCCAATATATACGTTAGTTGTGTTTTCTGCGGGATTTATGGTTTGGGTATTTGTTGATACCTCCACACCATTTTCGTATAATCTCATAGTTGTCCCATCTAAAGTGGCCACAATATGCCAAAAGACATCTTCCGCAACATTGTTTCTACTAACAATTCTGTTTGTACTACCATTACGCATTCCAAACCCCCATGATTTTTTACCACCCCAATCTCTAAACCCAAATAAAGACCACCCATTGGTATCCCAACCAGCAGACGCCCCTTTACTTATTAAGTTGGGGTATTGACTACCACCAGTCCAAGTACTTGGGAATTTAACTATTGCTTCAATACTACATATACCATTGGTGAAGTCAAAATTAGGTTGGTCTCCTAAATTTATACCGTCATTGGTACCATCGAAGGTGGGTTGACCTGTAGAATCAAATGAGATGTCTCCAACATATATAAGTGAAGAAATAGGATAGTCATCCGTAGGTTTAGTTAAATCAATAAGTGATTTTGTTGCCTCACGTTCATCACTCACAAATGGTGTACAATGAATTTTTTGTTCAATTTGAAAATGTTTAATATAAACAAAATCAGTTGATGGATTAAATGTTGTATTGTTTATTGGGTTGGTCCACAAATAACCCGATTGTGTTGTAGTTGATGTATATTCAAATCCTTGTCTTTGTAAGAGTTGACTACCGTCAGATAAAAGAGTACTACTATTCACACCCTCATGGTTCTTTGGTTGATTTACATAACTCACCCCATTTGAACCAAAGTAGTTAAACTTATCCCTAACATTTGTTTTAATTATTACTTGGGTGGAATATCTCATTCCTGCCAAACATTGTTGTGGACTTAAGTACATACAATAAGGGTACGTACCAGCACTAAAAGTACCACTCATTGAATATTTTGAATAACCATCTTCCTCCCCAACATAAGTAAGACCAACACCTTGCATACCATTTACAGCACCACTTGTTTGAGTACTTGACTTTAGGTTGGTTGTTGGTTCACCTTTATAAAATTTTGTTGGTGTACTATTATTGGCAACACCATATCCACTATCGTATCCAAATACTAATCCATCTCGTATTATTTTACCTCCACCATTTGTTGCCATCTTACTCTTTGATATCGTTTACACTCCACTTATTAGTACTTAATAGAGATAAAATTTCTTGGTGATTATATTCGTTGTGTTCTTCGGAGTAGATTGAGGGTCTTCCAAAGACACCCGACTCAACTGTCTCGGTTTTTTCTTCTCCCGATTCTGCATCTATAAACACACTTTCAAAAGATGATGTCACTTCAGTAACATCGTATTTAACGAAGGTTTGAGTACCATCTAATGATAACCTTAAACCTTCTACTGAAGACTCTAAAACCTCGTTAAAATCAATCGACCCTGTAATTTCTGTTGGTATTACCAACCATCTTCTATTTTCAAACATATCTTATAAATTTTTTTCTACTTCTACAATTTTCCAAAAAGGAAGTTGTTTCATTTGAGTTTCCCATTCATCAAAAATTTTAATTCCGTAATTTTCATCATATGGTTCTTCACCATTAGTCCATATTAAATTTCCCTCCAAATCCTCAACAGTACGAGTGTATGTTTCACCATTTAAATCGAAAATCAATTTCATATCTTTAAGTTCTATTTCCATATTTCTATTTTATATAAACAGCACCATATGCATAGTTGTCACCACCAGAACTAACCCAATAAGGTCTATCCTGATAACCCCCACCAGCAAAATAGTTCCCTGTCCAACAGCTACTATACCACCATGGGTTATTATTATAATATGTAGAACAATTACCACTGTTAGTATCCTGATCATTGTCATAAGTGGTTAAACTATTACCACTACTTGCGTGTGAGTACATACCTGGTGTAGACCCACCCACTTGGTTAGATATGTTACCCACACTATTAAAACCATAATTTGGGTTAAAACCTGTAGATGTCCAACTTGTTCTCTTTCTATGTGATGAAGTATCATTAAGTGTAACTGGTGAGTTAGATACAAACTGAGTGACATGAATTTTATTATCACTTTTTCTTCCTGTCAACTCAGACCAAAACTTTAATCCCAACCAAGAGTTTACACCACTTATACCTAAAGTTTTTATTACCCTATCACTTGTGACTACTATGTTGGCACTATTTTTTCCAGATCCACCAGTTCGATAATTATAATTATTAATTGCATCATCGTACTTAAGATTATTCATCCCTCCTGTGTTCTCTCTATTAGATAGTGCTAAAACCCAACCACCACCATCGTAATCTTGATCGATATATACTACTATCGGTCCCATCGATGTGACGATTTTATAAAAACCTGATGGTCCTTTTATTTCACTTACACTATTATATGTTGGTCCTCTTTGAAATGACATTTATTTTTCAAGTTTAGATTTTAATTCATCAATCTGAATTTGTTGGTCTTTTATTGCTTCAATCAGTAACGATGTTAGTTTCTCATACTTAACACCTTTATAACCATCACCTCTTGTTCCAACTAATTCGGGTAAAACTTCCTCAATTTCTTGTGCTATAACTCCGACATCATGTCCTTCATTCTTAGATAATTTATTCCAATCAAATTCATAACCACCAATCATTTTAACCTTATCAATTGCGTTTTCAATTGGTTTGATATTATCCTTCAATCTCTTATCCGATGCGTGGTATGCAATTACATCACCCGTTACGAGTAATGTATCGTCTACAGTTACAACACCTAAGGAATTAACACTTAAAATTGGTATTCCTGATATATCTGACACGGTAAATAGATCTCCCGTTAAATCGTCTGTAATTGAGAATAACTGTCCTTGTGTTCCTTGTATTTCAAATACTGTTGCTCCAGCAGTTGTACCTTCAACATAAAGAGGTACACCACTTGGGTTGATTTTGTTTTCACCTTCACCAATGGATACTGATTTAGCAACGTTTAATCTACCATCAGCGGTGAGTGCCATTGCACCTTGATCATCGCTATGGTCAGCATGACCCCACCAAAATCCTCTTGATGAATTGTTGTTCTGCATGAACGATATTGCGTATTCTCCTCCCGTTCCAGATGAGTTACCTAAATGTCCAAAATCATACCCACTCTTAAATCCAATTGCGTAATTAGTGTCGGTATCCCATAATCTAATTTTAGATCTTGTCTGTCCCGTATTAGTTGCGATATAAGAACCAAATCTACCGGTACCGTCCATTTGAAGGTTACCGTTATCGAGATCGATTGACCCTCTTTCTGTTCCTGAACCGTGGAATCCTAAACTATTACTACTTGTGTTCCAATATAATCCCCAATTATTCGCCGTTGATAACCAATAAGCACTTGAGTCATTAAAGTTAATTTTATTGGCAGTACTATTATTAATATTTACTTCTCCCGTTAAGTTGATTTTTACCGCATCAATAGGTCCACTTACTTCTAACCGTCCAGTACTGTGTAATGTTGCTCTTTCAGTTCCATTAACCAATAGACCCAATGCGTGATTAGACATTGTACCAATCTTACCACGGTTGTTTCCTGTGTGAGAATACATTGTGGTGATGATACCATCACTAACAGATTTCACATCAAGTCTTGCGTGTGAAGATCCTGCGACATTAACTCTCGCATTCCAACTACCATCGTTAGAGACACTCCCCGTTCCATTACCAAATTCATTATATGAATTCGTAAAACTGTTAGATGCCGCTAACCTTGCGTAACCAGGACTATTATGATTACCCCATCCATATGCTTGATTCCATTGTGTTGAATTACCACCTGATGCGGTTACATCACCTTGTACGATAATACTGTTTGATCCTGCATTACCACCCACAGTCATTATTAAACCTTCATTACCGTTACCATTACCGTTATTATTAGTATCTGTTGTTGGTGAGTTATTATAGAATCTTGTACCACCATATGCAGCACCTATTCTAATTCCTGTGTGGTAACCAATGATAAGATCCGAATAATTAGGACTACTCCAACCACCATTAGCTATATCAACCCCCATTGAATAGTGATTGTTACTGAAGGTGGTACCCCCACCACCACTATGGAAAGTGAATTTTGACCCACTCGCTAAAGTTACATTAGTATCTCTTCTCATGAAAGTACCACTGTCAATACCATCAAGTTTGTCTGAATCGACTGCTTTTCCACCTATAAGAAGGTATCTTCCATCATGATTATGACTTGGTAATGACGTTAGATATCCAGCACTTGCGTGGTCACCCCATCCATATGCGGTATTCCAATTTCCTGAATTACCACCTGATGCCGTTACTGTTCCTGGTGTAGATATATTACCACCAGCACCAATTCTGAACCATTCAACCGAAGAGCCTGTACCGTCTTGTCCCGACGTATAATGTCTAAATACGAATGGTTCGGTATCGTCATCAGTTGAGTAGAATTCTAATTCACCCGCATTTGATGTTCCATTAACTCTAATTCCGAATCCATCATTAGCAACAATTGTTGAGTTGAATTTAATTCCTGTATTAGCACCTGTTCCTGTAAAACTTATCGAACCTGTGGTTGTATTTCCTCTTCCAATAACATCAGATAATGTATCTGTTTCACTGTATGATGTTAGGTATCCTCCACTTGCGTGGTCACCCCATCCATATGCGGTGTCCCAATTTGAGTTATTGTAACCGGTTGTAGTAACTAAACCTAATACACTAATAAAATTAGCTGGTGTATAATATCTAATATAACCATCTTGAGATGCGTATATTCTATTTATGGCTGTTGTGTTGTTATTACCACTTGTTGTATTAATCCATCCCGCTTGTATGTACCCATTAACATCAGTACGAACAACTTTGTTTGCCTCATTGTTACGTCCTGTGTGAAGATCTAAACCATCAAGTTTATCTGAATCTGCCGCTTTACCTGAAGTTGTTAGATAATCCGAAGGATTGAAATTACCCGAATGGTATATTGTTCTCCACCCACTGTATCTATCATTATTCCATCCTGATTGGAAAACTAAATCTCCTGTGTGAGAAGTATATAATTTAAAAGTACTATTACCTAATTGCCAACCCAAAACAGAACCGTATGTGTATACACCTGTAGGGTAATTACTGTGAGAACCATTACTTATATTCTGAACTTCTCTCAGTTGAATTTCATAATCAGTATCTGTAAGAGTATCCCAATCACCAGTGAAAACACTACTTGAAGTATGTAAAAAACGTGAGGAGTCTAAACCATCAAGTTTATCTGAATCTGCAGCTTTTCCTCCTATGAGTAGATATCTTCCATCATGATTATGACTTGGTAATGACGTTAGATATCCAGCACTTGCGTGGTCACCCCATCCATATGCCGTGTTCCAATTTCCTGAATTGTTTGTGAAAACACCACTATGGAAAATCTGTCTCCATGGGTTCCATGTCTTTGCACTATCGTTATTATAACTTCTAAAAGATAATTTACCCGACGCATCATTATATGTTGCAGAAAATTGAACAGAATACTCACTTGCACCCATTCTAATAAGTGGACCACTATGGGGTGCATTGTTATTATATGAGAAATCAACAGATTGATCTGGTTGATTATCAGCATCCATCCCTGGATAATTATTCCAACCGTTGTCTCTAAAAAATTTCGAACTGTCAATACCATCAAGTTTATTTGAGTCAGCCGCTTTACCTCCTATAAGTAGATACCTACCGTCGTGATTATGACTTGGTAATGACGTTAGATATCCAGCACTTGCGTGGTTACCCCATCCATATGCGGTATTCCAATTTCCTGAATTACCACCTGATGAGTATAACACACCACTCGCAATAATATTACCTGATACATCCAATGCCTGAGTAGGACTCGTTTTATTAATACCAACCCTTCTTGATGTTCCCTGAACAGTTAATATTGATGAACCTTGATTTCCATCACCAACTTGTAAGTCTGCTTTCGACGATGCTGATGTTGGTGAATACCAGTTTAACCATAAGTCTTTACCGCCCTGTGCATTTACCCATAGGTTACCATTTTCATTTAATTCAATTCTTCCACCAACATTACCACCAGATTGATCTGCTTTAAAGTCAATACGAGGAGTATTATTGTCAATTGTTAAATCACCTGTTAATGTACCTCCAGCAAGTGGAAGTTTAGTTGCAATACTATTTGTTATTGTGGTTGCAAAGTTTGGATCATCCCCAAGTGCTCTTGCCAATTCATTTAACGTATCTAATGTACCTGGTGCAGAATCAACAAGATTACTTATTTGTGTTCCGACATATGTTTTAGTAGCATAACTACTTAAATCTTGGTCACCTGTGTACCCTGCAGTACTATGATCACCCCATCCATATGCTGTGTTCCAATTATTTATATTGGTTGAGGTGAAATCACCATCATGCCAATACTTCTTCCAAGTTTGTTTTGTTCCATTAGCAACGGTTCTTATGTACATTCTACCCGAATCACCACCTGTCATTTGAATGGCCAAGGTATTACTGTAATATGCTACAGGGTCACCATGTCCAATTCTTAAAGAGGTGTACCAATCCGTAGTTGGATTTAAATTCAGGGTACTCTCTTGAGAATTCCAATTTTGCAATCCACCACCACCTTCATTTGCGGTAGAACCTAATAAGAACTTATGGTTGTGTGCTGCAATTGCGTATCTACCGTCCAAATCGACATTGAATGTGTCACCACCATTATTTCTTTTGAAGGTCACTACACCGTTACCAGTGTTGAATGTCGCACCTGTAACAAATTCATTTGTATTCACATATGATTTTATGTAACCAGCACTTGCATGATTACCCCATCCATATGCGGTATTCCAATTGTTTATATTGGTTGATGTAAAATCACTTTCATTCCATATTCTATTATTCTTATAGGATAATGCGGAACTATTATGTGGTAAATGTAACCCACCTGATTTACTACTTGTACCGAAGGAAATTACAAAATCCTTAGAAGGGTTTCTCGCTACCCACCAAGCATCTGTTATTCCTGAAATACTATTTCTTACACCACCGAATACGGCACCACCCCAACCAGTGGTTGATGAATTTAATCTAATACCCTCTCTATAACTACTATTCAATGAAGAGTTAAATATGAACTGACCATCTACAGTTAAGGTGGCAGTGTGAGTATCCGAAGTATCACTTCTTAAGTATTTACTTTGGGTTGAACTTGATGTCAGGTAACCCGCTTGTGAGTGATCACCCCATCCATATGCCGTATCCCAATTTGTATTGGTAACATTTGTTAATACTCTACCATTGGATAAGATTTGTGTATCTCCGTGTAACCATGACCCATATGTTCTCATGGACCCTGTGGCATTACCATAATTTAGATATAAAGTGTTACCCGCTTTTAATCCTAACACAAAATGTGAAGAACTACCTCTAAAGTAAGTGTCGTAACCATTATCACTATTATTATTTGCAATACCAAGACTTAATGATGGGAACCCTAAGACATCACCAGTAAATGTGTCTGATGTATCACTTCTTAAGAATTGAGTTGAATTTAAACCGTCTAACTTTTCTGAATCAGCCGATTTTCCACCTATAAGTAGATATCTTCCATCATGATTATGACTTGGTAATGATGTGAGATAACCCGCTTGTGAGTGATCACCCCATCCATATGCGGTATTCCATTGTGACGAATCACCACCATTTGCATATATACCTGCCCATCTATGAGTTGTCGATCCTAAATTTCTCACATTATTAGTGTAAGGTCTAACGTCTCCATCGAAAGCAGAATATGACGTACCAAAATAGTAAGGTCGATTACCCTCAAAGTGAATCCATCCTGAGTTCTTAGAACCTATATCAATATACCCTGTAGATGTTTTAAATCTAAATGCATTTCCTGATGCTTCTTCAATTATTGAGTTACTATCATTAAGGTTTACTCCACCAACAGTAATAACGTTTGATGTGGTCGCACCTCTATCAGTTACACTATCTAACGTATCTGTTTCAGTGTAGGATTTTATATATCCAGCACTTGCGTGATTACCCCATCCGTATGCCGTGTTCCATTGTGTTGAATCACCACCACTTACCTTTATATGTCTTGCAAAAGTAACATCTTGATTATACTCCCACGTAAATGGTTTCATATCATATTGATTACCTGAAAAATTACTCAACATGAGTATTCTTCTAAGTGGTGTATAATCATGACTATTATCTGACCAATTAAGGTCGATAGTTACCCTCATCTGTCCTTTACCGTCGTGTGCTTGAGTTGTTGTGTGTAAATTATATCCTCTTTGGTAAGATCCGTACGTCCATGAGTCTTTTACATTGTATTGACTCCCATCATACGTTTCTAATATTACACTACCAGTAGTACTACCAATATCTGACCAACTTGATTGAATAACAAAGTTAGCGGTTGTTGGCCAACCCGAACTTCTTTGAATTACAAATCTAAATTTAGAGTGTGTGTGACTAAGATTGAATCCTGTGGTTTCTAAACCGTCGAAAAGAGTGTCTAAATTCTGATTCCACGTTACCCAATTAGATCCATCATAATACTCAACATCACTATAACTTCTAAAACGGAAATTGTCGTGTACTGAATTCTCAGTAAATAATCTTAAGAAATTATTTTGTCCATACCCATCATAATATTCATTACCATTACTAAAACTGTGGTACTTGTGACTTACATCTGAATATTTACCGTCAATATCAACAGTGAATGTATCACCACCATTATTTCTTCTAAATGTAATTATTCCATTACCCGTATTGAACGTTGCACCTGTAACAAATTCATTTGTATTCACATATGATTTTATGTAACCAGCACTTGCGTGGTTACCCCATCCGTATGCCGTGTTCCAATTACCTACATTGGCATCACTCGCTCCTGTAATCGTACCCCCTATAAAGTTACCACTACCGTTAATACCCTTACTTGTTCCATCCACAAAGAAACCTGCGTCGGCTCTTATGTACCTTGGAGTGTAAATATTTTTATTGGTTAGATTATTTAATCTTAACCAAGTATTATCTGAAGCACCAATCTCACCTACACGTGTCGTTCCATTATAAAATTCTATATGGTCGGCCGTGTTGTTATCCGACTTTTTCAGTTTTAATCTTGCCTGATTAGAACCATCACCAATTGTAAGTGCTCCCGTTGTAGTGTCATCAGTATCACTTCTTAAATATTTACTTTGAGTTGAACTTGATGTTAGATATCCCTCAGTAGAGTGGTCTCCCCATCCATATGCAGTGTTCCAATTTGATATATTGGTATCTGTAATTCCTGCTGAAGGGGACGCCATAAATACAGGATCTGTTTCTGTATAAGATGTTAAGTACCTACCATCTAAATCTACAGTGTATGTGGTTGAGTCATTATTAGTATATGTAACAATTCCGTTACTTGTATTGAATGTTGCTCCTGTTGTAAATTTAACAGATTCAATTGCAAAACCTGCAATGTCCACACTATCACCATCACTCTTTGTTAATGTTAGTGTTTGTGTACTGTCGTTGTACGTACCACCTGTTACCGTAACATCAACTAAAGTAGTACTAATGTCAACGGTATAAGTATCTCCATCATTTCTTGTGAATGTGATTATACCATTACCACCATTAAATGTCGCACCTGTTGTATATTCATCATTATAACTTGTTAAGTATCCTTCTGTTGAATGATCACCCCATCCGTACGCGGTATTCCAATTACTATCGTTATAACCACTTGCGGTTAGTGTTCCAACAATTCTTGTGTTCGATGTTATTTCTAAACCTGATGTTGCGGTTGGACTTATTCTATAATAACTCCCATTATGTGTAAAGGTTGTGTATTTTCCATTATTCTGTTGACTGTAATGATACATATTCATACCATTACCAGAGTCACCTAAATATAAATGACCATTACCTGTTGGGTATAAGTATAAATTATCATCCGTAGATGTTGATACTTTCGTTGTTTTCAATTCACCCACTGTAATTGCATTAGATGTACTTGATCCCCTATCGGTTACACTATCTAATGTATCTATTTCGGTGAATGATGTTAAGTATCCAGCACTTGCGTGGTTACCCCATCCATATGCCGTATCCCAATTAGTGTTATTATAACCTGAAGTGGTTACGTAATTTTGGTCACCAACCCAATCTCTTGTTGCAATCTGAAGCCACGTTGAACCTGTTATTGTATCATTACCCGCGAAATTTCTAAAGTATAACCCATCTCCATTAGCCACCGTTGAACCACCTAATTGGAAACCATAATTACCGTCTGTTTGAGACACATGTAATATTGTATTGTGACTACCGATAGGTCCATTAGATGCATAATTTCTATATATACCAAATTCTGTATAATCATTAGCGTCACCACCTGTACTATATAATTCACTGTGTACTTGTGCTCTTGTATCTAAAAATCTACCATCGAGATCAACACTATAAGTGTCACCATCATTTCTTGTGAATGTTATTTTACCGTCATTAGTATTGAATGTTGCTCCTGTTGTGTATTCATCATTATAAGCAACAATATAACCTACTTGTGAATGGTCACCCCATCCGTACGCGGTATTCCAATTACTATCGTTATAACCACTTGCGGTTAGTGTTCCTGTTACACTAAGGTTTGTATAGAAGGTAGATAATGTGTCCGTTATATGTACACCATTATTACCATCACCTAATGTCGTGTTAACACCTAATCTAATCCCACCGTTTCCGAAGTTGTGTACGTATATAGGATTCCCATCTCTGTTACCCAACATACCGTATCCCGATATATTTAAATCGTCACCACTTGGAGATGTGGCAATCTTCGAGTTAAAGTAACCGTGTGAAGAAGTGAGTTTCCCTACCGATATATCATTACTTGTGGTTGCACCTCTATCAGTTACACTTTCTAAAGTATCTGTTTCAGTGTAAGATTTTATATAACCACCATCCGCATGATCTCCCCATCCATATGCGGTATTCCAATTACTATCATTGTAACCTGATGCTGATATTGTTCCCGCAAAAGTTGCTGTCGTACCACTACCATTACCAAGTCGTAATATTTCTGTCCCTAAATGATTAAACTGAATCCCATCTCCCACTGAAGTGTGATCTGAGAACGTCGCCATTGTACCTGTAGAACTAATATTAACTCTTTGGTTGAATATGTCAATATTTCTAACATATAGAGTTCTAAAATCTAAAGAATTTGTAGTACCTAAATCCTGAGTTGCATCTGTCTTTGGAATTATATGACCTGAAAAGGTTGAATTTTGTGAGGTATCTATATATAACGCAGTGGTGTTGTTGGTTACTAATCCTAATTCATCACTACTAACAGAACCAATAAACATACCATCAGCAAGACCACCAGAAGTAAAATCCTGTGTGGATATTATGTATTCAGTAGTACCTCCATTATTTTGAAAATATATTGCTTGATCATCATCATCTGTGGTATCTTTTAAATATATTTTTGGACCTGGATTTTGTATGTGTAAATTACCTGTCATCGCCTGACCAATACCTGACCCACCACTTAATGGTAGGTAACCAGCACTTGCGTGGTCACCCCATCCATATGCGGTGTCCCAATTACTAATATCGGTTTCTTTTATTCCCGCTGAAGGTGATGCAGTAAATACAGGGTCTGTTTCTGTGAATGATGTGAGATATCTACCGTCAATATCAACACTAAATGTGTCACCATCATTTCTTTTATACGTTATTACACCATTACCTGTGTTGAATGTTGCACCTGTGGTATACTCATCATTATATGTTGTTAAGTAACTACCACTATTAGATTCTAACGAGTCTAATCTACTATCGTGTGATCCACTTGTAGTTTCTAATGAATCAACTCTACCATCTAAAGAGGAAGTTGTTGTCTCAATAGAGTCCAACCTACCATCGAAAGATGACGTAACTGTTTCTATAGAATCTAACCTACCATCGAAAGATGATGTAACTGTTTCTATGGAATCTAATCTACCATCAAATGAAGATGTGACCGTTTCTATGGAATCTAACCTACCATCATGTGATGATGTTACCATTTCAATAAGGTCTAACCTATCATCGATATTTGTTAAATCAGTATTGTTTAAAAGTCTTTCTTCATTTCCTTTAGTTCCACCTTTCCAATGGTTTTCAACACCGTCCCATAACAATGAACCAGATAAAATAC
The DNA here is from genome assembly GCA_965655865.1 of Flavobacteriaceae bacterium. Classification (GTDB taxonomy): domain Bacteria; phylum Bacteroidota; class Bacteroidia; order Flavobacteriales; family Flavobacteriaceae; genus MAG-121220-bin8. Next base: position 187,385 of record CBFHJJ010000001.1, on the reverse strand, counting down.
CAGGTGATGTCACATCCCTAACTTCAATACCCGCATCTGATGCACCAGTACCATTAAGTGAAATAATGTTGTCGTCAACATCCACTGTTGTTGAGTTAACTCTTGTTTCTGTTCCTTTAACTAAAAGATTACCTTTAACAGTTACATTAGAACCTGTAAATTCTAAACCATCCTCAACAGTTCTTTTATGTGTCTTTAGTGTTGATATGTCTGTGTTATTTGATGATGTATATGTGTTGAAATCATTTCTAATCTCACCATCAACAGACGATGTAAAGTTTTCGACCGAATCTAACCTACCATCAACCAAATTATAGTTGGTGGTTTGTGTGATATCAACTTGTATCGAACCACTGAGAACATTTTCAGTATTTAATTTAGTTTTTATTGTACCATCAATACTTGATGTGAATGTGTTAAATGTACCTCGAATAGAACCACTTTCAGTTTCAATAGAATCTAATCTACCATTTTGTGTTTGGTTTGTTACATCATTTGATGACGTATAAGTGTTTAAATCACCACGTAGTGTTGTGACATCTCCATCTGTTGCATATGTATCATCAATACTTGAGGTAAAAGATTCTATTTGATCTAATCTTGAACTCTGATTAGTATTTGTTGTATCGTTAGATGATGTGTAATCGTTGAAAAGGACCTTTAGGTTTGAAATATCAACACCGTCTACAGTACCTGTTAACCTTACACTACCAGTTATTGATAATCCGTTCGCGAACTGAATACTATTACCGTCGGACGATAGTATTTTATTACCCGCACCTATTTGTACAGGTGCGTCCAACTCAATGTTACCGTCACCTGAAGATGTTAGTGTTATGTCACCATCCTCGGTCTGTAATGTCACAGTATCGGATTCAGTCTCAATTATTTTTATTGATTCACCTTCATCCGTGGTTATTCTTAATTCATTACCCGTTGTTGATATTACTTGTTGACCATTAATGTAAAGGGAACCTGATGATAAGAAAAGGTCTCTCCACTGTTTATCGGGTGAACCTAAATCTATTTTATCAGTAATGTTAGGTAATATAGAAACATTACTCACTAACACATCTCGACCCATGACAAGAGAATTACTTCCACTTGAAATTGTATCTAAACTTAATCCTGTAACCCCACTTGCTGGTACATTAACTAAACCACTACCATCACCACTAAAAGAACCACTAAACGATCCCGATAATTGAGCTAACTCCTCATCAGAATCATTAGTTGCCATTAATTTTAAACGACCATTACTAACTTTAAGTACTTTTTTGTTAGCACCATGACCCAATTCAATTTCAGAAGCAATTAATTTTTTTAAAGTATTACCACTATCATGAAGTTGTATGTTACCATCAGAATTTTTGGAAATTTTAGTACCTCCAATATCAATGGTGTTACCCGCCAAATAAATATCTTTCCATCTTTGGGAGTCACTACCTAAATCATGTACTAAAGTACCTTCAGGTAATAAAGAACCACTAATTGTCTGATTACCTTTAAAATTATTACTTCCTGTGATCGCAAATGAACCACTTACCCCCTCAAAACTTGAAGTAAGTAAGTAAGATGCCGCGTGTGATGCACTAACTGCATTTTCCACTTCACCCGTTATTTCTGCGTTCCCACGAATAGTTCCTAATACTGTTAAGTCACCCTCAATATGTGCTGATGCGGAAACGGAAAGGGAACCCGAAATGTGTGGATCAAATATATTCATCTATAACGTGTTTTTGTTTACTAAATAAATACTTTGGATTTCATTAGTATGTTTGTTTTATGTGGTATTTCTTTAAAGAGTCCTTTATTTTTTTTACAATAACGACGTAGAGTGTAGAGATTCCCCCTCAGGATATATTAATGTTTGTATATGAAAGGATCGCGTTTTTTCATCTCCTCAACTTTCTTATTATACTTAATCCGTTTCTCTTTTTTAATTTTTCGTTCTTTAAACCATTTTATTATTTTTTTAAACATACTTCTTTGTTTTTTTAAAAATGATATAATTCTGTAGAACCAACACATCAATATCGACCTCATCAAAAGTTTTTAGTGCGTCATCGGGTGTTAGGACTATGGTTTTATCTTTTATGTTAAATGATGTATTCAGAAGAATTGGGTATCCAGTTTGTTTTTCATACTCCATTAAAAGTCCGTGTATGAAATTTGACCTATCTACGGTTTGAACCCTTGATGTTCCATCCACGTGAGTCACCGCCTTTAGTTCGTCAACATAATCACCTTTTACCCTAACAACTTGGTTCATATAAGGAACATCTTCAACCATATGAAAAAATTGATGTTGACCTTCTTTTGTTACCATTGGAGCAAATGGTCTAAAACCTTCTCTCCTTTTAACTAACTCATTAATCCTATTTTTCATGTTGGGGTTCGTTGGATCAGCCAAAATTGATCTATTACCAAGAGCTCTCGACCCAAATTCAATCTCATCCCTAAAAAACCCAACAACCTTACCTCTACGAATCTCTTTTGCTACGATACTGAATAATAAGTCTGATTTTTCTAAGTGGATATATTTCCGATCTTTTAAATACTTTTTAAACTTACTATTAATTCTATATGATGGACCTAAAAACGGTGTTTTTGGAATACTAACTTTTTTACCTTTAGATACTCGATAGTTTATGACCGACCCAACTGAGGATCCAGCATCTGAAGGAGCTGGTGGAATCCACAGGTTTGTAAATTTCGTTTCTTTATAAATCTTACCGTTAGCCAAACCATTATATGCACATCCACCACCTAAACAGATATTTTGTGTATCGTATTTTTCATGTACATAATTCAATAAGTCAAAAAATACCATTTCATATGTCTTTTGAACCGCATATGCCAAATCTTTATGTTTTTGTGTAATCTCTTCGTGGGGTAGTCTTGGTAACATCCCTAATAACTCTGACAAATTATAATTGTACATTACGGTATCAGATTTGTCCCATTCAAAGTATTTTAAATTACATATAATCTTATCATATTCAAATTTCACTAACTTATTAAGTTTATTGAACATATGGGTTTTTTTACCGTAAGAACTTAAACCCATTAGTTTGTATTCACCTTCATTTGGTTTAAACCCTAAAAACGATGTCATGGCAGAATAGAATAACCCTATAGAATGAGGATATGAAGAAATGGTTTCAACATCTAAAGAATTACCATTATAATAACTAATTGTTGTTGTATCGTATTCACCAACACCGTCTATTGACACCACCGCAGATTCTTTAAAAGGAGAACTGAACGCTGAGTAATATAAATGTGAGTGGTGATGTTTTGAGTAAAATACCTCATTAGATAATTGTGGTAAGATCTTATTTAACTCACGCCTATTTTTTAGTATTTTATAATATTTCTTAATTGAAAGTACGGGATTTTTGAAGAACATCTTTTTCGAGTACTCAACAACTCGTTTCTTCTTTATATGTGTGTCTTCATAAAAACACACCACTTCGACATTATCTTTGGTTAGTTTATACTCTTTCGTTATATATTCAATGACTTTGAAAGGAAAATTACTATCATGTTTTATACCTGTAAATTTCTCTTCTTCACAAGCAAAGATTAAATGTCCGTTTCTAAATAAAGAGACGGATGAATCGTGGTAATAAGAGGATATGCCAATTGAATACATATGTTTTATTTAATGTTTATATGTGAAATTGTCACGTTTATTCAATTCTTTTATTTTTTTCTTAAACATCTTTTCTCTCTTCCTTCTGTGGAACCACTCCTTTATTTTTCTATATATAAGTTTTAACATTATACCGAGTATTCGTTTTTATTATTTTCTAATAATTCAACACATTTTAACATAAAATCATTATGTCCTTTCCACGACCAATGATAATCACCATTACCAATTTCATCATTAATCGTCCGATAACGAAACTGTGCCTTCTTAAGATCCCACAATAAAAACCGCACATTACTTTGTTCTAACTTTTTTAATATTTTTAAAGCTTGATTATAATGGTAATCTCTTAATATCTCCTCATGTTGTACCCTATATTCAAGTAAAACTGTTTTTATTGCATTAAACAATTCTCGATGATAACTCCTATCGTCATCATCAAGTATAATGTTAGTACTTTTATATGTATGTTCAATAAAATCTTGAGGTAGAAAATTAACATGATGTCCGTTTCTTTTGTCTATTAATTGAAATCTTTCTGACCATGATAAACCGAACACAACAATATCATTCGGTTGTATGTTTAGTAACTCGTCGATCAACGAATTAAGTATCCAATCATTAGATGCACCACCTTTTGATTTATTAATTCCGTCCATATTGAAATGATCTGCAAGACCTTTTCTCCATAACACACCATGTGGTTTTAATTTATAGTACTCCCGATTTGGTGGTCGTTCCTGAACACACCCATCTCCGTAGGTGTAACTATCACCAAAAAACCACATTTTACTTTTTTCATTGGATTTTTCGAGTGTTCCCATAATGAATGACCTTTACATTTTTACTTGTCTTATATGACCTCCACGGGTCAACCACCACCGAACCATCAGGGAAATCATAATCATGGTGTTTACCCATATGACCTAATAAATAAACCCCTTTAATTGGTGTCTCTAAATCGTACTGTACTTTATATTTAGCACCATACGAAGACTCACAATAATGTCCAACTAATATTGATGAGGACCCATCTAAATAATCAACGTCAGGTTTATATGATTGACCTAATATAATAATAGGTAGATTACATTTATTTGATTCGACAACTAACTTAGTGGCAATGTTTTTTGCCTGTACTTCTCTCGCCAACATAATTGCATCAAATAGATCGTAACCTAAACCCAATTCTTGAGCCATATAACGTAGAGCAATATTATCACGAGGATGACATCCTCCACCATCACCCATTCCCGCTTTCATATATGCGGGTCCTAAAATTCTATATGTGGATCTTTCAAGTGCACCTGTTATAACATCAGTATTAATGTTACCTGATTTTTCAGCAACATCTTGAATCATATTGACCAATGCGACTTTAGTTGATATAAACGTATTGTAAAATATTTTAATACCTTCAGCCTCGTCCCATGTACCAAGTTCATACCTTGTACCTTCACTAATAAATGTTTTGTAGAAGTCTAATAGTAATTTTGCATCTCCCGTTTCTGAACCATCTTCTGTTCCAATAATAATCATTTCAGGATTTACCATATCCCATTTTACTGTACCCATTGCAATTAGATATGGGTTATATATAAACCTACCATTTGGTATTAGATCAATAAATTCTCGTCTAATTGTACCAGGTAGGACTGTTGAGATTAAGACAATAAGTTGATCTTTAGTGACATGTTTATTTACCTCCGTCAGAACTTCTTTTACTATGTCGTAATTAAAGTCCTTATTTTCTAAATGTGATGTTGGGTATCTCCCATCATAGTCTGGATGGTGTGGTGTTGGAACAGCAATGAAAATTAGTTCTCTACCACCTTCACAAACATCCTTAATTGTTGGGACCATTCTAAAGTTATCTGGTTGTACTTCAGTTATGTCATAACCAACGACGTTATGTTCCTCAGCCATTACTTCGGCTGCGTCTTTTCCGAGTTTCCCAACTCCAATAAATCCTACGTTCATATTTTTACATGTATTTAATACATATAATGTATAATAAATTGGGGTATTTGTAAAGTGTTTTATATGATTTAAATCAGGGTTTTGGGTTGTTTTTCTCCACTTTCTTCGGATATTTCTATTACGTGTTCAGGGTCTATTTCTTTAAACAAATCCTGTAATGTTTGACCTTTCATTAAAACATTGAAATTGTGTAGTAAAATAGGTAACATTTCCTGAGTCACCTCAAAACATTTTTCCATATCCCACGATGCTATCTCCTTCATTACATCAAAGATTTTATCCATTCTTTTATAGTAGTCAAGTTCTTCATCATAACTCTCATCCCACCATTTAGAAAATGTCTTATATCCTTGACTTCGTAAGACTTCTAAAGATCTTGGATTACCCACTAATATAAATGGTTGTGCAACGAATATAGGTTTATAAATTTTTTCTGAGAAAAACACTGTCGTTGCGTGAGTTAATGATTCCGAAACAATATTTACAAATGAATCCTTGTGTGCTTGTACATTTAAGTTCATTGCTTTATTATTCTCCAAGTCAGGTTCATCATACCAATAGTGTTCTCGAGAATCATGTCCCCTGTAGTAATTTTTTAAACTGTCTTTCCATTTAAAATTATAATCTGATGGTACACTCTGATTGACCCAATTTAGATATTCGTCTGGGTTATTAGTTAAAAGACCACCTAACGATGAGATAAATTTATCTTTAAAAATACCATGACTCTTTAAAAAACCGTAAAGTAAAACTCTATGTAATTTAGGTACCCTATTAAAATTTAAAAAATGATATTTTTTTCTTTTTGTGAGTGATGACCTAATAAAATCCGCCAATTTGTTTCTACCACCTATTTCACATTTCGGGTCGGTTATTTGACCTGGTTCATGAAACCACAGATTACAACCAAAATATGTGTAGTCTAATATTGTGAACGAATCTTTTGTAATCTTATTGATTGTTTCTAATTGTTCTTTACGTTTTTTTGCAATTAAATTAGTAGTAATCATATAAAGGTTAGTTTTACCTAAACCGTACTTTTTAGATAAATTATCAAACCATATGTAGTTATGGTCATCTTGACCAAAGAAACCCTCAGTAGGTTGTAAAAAACATATTTTACATTTACCCGACTTTGAGTCCTCAATTATTTTAGGGTCTATATCAACTGTATCATATACATCGAACAATTCGTTATTGTACAACACAATTGGGTATATGTATTTAATCTCAGGATTGTCAATTTTTATTTCATCTAAAGTGTATATTTTGTGTCTAAATACATCATGATCTAAAAAAACCTCAAAACTTTGACTTCTCATGGGATGGAGATGATCCATTATCTCTTTACTCTCCTCACCAGTTCTTTTATAAGGAAATGAAATACCTAACTTTTCACTTAAACTATCAATAAATTCATAATTACCATCTCGATCGTGTTCACTTAGTAGTGGGTGAGTGTGCCATGGATGGATATTATACTTCGGCAAGTTTGAACCTACAAACTCAGGACGATCTCTCTTATCATATACTAAAACTTTATTGTAAACTATGTTCATATTAATTCGTTATTTTATCCTTGACGATACTAATTATTTTGTCCAACCGATCCCCTATATTACTAATCTCATCATAAGACGTGTCACACCAGTCTGTGAGGTGTGTGATGTCGAGATTTAAATGTTCTTTCACATCATGTTTAAGGTTTGTCAACGACCCCTTACTTGCGAGTAATATAAACTTCTTATCATGTTGAATACATTTCATTGTTTTTTCTGTGATAAAGTGTAATCCTTCTGACACATCACTTTCAACTACAATTACAAAATCAACGACCCTATAATAGTCACCATTGTAAAAACGTGTGTGTGAAATTCCATGTGTAAGATCATTAACATCTAATACCAATTTTTTAGGGAGTTTTGACAACCCATCACTAATCATTATTTTCTGACTTTCACTAATACCTACCTCATTCTGATAATCCAATGTTTTATCATAAAAGAAATTACCACTGTTATCCGTCACTCCATCACCGAAAAAACTAACATGTCCATCATCAATTAAATTGTGGTGAGATAGTAAACCAACCATAGAACTTCTCAGTGGTTTACTTTTTCCACTAAGAAACAAATAGTCTTTATGTGTAATATTATTATCTGAATATATAGGGTTGTATTGGTCCATATACTTTATAAAAAATGGTAAAAAAACTATATTACCACTTTTTTTTCTAATTGATTTAATATCGTTTTCGAATTCTAATTCGTAGGTATTTGCATAAACGGTAATTAAAGATGAATCCTCAAGACTTAAAACAAAATCAATAGTTAATTTACCTATGATTTCCGTAGATGCGTCTATTATCAATTTACGACCATCATTAATAAAATCCATCAATTCTTTTCTATATAAATCAATATCAAACCCATATGGTGATACCACAACCGTTTCACAATGTTCCATTATTTTTGTTTGGTTAGGAAATTTTAAGAAACTTAACTCAGGTTGGTGATCAAATCCATGGATATATACTAATTCATTTATTACCATAATTTAAATTAAATTTTGTTTAATCGTTATAGTATTATCACCACCTAAGTAAGGTATAATCACTTCATCAGTGAATTTTTCATGACCAAACGATGTTGGGTGCTCATGATCGTTTAATGATGGCATACCTTCCTCGATATAATTTTCTCTAACCCACTCCATACACCCATTAACCGGTAGAAACTTTTCAAAATTTATTTTAGAAAAAAGAGGTGATATCTCAGGATGATATCTTAAATGTCCCCATTTAAATATATCCATATAAGTTGACATAAAATAGTCGATACCTAAACTATCTAAATACCACTGAACTCTTAAAATATGTTCAATCGTAAACACCATAGAAGAAACTTCGTTGTGGAAGTTTTCATAATACGACCTTACTTCTTCACTATTCCACCCAACATTTAATATTCTCCAATTAAACTTACCATCAATAACATCAGTTGGATTTTTTATGGTATGGTCATCTTTAGTAAAGAAACCCCACGTTTTAACATCATCTGTATCTTCAGTATAATATTCATGTCTGTTAAAACCAGACCACATAATACCAACTAACACTTCTTCTTTCTTATGTGTTTTAAGTAGTTCGTCTAACCCCGAAATAACCTTACGAGAAATTAATCCATTACCCTGTGATGCCATTCCCTTGTTGACGACATTTAAATTTAATTTTCGTGATAAATGACCCGGCCAATTCCAATCCTCGAACGTAAAACTACACCCACTTGCCAATAATACTTTCTTCCCTTCAATCATCTTTAAAGTTATTATTATAAATATTTATTTTACAACTTTTTAATGTAATCAAGTATGTTTATTTCTTCAGGGGATTCAACATAATCTTGTGCACCAGGGTTAGCCCACTGTGGTTCCAATACCCAACCTTCTTCCTTAGCAATAGTGAGTACTTCATTGACATATTTGTTATGTTTGGTGTCGTCACCATTTAACGTTGTCTCCAACTCTTTAATGTTTGTGTCAGGTATCAAATCCCACCACTTCTTTAACATTGGGAAGGTTTCTAAAAAGTTCTTACCTCTACGTTTATCGTATTGTTTATAGAATGATTTAAAGTCTCGTTCTCTCGTCTCTATGGATGAAGTGTGATTATGACCATCTTCTGCATTTCTCAAATAATCAATTAATCTAACCATACCATCTTTCTCCCAATCCATAAAATAATTAGATCCGTCAGTGTAGTTATCCTCCAACCACTTATCAAGTGCATCTGCTCTTTCTAACCTCATTTCCATTGGTAGGGTTACTACTGATTGAAAACTTGGGAATCTTAAAACATTAAACGACGTGACTGGTGATGATGACTTATGTTTTCTTTTTATCTTCATCATTTCATCCATAAATTCAGGTAGACTAAATAAACACAAAGAATTAATCGTCAACATCATATTAAGTGATTTTATATTTCCTTCAGCTAATATTCTATCCACATTTTTTAACCACTTTCTCCAATCTAATCCGTCTCTAATATATTCTGCGTGAGTCCCATACGCCTCACAACTTGTGTAAATGTGAAATGATTTAACATTGTGACTATACTTAATAAGTGCATCCATTATCTTATCACTAATTCCTAAGTTGGAGTTTATTGCAAAATCAATTTCTGAATTTTGGTTTGTTTCCCACCACTTCATTAATTTCCAAAATTGTCTTGACATTGATGGTTCACCACCCGTGACTCTCAACTCTCTCAATGAGTGTTGTAGTTCACCTTCCCACCATTTCCAAAATGCATCAACATATGGATTCTCTAAGTTTAGTTTTCCATACGGCATTGCATGGTCACCGTTGTGTTGGAATGCACCAGCACCATCACTTACTAAATTTTGGTAAGGACCATTTTTATTAATGTCTTTTTGCCATTTTGTTGAGAAGGAAGCATTACAATATGAACAAGCAAAGTTACAAATAGCATCAAATGAAATCTCTAAGGTTTTCAAATCAACATCTTCTGTTGCACCTAACTTATCTTTTGCATCAAGTAATTCTTGATCAGTATAAATTACTGACTTGTGTGTCCTATCAGATATAACATCCTTACCTAAGTTCTCCATTTTCCAACAGTAGTCACATTCTTTAGGACGTATCCCCTCCAACATCTGTTTACGTACCGCCTTTTTATATGTTGTATTGTGAATTGCCTTGTATGAGGTCTCAAGATCAGTTAGTGGAATTTGGTGTGAGGGTGGGTGATGACAACTTGTGGTTGCTCCGTTACCTAACCATATTGTGGCATTGTACCACTTAGCACCACAAAATGATGGTGAAATTTTATTTACCACTCGATCTCTATACTCCAAGAATGTTTCTCCTGGTTTTCTTGCGTCTATACTCATTGTTTATCTTATTTTCTTATATTTTATGTAAAAAGTTACAATTACCTGTGACATCCACGGATTTATTATGTATAAATTCCTTAAATGTGTGATCAGATAAAACACCTTCTTTTGAGGTTAATCTAAATTTATGGAATTGAAACTCTGTAAAATTTGTATTAGTTTTATTTTTAGGGAAATTACCAGCACCAAAAATTATGTGTGGTGAACTATCTAACCCCAACTGTTTTTCACTTAACTCAACGTTTAGTATAATTTCATCATTCAAATACAACTCCAACCCACTACCATATACGTGGTTTAATTTGATTTTAGTGTAAGTGTGTGGAATTATTACGTTGGGTAGGAAATGGTATTCTACATCGTCCTCAAACGTAGTTGTAAATGAGATACCACCGTTAACAATGTTCAAACCCATGTACCTTGGGACTAATGCAAACAATGTCTTATCTAAATCACTTTCATCTGTAAGGGTGAAATCGATTTCCATTGTATAGTCAAGTTTATTTGAAAGTACTTTATTCCCCGCATTCTCTGGAAATGTCTCACAAATACTATTAGGCCAAAATATCCACGGTTCTCCTTTATTTATTTTTAACATAGAATTCTTTTAATTGTGGGAATGTCTCTAAAAAGTTTAAATCCCTTCTCTTATCATATTGATCAACAAACTTGACAAAATCACGTCGGTTAGTCTCAACATCGAAATCATCCACACTCGTTGCATAATCATATGTTCGTTTTAATTTCTGTATTTCTACAGTAGAGAACCCATAATTATCATGGGTAAATTCCTTCATACCATAATATAACATTTTTTTAGCTGATTGTAAAATCAAATCTTTATGTTCATCTTCTAAAATTTTAACAGATAAGTGTTTGGGGTGTCTAACATACGATGTGTCTAATTGTATCGCAGAAACCCAATACCTTTGATTGTTTTGGTACTTTTCTTTTAAACTAAATACTTTATCAATTAGGTCATTATATGTGAATACGGATAGTGCATTAAATGTGGACATTATATTAATCGTCACCTTTGGTAACTCAGTAAGTATTTTCTCAACATTTACCCAAAATTTACTATCGTCCAAACCATATCTCAAGTACTCCGCCTGTGACTTAGTTGCTTCAATTGAAGTAAAGACTATAAATTCTTTAACTTTATTATTTTCGGTTAAGTCCTTAATTATTTTGATAAACTTATCCATAATACTATCACCCACACCTAAATTAGTGTTAATCGCTAACGATAGGTTTGGGTTTACTGTATGGTTAGTTTGTATGTATTCTAATAACTTAAAAGTGTCGGGTGATAACAGTGGTTCACCACCTGTGACTCTGAAAGTATGTAGGTCGGGATATAAATCAGGGAACCATTTCCAAAACGCCTCAACGTAGGGGTTAAAGTCGTTGTGATGTATTGGCATCTCATTTCTCTTTTTTAAATCATCAACTCCATTATATTCAGATGAAAGTTCATAGGGACCGTTTTTATTTATTTCACTGACCCATTTTGATGAGAATTGTGGTCCACAGTATGCACACTTAAAATTACACACATTTGAAAATGAGACCTCAACGTACTTCGGATTATAATTACCTCTCCATCCATACTCTTTTATTTCCTCAATGTATGGTTCAGACCATGACTCAGACGATTTAAAAACTCTATCCGAAAATGAATTAGAATTGTCTTCAATTTTCCAACAGTAGTCACATTCGCTTGGTCGTTCATTGTTCAACATTTCCTTACGTGCTCTTTTTTTATGTTGTGTATTATGGAGCGCCGATGGGTTGTTTTTCAATTCTAACAATGGTATTTTATGTGGACTCGGGTGGTGACATGAGTGTGTCATTCCAGTCCCCAAATGTATTGTTACTTGTGTCCATTTTGCAGCACAGAAACCTCTACCCTTTTGGTCAAGTTGTTTCTTTATATTTGATAGTAATTCACTCATAATTTTACATTATATAATTTACATTTTTCTGAATGGTTAATAACCTCAACCGTTTCGTACTTAATGTTATTTATCCCGTCACTTTTGTAATCAATTTTCTTTTGTTGCATTTCAGTAACAAATCTCTTTTCATTTCTTGCGGTTGACTCACCTTTAGCCCATTTACCATTAACAAACCCTTCATCGGTGTGTGGTAAACAATAAAAACTACCATCTCTCCTGTGTGGTAAAGTTGTGAAATTAACTTTGATATCTTTATTCTCAAATTCAACGTTTTTTATGTCAACCCCATCATTGTTTTCAAAGGTGTGTTCGTAGATAAGGTCGTCCGTATTTGTATAACATTCTTCAAAATTGTCGAAGTATCTATCATAAACTCTAAAACCACCTATCTCACCCTTAAAATGATTACCAGTGTGTTGACACGATCCCAATATAAATGGTGAGGTTGATATGTGAGATTTTAATCTACCCTCCAACGTAATTGGTTTATTAGTTAGAATATCACCATTATTAGATACCATTTGATTATTCATAAACATATATAATTCGTTTTTGTCCGAATCATATGATGTTGTAACCCATGACCATTCACCCTCACTTCTTTTCATCCAATGATATAATGGGTTAGAATCCCTATCATGATATAAAGAACTATATGCCCTTGAATTATTGAATGATAAACCCCATGTCCAACTATTTTCCTTTCTTAAGATTGGGTATTCGATAAACTGTCGTTTTTCATCACCCACCAACCAAATAGGTACTTTCTCAGTTTGTTGTTCAGACTTAACTAATATTGAAATTGTGTGATCATTATGTAAACAACTATTTATTTCTCTATTCATTGGTGTTCGGATTGATGAATCAACACCATTAAACTTACCAACTCGTTTATTTTCATATTGGTGAGAAGTTCTTTCATTAACATAACCCTCAAACTTACATCTCCATAGTAAATCGTCATCCTCTTGACCCCAATCCCAATAATCATTTGAGTATCCGTTAGTTCTCTGAACTTGTTCTTTATTGAATAGTACTACCCCACCAAAATATTGTTCATACCCCATTGAATATGAATATTTTGATAATTTAGTCGCTATATGAATTGGGTTGGTTTCAGGATAAGAATAGTCACAATCGTCACCCTCTGGTAACATGTCAACATCGTGCCATGCAATGTAATCACACCCATCTTTGAATGCCTCAATAGCTGCGATGTTTTTCATTGCACCTCTATTAAATAACTTATCATCAACTTGGTGTCCAACATAAAACCCGTAATCGATTCCTTTTTTTTCTAAAAATGGACCCAATGTAGAAACCAATTTATTTAAATGTTCTTCCCTATTTCTATAAGGTATACATATTCCTATTTTGTGTGTCATATTGAAACGTTAAGGTGTATTTGTTTAGATATTTTTTCATCTGACCAAATTTCATATTCACAATTTGATAGACCATCTTCGTCGGGATTTCTATAACCTCTTTCAACTTCATTATGGAATCTTAGTTGGTTGTATCTAATATTAACATCTGACCACGCACCGTTTTGGTATCCAGAACTTTGATGTGATAACGCCTTAAAAATAGATCTCCTTCTAAATGGTAGATTTAATGTTTTTTCTTTTTGGTACTCAGTTTCTACAACCTCACAATCTACAATCTCAGAACTTTCACCATCACTACTTAAATCCATCAAACGATATGATTTTATTTGTTTCATGTCATAGTACTGTGATAATTCACCATCCGAATGATATTCACCAAATGGCATAGTCAAACTAAAAACATCATTTTTACTAACTTCGTTAATCTCACCTCTTGAAAGTATTTTATTGTATATTGCAACTTGTGAAATACCACCTTTAAAAAATTCCGTTTTACCATCTTTAGACCCTATAAATAAAGAACTACCAGTAGACTTTTTAAAATCTTTTTTAAAGTCGAACTCTCCAACAATATCACCATCTTGGTAAAATTTAAGTTGTTTTCTTAAATTATCCACAGTCACTAATAATGTGGTTTTTTGTGGTTGTATTAACTTACTATCAACGTAAGCCCAATCACCTTCATCTTTAAACAAAACTTTAAACCTTCTGAATGAATCGTAACTAATTGAAAAATCTATACTTGGAATTGAGAGTACTGTGTATCGATCGTATGGTTCATCAACATCACACACCACATTATCATTGTTAATTGTAATTAAGAAAGTGGTTTGTTCTGATAGATTTCCTTTAAATTTAGACTTCACATGTGATGTTGTCCCATTGAATTTTAATGAAACACCCGTACCACCTTTAACGTCAATCTCTTTGGAATCGTGAGGGACACCCTTACTAATACATCTACTAAATAGATCATCATCTTCAAACCCCCATCCCCAATATACGTTTGAATATCCATTTATAATTTGAAAATCATTTATTGGGAATATAGTCACACCACCAAAGTATGAATCGAAAACATCTCTTTCAAACGACTCATCAGTACTTATAAAATTAGTCGCTAAATGTACTGGTACACTTGAATAGGAGTAGTCAACATCAACGGGTAACATATCAACATCATGAAAAACAACATAATCACATTTTTCTTTAAGAGCCCTTTTAAATCCAATATTTAGAAGTTTTCCTCGATTAAAGAGTTTGGCGTCATCTTGTTCAATAACTATCAAAACATAATCAATATTAGATTTCTCTAAAACTGATGATATAGACATTTTGAAAGATACTAAATGATCATATCTATCCCTATAAGGAACAATAACCCCTAATTTATGATTTGTCTTTTGACTCATTTTCTACGGTGTTTTTATGCCACTCATGTAAGTAGTATTGTATTCTTTCGTCCCATGATTTTTTATCGATCTCTTCGAACCAAATCGTTAGTGCATCTACTGAGTTTGCAATTCTCTCCAATGCCTTTACTTTTTTCTTTTCAAGTAATAAAATCTCCTGTTCCATAGGAGTGATTTCATCTGTTGTTTTTTTTGCCATAATTAAATACTTGTTATATGTTTGATTAATTTATTCCAATGTTTGTATTCACTAAAAACACCCTTTTCACATTTTAAAAAAAAGTATTCCTTTAATTTAGTGTTTATTTTAAAACCGTTCTTTTTGAGTTGGTCGTACATCTTATAATATTCTCTCGAATATGAATACGACTCATTTAAATCCGCAACTGTTTTTATTCTTTTAGAGACAGTATCGTCCCATTTAAAATGATGTACTTGTACAGAGTGTGTTTCTGTTGGAGCAATAAGTGGGTGTGACCATCCTTGCCATCTCCATGTGGTATGTCCATTTATCTCCGCATAGTGTTGTCCATTTGTTATTTTGACATGTCCTTTAGATATTACAATCTTATTGGGACATGCATCACTCATTGGATACCTAAAAAACCCCGCCATTGGGAATGTTTTAAATAATGAGGTTTCCTTAGGTGGTATCTTTGGGAATGTACCGCCAGGACCTACTCTATCAATGAATCCACCCCTGACAATTGTCCATAGGTTTTTTTCACAGTCACTAACCAAACCTTTTAGATCATTTTTAGGGTAAAGATGAAATTCATCAATATCGGCAATAACCCACCAATCATTCTTCTTTTTTGACTTAACCATGTTATAAAGAATGGTAACTTTCTCCCAATCAAATTCTCTTTCCCTCACAACTTTAACTATTTTACAATTATCATATTTTTCAATAATTGGTTTTGATCTACCTAAAATCCGAGGTGATGCTTTAGACTCATATATTACAAATTGTATTTCATCAACGTGTTTTGTATAATGTTCAATAAAGTGTGGGAGGAGTTCATGTCCATGTCCCAGCACACATAATAATCTAATCATTTCTTTTAACTAATGTTATTCCTGTTGAGGATGGTTTATCTTTTATTACTCCGTGATTGAATAGGTCAGTAACGACCCATTCTTTGTTTGTTTTTAATTCTTTAACAAGTCTGTGTGGACCATCGAAGGGGAAAAAATCTTTTTTAGCATCTTCTGACACTATTAAGGTTTCGGAATATGTTTTATCAGTGTCGTGAATTATTATCAAACCGTTAGGGTTTAATATTTTAGAATACAAATCAAAATCTTTTTTCACACCTTCATATGAATGGTCCCCATCAATAAAAAGTATATCAATTTTGATATCTTCCTTAACAAAGAAATTGTAATATGCCTCTTCAGAAGTTTCTTTTATAAATCGAGGATAAAAATTAGTTCGGTAGAATCCATTTTCATCATCTATTGTTGTGTCACCACCAACTCCGTTACATGGGTCAACAACAAAGGTAGATCCTATATCACCCCAACTATATGCCGAATCACCTTCAAAAATTTTCTGTTTATGTAAGTCAATTCGTGATTGAGTCATGATTCTCGGTATGTACCCCGCACCTGAACCAATACAAACACAATTTTTGTATCTCATGTGTTGAATTAATGAGTAGATTAATAACCCATCACCCATATGTTCTATTGTTGCACCGTGAGTCCACAAGTAAGGTAATTTTTTACCGTTATCAGTTGTGATATTAGTCTCTATGTAGTTTTGATTAACTATCATTTTAAATAATTTGGTATTTCACTTGTAGGTGTGTGTCTTGTTATTGGTGTTAACGTGTTACTTGTTAATGACATCAATCTTCTATCTTTTTGTAATGGTATATCATTCACTAAACATGAAACAGATACCGATATTCCTTCACCCGCACCCGACACAACCTTATCCAATTTAACATCACAGAATTCTTTAACTACCTGAAGTTTCTCATATGTTGTAAAGAATTTTTTGGAATCGAAACCTCTTTTGTTGAATACAATGAAGTACTCCCATATGGTTTCGAGTTCAGTAGTTGTTGGGTATAATTGTTTTACGTATTTTCCATATTCAAACCATTCATCACCTTCCATTGGTATGTCACCAACAGTTTTAAATTTAGATTTGTGATTAAGTAGTGTGTCTACGTAGGAAACACCATCATTAAAGTCGTAATTGTTTAATTTATCAAAAACATCATAGTCATTAATGTGTAAATCAGCATCTAATAAGATTCCAATATCATGTTTACTATGAATGGTCTTTATTAGACTAATTTTATCATAAAAAGATTTATAATTTCTATTATAAGATATTAAATGCAAGGACCTACCCCAAAACTTCTTTAGAAAGAAGTCAGTGTCATCTGTTAGTACATAACATGTATAACCTTTATCTAAAAGGTTTTTTATTTTTTCCTGAGTGCCCTTAAAGTAAATTTCATTACCGAAGCACATTATACCGAAACCTATGTGATCCATAAGTTATAATATAATGAAAAAAAATGGTAAAAGAAAGTCTACACGGTAGTGTGTAGTGATTTTTATTTATTGATTTGGTACTCCAAATTTGTATATTCCTAAGTGACCTATTTTTCTACTTAGATCTGTATCGATATATATATTTTTACCAATATTACTAAATTTACTAAAAAGGTTAAAGTCTTCACCTAACCAATCATCAGTAACTTCATTATATGTGAATTCAAAGAAAGGTTTCTTTATTTTTTTAAATAAATCAGTCTTTATTAATATACACCCCATACCTACACCTTCAACTTTAACCAAATCCTCTTCTTCATCTAAAGAAACCCAACTATCCCAATCACCAATCTTTTTATAAGCAACCGGTGTTTGAGGATTTGACCTCTTCATATAGTTACACCCTACAATATCTTTTTCGTGTGTTAGTAACCTTAATAGTGTGGTTGAGGGGAATGTCATATCACTATCTAACCACAGTATATAATCAGATTCAACCTCCAATGAAGAGGTTACTAATTTTTCCCTTTGATTTAGTAGTACAGATCCCGAATTAAAGAATAAAAAGGTTTCAATCCCCGCGCTTTCTGATGTTTTTATAAGTTGAGTTAATGAAAACGCAAAACCACTGTGTACCATATCTCTTGTTGGTACAACAATGGAAACTCTCTTGGGTTGATTTACCCATATTGACGTGTTATTTTTTGATTTCAATCCCCTGGTAAGTTTTCTCCCAATCCGTCATTTTGAACATAAACTGATTGGCCAATTTTTATTAATTCTTGAGTTCTTTTAGTGATTAAGTCAAAATCTCGTTTAGGTAAGTTACTTATTTCATGGTAAGTTTCGGGTTTGTAAGTCCCTGATGTCAAAATCTCAGTAGAACCCTTTCTCGATAGTCTCTCAATGTGAGATAGTCTTGAGATTTCTTCATCGTTAGTTAATAAATTATATATTTTGACTCTTCCATAGTGATTTACAATATCAACCATGAGTTGTAATTCGTTTTTATGTTTTAAGGTGAATTTAGATAAGAATTTAACCCATCTAAAACGACTAACAAAATTTTTAAGTATTTTACGGTCGTATTGTATACCCTCCCATTTGATGTGAAGAGTTTCATATTTTGAGAGTTTATTGTTAAATTTTAATTTCATATTAATCTATACCATTAATATAAACAATTAAATTAAAATTTTAAAGGTTAATAAGTATTTGGTGTATCCAATCCACCAAAATCTCCAGACTCCTCAGTTGATGATCCTGAGACAATGTCCGATATGTTGGTAACCGCGTTACTTCTATTGATCCCTAAAGTACCATTAAGTTTAATGTTTGAACCAGCAGGTGGGGGATATGCATTAGTAGTTCCGAGAGCTCTTGATATTCTCCCCATACTAACTTCACTTCCTGTTGCTGGTATTACTCCCATCGTTATATTTTTTCTTCGGTAATAATTACTTCACCATTACTAAATTCAGTAATGATAATTTTATTTCCATCAATTATTTCTTCAGTCTCGTTTACTATTTCCATATCTAAATACTATTAAATTCTCTACCACCTGTTGATTTACCAAAGAAAATCCTACTAAGACCCCATTCGTGGTCTTGTGGTGATTCTGATCTTCTACTATAATTTCTAAGACATAAAAATCTCACATACTTTGTTTTATATCTAAAAGGTGTTCCACTGTTTCTATTTTCACCCGTAAATAAACCTGTGGAATATCTTTTCCACGTTGTGGGGTATGTTGGTGCACCTAATGCGTAATTATAACTCCCACCCGCAACACCTCTACTTACAGGTGTTCCTATAGGTAATGAATGACCATAATCGGGAAGTGTACCATTTTCCAATACCATTTCCCAATCACCAGAACCTGTTTCAGTTAATGATTTATATCTCATACCATTAAACCTTGTGTATTCATGTGGTATTCCATAATCAGGATGTGTTGCAGGAAAGAAGAGTATCTGTCTAAAGTAATATCTATGATTTGTTACGTCAGGACCTTGATACCAACCATCGGGTGTTGTTATAAATATTGAAGTATCACCAGGTCTCGCTTCCCTTGATAAGTATGTGTTACCAACATCTCCGCAATTTCTTAAATCAACGAATGTTTTATTCTTGTCATAACATGCAAAACCGAGATGACCACCAGCATTATTACCTGAACTACCGGGTTGGAAGGTTTTTGCATAAACAATTAATTTGTAGTTTTCAGAAGTATCAACCTCAAGATAATCTGAACTGATAAACCCACTACCACCACCACCAATCATGTGGACGTATGGTTGGTCAACACCATTTATGACTGGTCCTCCATTAGCTCTGTACGATCCCATATTAAAATTATCCACATTACCGTTTTTAAAATCTGCATTTCTCCACAGACCGAATCCGTCATTACCAAATACCATACTCATATTCTACCACTTTTTTTTAGGACATGTTGTGTCCTTTAATAATGTTAGGGTCTCACTTATACACTCACACTGAGTGCAAATACCACCATCAAAAAACTCACATGTTTCACATATGGAAATTCTTTGATTTTTCTCTTCTTGTGTACAATAATCTGTTTCTTCATTTGTTATTACATTATAAGTAATACCATTTTTTATATGTGTTTCTGTTTTCATACTACTCTTCGTACCAAATATTAATATCACTTATTTTTACATTGTGGCCCTTTCCACTACCTTGACATGCTGTTGAGTGATAAATACCAGCAAGTTGACCATTTGGGTTTCTTCTTCTCTTCATTATAAAAATTTTAGGGTCTCCTAAATGATATCCACTGTGGTAGAAATTATTACTCTGATTGTCACACGCGGATACTCTACTATGTGATTGAAACTGTGTATGTCCCCACGAATTGGTTGATCTACTTTCTGAAAAGAAATCATTTTTACCCGGGTCATAACTATGTAAATTACCGTCATGAGGACCTGGTCCATAACCACCAGTACTGTTAAATGTCCAACAAGACGCATACCCATTAATAGTAAATCTACACGATATCATATTCCAATCAATAGGATCTTTTAGTTGGATATAAACCGCAGAATTATCACATCCCGAAACCGTTTTAAATCCCTCGAATACAAATTGACCATCAACATCACCACCAAAGGTTTGTTCTGTATTTTTAAGTGTAATTGAATCTATCATTGATTCATCGACTTTAATTGTTCTTGGACCTCTTTTACTTGACATTATTTTTCAGTTAATTTTTTTTCTAATTCTTCAACTCTATTTAGAAGTTCTTTATTTGCTTCAATTAACAATGCTGTAATTTTTTCATACTTAACACCTTTGTAACCATCGTTTCTTGTACTAACCAATTCAGGAAGTACCTCCTCAATTTCTTGTGCAATGACACCAACATCATGACCTTCGTTCTTAGATTGTTCATTCCAATCAAACTCGTAACCACCAATCAATTTAATTTTATCAAGTGGGTTAAGTATTGGTTTGATATTATCTTTTAATCTCTTATCCGATGAATGATATGCAATTACATCACCTTTAACATGTAGAGTATCATCTACCGTAACCGTACCCGACGCATTAACCGTTAAGATTGGGACTCCTGATATATCTGAAACCTCAAATATGTCA
The DNA here is from genome assembly GCA_965655865.1 of Flavobacteriaceae bacterium. Lineage (GTDB taxonomy): Bacteria > Bacteroidota > Bacteroidia > Flavobacteriales > Flavobacteriaceae > MAG-121220-bin8. Next base: position 165,926 of record CBFHJJ010000001.1, on the reverse strand, counting down.
CCTGACATATCATCCGATATCGAGAATAATGGTCCTTGTGTTCCATGTACCTCAAATACTGTTGCTCCAGCAGTTGTACCTTCAACATACAGTGGTGTCGATGACGGTGTAGTTGTGTTTCCTTGACCAATAGATAAAGATTTTTTAATATTTGCTCTACCATCAGTGGTAAGTGCCATTGCACCTTGGTTATCTGAATCACCATCTGTTCCCCACCAAAAACCTCTGTCCGCATCTGCATTCATTTGGAATGACATCGCGTAATTATTACCGAGATGACCAAATTGATATCCACTCTTCATACCGATGGTATATTGACTATTCGTCCAAACTCTAATTTTATCTCTTGATTGACTTCCGTTACCATCAATTAAACCGATATTGTATCTCGTACTACTACTAAACACATCAGGTAATGTACCTGTAGTCATATTACTTGCATTTAGTGTTGATGAAGAAGTTAAATAACCACTACTTGCATGATTACCCCAATCATATGCACTTTTCCAATTAGAAGAGGTTCCGTGAGATGTAGTGGTGATTGTACCATCTGTCCATATACCACTACCTATTGCGGTTTTGGTAACACCGTTAGTCATAAACAACGCTTGGTGGGATAATCCAGACTTAGATTGTCCACCTATATTTGTGTGAGTATACGCAATACCATATAAATTACCTGTCGATGTTCCGTCATCATTAAGGTTATAAGCTGTACCCATTGACCAAACGTGTTGGTATCTTGTTGCGGAGTATAAACCATATACTCCTCGTCCGTAGTTGTTGGCAACTAACGCCTTCTGAGTACCCATTGTTATAGTACTTGTGAAAGTGTCCGCCGTGTTACTTCTTAAAAACTCTGAAGAATCAATACCATCAAGTTTCTCAGAGTCAGCGGCCTTACCGGCTATTGGAAGGTAAACACCATCATGATCTCCCCAACCGTATGCAGTCTTGAAGTTTTGAATATTAGTTTTGGTGAGATCTTCTCCATCTAACCTAAGTAAATCCCCTCTAAGTAGTGCGGTTTTTCTTGCCGCCCATCCACCTGACCAATTACCAGTGTCTGAATTAACCTCTAAACCTTGTTCAGCGTTTACATAAACATATTCATTTGTTTGTGCGGTAGCAACACTATAAGATTCACCAGCATTCAATATTAACTGTTGTCCGGTTCCCCTTATATCTCCATTGATTGATAGTGAACCTACAAATGTATCTGTACTGTTTAGTAAGTAACCACTTAAATCTTGGTCACCTGTGTATCCCGCGACACTATGATCACCCCATCCATATGCTGTATCCCAATTACCTGAGTTGTTTGTTAGGTTACCTGAATCCCATATCTTTTTATTAGTACCCCATACAGAATCACTTGTCGCCGTTCTTCTCCATAAATGATCACCAGAAAATATTAATTGTTCTTGTCTGTGAGTTGAAGAATAACCAGTCCATTTAGAAACTGTAAGTAATGCGTGCCATTCGTCACCTCCAACAGTAGTATCTGACTTATTTTGGAAATCCCATTGTGCATATCTATCATTATAATATGATGGTGCTCTCACGGCACCTCTACTGTCTGTGATATAGTTTCTATCGTTACTATCTGTCAGTGTACCCGTATTAGAGGTATATCCCGCTTGTGAATGATCACCCCATCCATATGCAGTATCCCAATTTGTATCTTTTCTTGTTCCAGCTCCTGTTCCCGTAGATGGTGTTGTATAGATTCCCTGAGAATACATTACTTTACCCTTCACCACGAAACTCATACCCGCTTCGGTACCGTCAAATACAAATGCATGTTCCGATCCATACGACGCACCATTAGCATGATAATAACTTAGTGAACCGTATTGTGCTGCCGTAGTTGCCTGATCCGAGAACTTTATAGTGGCTCCGTTTCCGTTTGAGTCATTTCTAAGATGTAACAACTCACCAGGTGCATCATCAGTATGTTGTATAATTAAATCACCCGTAAGTGTTCCACCACTAAGTGGAAGTTTAGTCGCAATACTATTTGTTATTGTGGTTGCAAAGTTTGGATCATCTCCAAGTGCTTCTGCTAATTCATTTAACGTATCTAATGTACCTGGTGCGGAATCAATAAGGGTGTCTATTTGATCCCCAACATACGTTTCGGTTGCGTAATCTTGGTCTGCGTGATTACCCCATCCGTATGCGGTATCCCATTGACTAATTTTAGTACCGAATGTAGAAGTGTCTAAAAGTTGTTTGTTTGTAACACTGTTTATTGTGATTCCGTCTAACGCGGTTTCTTGTGTAATTACCCAACCACTCGTAATATCCATTGAGGAATTGTAGAAGTCAGGATGTGCAACCACATCAACAGTAACGTGACCATATGCCCATGTTGAATCAGTATCACCAAGGATTACGTAATCCTCATTCTCAGCAGTACTAAAACCAAGACTCATAAGTTTACCCGTCCCTTGTACTGTTACACCATTGTTGTACCAACCACTGGTCCAATCGTGACCTGAAACGTAGTAAACAGCATGTGCATTACTATTATATTCGTACGTAGTTATACGTAGAACAAGCATTGACCAATTACTCGTATGTGTACCTGGTATTTTAATTTTTATAGCTCCTGTAGTATTACCACTTCTTGACCAATGTGCCACAGACATTGCTGTTCTGTTATTAACACTTACTTGTTCACTAAACTTACCCTTACCAAATTGTACATCATCAGTGGTTCTAATGTTTTGGTTCATTAAGTGAACTTCAGTTGAACCTTGTCCTGTGTTTATAGTTGATGGTAATATTTCACCATTAAAATAAACCGAATCAGAATTATGGTTATAACTGAAAACTTCACTATCAACACTATTAGTTCTTCTATAGAAGGTAATTCTATCGGCACTTTCACCACTAACAAGTGCCGGACTACCATCACCGTTATATGACATACCCCCACCATGTGATGTGGATTGTCCAAGGTATATATAACCTGTTCCTTGTCCATTACCATAAGCTTCAAATCCTGCCTTATATCCTTGATCCGCCAATACTTTAACTACACTGTCAGATGTCTTACTCACTGAACCAACAATAAGGTTACCTGTTAATGTACCTCCTGCAATTGGTAGGTAATCACCTGTGACGTACCCCTCTTGTGAGTGGTCACCCCATCCATAAGCTGTGTCCCAGTTAGAACTATTGTAACCAGATGCGGTAATTGTACCTAATGTTATAATGTTACCATTACCTTGAATTTTAACAACGTCATTTGCAGTATATGGGTCATAAGTTTTCTTGTTTCTAAAAACCCATGTGTCACCAGATTCAATGTCATCAATGATTTCAAAAATCATTTTAACATCGTTACTTGATGGTGCTTCACCATATAATCTCCAACCATCATTATCCCCTACTTTTTGACCAAAGTAGTAAGACGGTACAGTGGCAACCCCATTACCAAAAGTAGTACCCACAGTATTTTGCTGAAGATTTAAAAAACCAGCATTTTCAGAGTCAAACTTAAAGTAAACTCCATCATGATTATGTGAGGTTAATGAGAATCTACCATCAATATCAACATTGAAGGTGTCACCACCATTATTTCTTGTGAAGGTTATTTTACCATCACCTGTGTTGAATGTTGCACCTGTAACAAATTCATTTGTGTCTGTAAACCCTGTGATGTATCCTTCAGTAGAATGATCACCCCATCCATATGCTGTGTTCCAATTTGTTGAGTTACCACCCGTTGCCGTTATAACATCTATATATGCGTTTCTCCAATACCTATTGGTTGATCCTAAATCATGTGATTTATCTGAGTCTGGTATTGCTTTACCCGAAAATTGAATTAATGTGGTGTTACCATTTCCACCACCCAAATACATTGAAGAACCTTCAGCCGTTATTCTGTCTGCACCTCCCTCAATAATAACACCACCTGTAAAACGTGTGTTTTGAGACGCATCTAATCTTATCGCTTCAATATTGTTTGTTCCAATGGATAATTGTTCAGAACCTCCTGCAGTACCTATGAAAGTAGTTGGAGATACATTAGTTCCATTTCTTATAATAAAAGAACCTCTTGATCCTGTGTTAGACCAAAACCTACCTAATACAGCGTTATCAGTGTCAGGTCCTCTAACGTCTAACATAGCGTTAGTTGATGCTGATACTCCTATACCTACTCTGGTTGCAAAAGTTGCAAATTGCTGTGTGTCTAAAGTTAAAGCGGTACCATTTCCACCATAAAGAAATAAACTTCCGTTATCGTGTGCGTGAAGATAGTTTTTATTACCGGCAATTATTTTAACATTATTATCTGTAAAACTTATTTTAGTATCAGAATCACCACTATGTATAATATCGCTTGCTACTGATAATGTGGATGAGAATTGACCACTTGTTGCGGTAACTCCTTGTAATTCAATGTTCTTATTTACTTCTATGTGTTCACCACCGTTTGTAGTGATAAATCTCATATACAAATCACTACCCTGTTTGAACTCAACAGCGGCACCTGAATTGTCATCCATAAGTATGTCCACATTACCACTAAGGGTAAGATTTCCATCTATAGTAACACTATTATTAAAGTAACTTGTACCATTATTATAAAAATCGTACGATCCATGAACTCCTGTACTCATAACGGCAAACTTACCTACAGAATTACCTGTTTGCATTTGCACATTACCTGTGAAAATCCCATCACCATCTTGATCAATTAAAAATCTACTTGATGCTGTTCCAGCAGCAATAGACAATATTTCAAATGAGTTTTTACCTGCGTAGTTTCTTGTTTCTAAATGAATACCATGTGATTCATCATCGTGTAACATTTTAATAGTTGAATCTAATTGTCCAGTGTCTCCTGAATTCCCACTATCACCTCTTAAAATTAAAGTGGCGGTCCCTGTGGAAGTTACTTTTACTTGATCTGTTGATAAGATGTTACCAACAGTTATATTATTTGTTGTGGTTGCACCTCTATCAGTTACACTATCTAAAGTATCTGTTTCACTATATCCTGTGATGTATCCAGCACTTGCGTGGTCACCCCATCCATATGCGGTTCCCCAATTATTTATTTCTGATTGGGTAAAGTTAGTGTCTGTCCATATTTTTCTCCATACAATGTTGGTAGTATTACTTGTTGTGTTACCATGAAAAAGTTCATCACTATTGTATGATTGTAATAATGCACCATATCCTCCACCACCATCTCTTCTACCTAATATATGGTAGTAACCATGACTCGGTAATGGATTTTGATATGACGATGGTTGAATCATCGTAGAATACCCACTTGGTTTGTTATAATCCTCCAAAACACTAAATAATAATGTTGATTGGACCATCTTATTAAGTCGAAGACTATTTCTCTCCGATGTATAAATTGGATCTGTTTCTGTAAATGATTTTAGATACCCTTCAGTTGAATGGTCTCCCCATCCGTATGCGGTGTTCCAATTCGATATATTTGTATCTGTAATTCCAGCTGAAGGTGATGCCGTAAATATTGGATCTGTTTCTGTAAATGAAGTAAGGTAGTTACTATCATTAGTGAACATTGATATATTACCTGTCACATTAGATAAAACTCTACTACTATTTATTACTACTGTATTTCCAACTTTATACCCATATGTTGAATTTACACCAGCATCATCTAATATTTGGAAATGTATTTTATTACTATCTTCGGGTTCATAAAAATCTAAACCTTCGGGTGTTGCTTTAATTGCCATATCAACACCAGCGTCTGATGTTCCGTTAAATAGGATTTCAGGATTAGTACTATTAAGTGTTAAATTACCTGTAAGGGTTCCTCCACCTAACTGTAAGTACCTATCGTCAATATCGACAGTGTATGTCGTATTATCATTATTAGTAAATGTAATTATTCCATTACTGTCGTTGAACGTAGCCCCTGTCGTAAATTTAACTGATTCAATTGCAAATCCCGTCACATCCACAGTATCACCATCACTCTTTGTCAATGTTAGTGTTTGTGTACCATCATTATATGTACCTCCTGTCACCGTAACATCGGTTAAAGTACTACTAATATCAACAGTATACTGATCTCCATCGTTTCTTGTAAATGTGATTATACCATTACCACCATTAAATGTGGCACCTGTGGTATATTCATCATTATATGATTTTAGATACCCCTCTTGTGAGTGGTCACCCCATCCATATGCGGTATTCCAATTTGTGGAATTATCGGTAAAATTAGTATCAGTAAAAAACTTAGACCACGTTCCTGTATCATTAGTTAGATCAAGAGTTCTTCCGTATAAATTATTATCATGTATGTCCCAAGCAATTTGTGTCGCGTAAAGACTATCATAAGTAAGTGTAGTCACAGTTCCATATTCGTTGGATTGACTTGAAGCAGGTCTACCTATGGTTGAATTATTCCACCTATGTTTTATAGACTCTGTACCGATTGTGTTTATATTACCAACAGAGGTTGTACCACCATCTTGTATATAATCTCCATCATGATTATGTGAGGTTAATGAGAATCTACCATCAATATCCACAATGTACGTATCCCCACCATTATTTCTTGTGAAGGTTATTTTACCATTACTACTGTTAAAAGTAGCACCTGTCGTAAACTCATTAGTATTTGTAAATCCAGTAATGTACCCCACTTGTGAATGGTCACCCCATCCATATGCTGTGTCCCAATTAGTGTTGTTGTATCCCGAAGCGGATAATGTACCCGGTACGGTTAAGTTTCCTGAAGTAGCCGATATTGATAAGATGTCCACATTGTCCGTACTTCTTCTTATTACGAACTGACTAACATTATTTGTTGATGTTGAGTCTGTTTGAAATTTTAACCATAATCCAGCACCACTTCCTCTTTTCACATTAATGAAAGATTCTTTTGAATTATTATTACCACCATTGAATGTTAGGTTTCCACTAAAAGCGTCGGTAGTATTTAGTAGGTACCCACTTAAATCTTGATCACCAGTGTATCCAGCTTGTGAATGATCACCCCATCCGTATGCTGTATTCCAATTTGATATGTTGGTATCTGTAATTCCTGCTGAAGGGGATGCCATAAATATTGGATCCGTTTCTGTAAATGAAGTAAGGTATCTTCCATCTAAATCTACTGTAAATGTATCACCTCCGTTATTTCTTGTGAAGGTTATTACACCATCACCACTATTAAATGTGGCACCTGTTGTGAATTCATTTGTGTTTGTAAACCCTGTGATGTATCCAACCTGTGAGTGGTCTCCCCATCCGTATGCCGTATTCCAATTACTATCATTATAACCAGTCGCAACTATTGTTCCACTTACCTCTATACCACCACTTGTAGTTTCAAATTTCTTTAAACCGTTATGGTACAGATTAACTTGTCCATTTGTATCTCCATAAAAATAAAACTCATCTGAACTTGAGAGTAACGCCAATCCTTGACCACCCTTTATGTTTAAATTACCAGTCCCTTTTTCTGTAATATAAGAATTACTACCATCATGGTATATTTCTAAATCATTACTCGCTCCGTAGTGTGATTTAACTCCGTCTGCAAAAAATTGTGATTTGTAGTAATATAATCCTTGGTTACTCCCATCTATTTTAAAATAAGTGACATCACCATTATTTCCGTCATTTCCTAAAAATGTGGTATCATTGGTACGAGTACCGATAAACATACTACCCCCATAATTGAAAAGATATGAGTTAGTTCCGTTGTGCCAAAGTCTCAAATCATTTCCACTTCCCAACTTAAGTTGATCATCATCTAAGAATCTAACATCTCCTGTAATTGTACCCCCACTTAGTGGTAAATGACCTACTGTTGAATAAGTGTATGCAGAATCCCAATTGTCAATATTTGTATCTGTAATTCCAGCTGAAGGTGATGCTGTAAATATTGGATCTGTTTCTGTGAACTCAGTTAAGTAACTACCACTGTTAGATTCTAAACTATCTAATCTACCATCAACTAAATTATAATTTGTAGTTCCTGTTATATCTATTTGTTCTGAACCACTAACAACCGTTTCAGTGTTTAATTTTGATTTTACTCCATCTAAGAAGTGTGCCGATCCAGTATCAAGTGTTAAACTTCTACTTGTATCAATAGTACCTCCACCGGTTAGACCTTTACCACTACCAATTGTGATTGTTGAGTGATCAATGTGTTCATTACCTACGTAATTTGTGGTCGCATCATGGTCTATCTGTACAGAACCACTTATCACACCATCATTATTTAATTTATCCTTAATTGTTGTATTAATACTACTCGTGAATGAATTTAATGAAGATGTTGATGTTTCAATTCTATCTAACCTGTCATCATTTGACGATGTGAATGAATTTAAATCACCAACTAAAACAATACTATCTTCACTTCCTTTAACACCCGCTTTCCATTTATTGTCTGTACCGTCCCATATTAAAGAACCTGACAAAATACCTGGTGACGTAACATCTCTCACTTCAATACCACCATTAGCGGCACCACTTCCATTTAATGAAATTATATTATCGGAAACCTCAACCGTTGTGGAATCCACTCTCGTTTCTGTTCCTTTGACTAATAAATCTCCCTTAATTGTTACGTTAGAACCTGTAAATTCTAATCCACCACCCACAGTGGTTTCAAAAGACTCTAAATTATCTACTCTTATATTGTTAGAAGATGTATATACGTTTTGTGAATGACGCATTAGTTGTACCTCTGACCTTATAGACCCACTTTCAGTCTCTAACGAATCTAATCTACCATCATGAGAACCAGAAGTTGTTTCTAAAGACCCAATCTTCCCTTCTATTGTTGAAAGGTCGTTGGATACAAGAAAACTCCCTGTTTTAGACTCAATACTATCTAACCTACCGTCATGTGATCCACTTGTTACTTCTAAAGAAACTAACCTATTGTCATGTGATCCACTTGTTACTTCTAAAGAAACTAATCTGTCTCTATGTTCCCCTAATTTTTGTTTTTGTGATCCACTTGTTACTTCTAAAGAATCTAACCTATTGTCGGTTGATGATGTGTATGTATTTAAATCAGTTCTTATACTACCACTCTCGACTTCTAAACTATCTATTCTATCATCTAAACCATCTAAGTCACTTTCTATTAAGTAACTTCCCGTTAATGATTCGATACTGTTTAATCTTAAATCACGTACACCTAATTCGTCGTCAATTGATGAAGAGTAACTATCGAACGATATTGAACCACTCAATATACCTTCTTTCCATGTAGGTACCCCATTTTCAGTAACCAATGTTTTATAATCACCAGTTTCATATGACGGTAAACCTCCACCAACAGTTGCGGTGACATAACCTATTTGTGGTGAAGCAAAAGACACAACTAATTGTGATTCACTTACTGCTTCAATATTTTGTGGAATAATAACATTATCGTTACCATCGAATACCACAATCGATGGGTATTTTTCACCTAAACCATGATTAAAAGTCCACGTACTACTCGCGGTTGTGACAGTTAGTAGTTTGGTATTACCCACACCACTTTCGTTTTCAGATGCTACACCATCTAAATAAATTTTTGCTATACCTGTTGAGGTATCACCCACAATTTTAATACCTGTGGAATGATCAAAATGAAGTTTGGTAAATGATGAGTCGTAGTTTGTTGATAGGTGACTCGATCCTGAAATATTAACAGGGACATTTGTTAAACCTAACCCACTACCCGTTATTTCTGTTACCGTTAAAGATCCGTCAATAACCGTGTCGACATTCACATCGAATCGTGTTTCCGATATTGATGCGGTTGCAGGACCCGAAGTTATTTTATCTAAACTAAGACCTGTAACTCCCGATGCGGGGATGTTATAAAGTCCACGACCATCACCAATAAATGATGAACTAACAACTGATGCGGTTAATGCACCAACTAAGTCAATTGAACCCGTATTTTGGGTGTTTGTCGTGATTATTTCTTCAATCGAAGGTCCTAATGAACCTGATTTGGCAAAGAATAGTTTCCCATCTGCCGTATTTACTGATAACTCACCAAGTTGTAGTTGTGAGTTAATTGGTACCCTACCGGATACCGCGCTTCTGCGCAGTTTAACTGTCTGTCCCATATATATGGATCTCTATGTGTTTAAGTGGTATATACCACTGGTTTATTTTACCTATATAGGTATTATATTAATAAATACTACGTTACTATGATATATAAAAAAAATCCCAAGATTTCTCAAGGGATTTTGTTAATTATTTATGTGTGTTTAATTCTTAGTAAGTTCCTCCATCAATAACGGTAGAAAACGCTAAAGATCCATCACTTGATTTGTAACCTAAAATACCATCTAAAACATCAGTTGTTCCTGTACTCGTTATATAACCTATTTCACTACTTGAATTTCTAAATACAATTTTTGAAGTAGTATTTCCCGCATCAAGTCCACCACCACCACTAAGTGTTACGTTACCCGCAATTAAAGTAGAACCAGTGTCTTTATCAACTGTAAATTTGTTTGTGTTATATGATAATACACTACCATCATCAGTAAGTAAAGAATCACCCATAGTGTTTTTACCTGTTGCTACAGGAATTGATCCAATTCGTAAACTACTTTCGGATCCGTAAGCTCCTGCCGTTGTTCCAAGTACTTTACTTGATTGTCCTGATGAAGAAACAAACATCCAATGATCGTCTTGTGAATCCCATACTAAAGATGCAGATACACCTGAAGATCCTGAATCCATAACTTCAAAACCTGCATATCTCTCAAACGGAGAATATGCGTTTAATTTAATTATGTTATCATCAATCTCAACTGTTGTTGATTGTATGTTTACTTCAGTAGCTGTACCTAATATTTCTAAGTTACCTGATATTGTTACATTGTCATTAACTGTTAATGTTCCGTCTATCTCAGTATTACCTGTTACACCAAGTGTTCCACCTATAGTGGAATTACCTGTGATGGTTGCCGTAGCACCACCTAAATCTCCTGTTGCTTCAACATCACCACCAACATCAAGTGTTGATCCATCAAATGTTAATTTTGTACTATCTTCAATCGCACCACCTGTACCAGCTAACACTACTCTACCTGAAGTCAAGTCTTTAACTGTTGCCGATGCCATTGTTGCTTCGTTTTCAACATCTATTGTAGATTTGAATTTTGCAGAACCCGTAACTTCTAATGTTGAATTAATACCAACACCTCCTTTAAGTTCGGTTGTTCCTACTGAAGTTAATGAACTTGCCGCAGATATGTCGTTACCAATTGTTGAACTACCCACACTAATAACATTAGTTGTTGAGTTGTATGTTAAATCACCATCGTCTTGTAATGAATCTCCGTCAACTGCGAAAGGTATTCTATTAGCGGTTAATGGTGTGCCATTATTATCAAGTAATGTCTCTCCTTGTACCCTTGCGTCTAATGTGTCTTGTACTAATTTGTTATTTCCATCTAAACCAATAAAGATTGCAGTATCTCCGTCAGGAACATTTGATAATTCAATATCTCCTGAATTTACAGTAATTGTGTCTGAACTTGCATCACCTAAAGTAACATTACCTTTTAAGTCTGTAGTTCCTGATACCGTTAAGTCACCTGGTAGTGCCAAACTGTTTACCGCTAACCCACCTTCAAGTTCTAAATCTTGAATGTGTGCCGTTCCACTTACGTATAATTCTCTCCATGCTTGAGTTGTAGAACCTAAGTCATATGTATCGTTTACGTCGGGTATGAATGAAGACGCAATATCCGCACCGAACGAAACAAAGTCTGATGATGAATCACCAACAGTAATATTTCCACCTAAGTTTATATTTCCTTCAATATCCGCATTTCCTGTAAGTCTAAGATTTGAACCTGTAATTTCTCCTTCTGAAACTAATTTACCAACTGTTGCTGTTGAACTAACACCTAAAGTACTACCAAGGTTTGTTACCCCTGTAACACTTAAAGTACCACCAATTGTTTGGTTTCCTGTTACAGTTACCGTACCACCTGTTATGTTGGTTATGTTTGCATTTGTTCCTGTAAGTGAGGTTATTGTTACATTAGAGATAGAATTACCTTCTATGTTACCTGTTAAATCAAGTCTCTCGTTTCCGATACCATCATTATTAAGTATATATAATGACTCATTACCAGTCGCATAAAATGGTGTACCATCCATGATAGAACCATAAGTGGCTACCGGTATACTTGGTGCTGTTGAACCTCCATATATTTTTGACGTGGGTTTAAATGCACCAGCAACTCCTTCGTCTGTTGAGTTTGGTGAACCAATGAATACGAAAGGTCCTGACAAGTCCGATATAGAACCCGAAGCAACAAGAATTTCTCCATTACGTGTTGTCGTTGTTTTTACACTGCCAATCGATCCTCTTCTGTGTTTAATAATTTGAGCCATCTGTTTTTTTTATTTAAAGTTTTAATTTTATTATAAATATCACGAATATTAGAAACCACCTAAATCCACAACACTATTATTTGATCTGTCACCAATATTTCCTAAATTTTCGATATTAAGTGATGCTGATCTTATTTGATCGTTAATTTGGTTTTTTAATATACTCATAGCACCTGATACAATTAAGGTATCATCCTCTATGTTTTGAGACTGTAATATTGTTTGTCCCTCAACTTTAAGGTCACCTTTGATTATAACAGAACCTGTTACTTCTAAGTCTGATGTTGCTGACCAATGTGACCCTGTGTTACCCCATATAAGGTCTTCGCTCCTCGCAATTGGTAATTCCGAACCCTGTGGTCCCGCAATCCACTGATCGTTCACTGTGTCCCATAATAGAGACCCCGAAACTAAGTTTGGTGCTGAGGTATCTTTTATACTAATACCCCCAAAATTAGACTCATTACCGTTTAATTCTATAATGTTATCATTAACAACTACTGTCTCAGATAATGATGATGTAAAACTACCATGAACCGTAAAATCACCACCAAGACTTAAAGATCCTGTAATCTGTAAATCATTTGTGGTTGAGTAGAATGAACCTGTAGGTTTGAAAATGTCCTGAATACTATCAGGGTTGTTACTATCAAGTTGTTCACTTAATGTTCTACCAACATATTGGTAAGCACTTATATAAACATATCTATTCGATGATGGTACACCACTTTTAAATTGTACAACACCATTCTTAAAGTCAAACGCATATGTTGATGGTTGAACTAAATCACTTGGTGATGGGGATGATGAATTTGTCGAAACGTATAATTTAACACCATAACCCGCAGTACCATCTTCAACTGTTGAGTTAGATAATGAGGAATCTGAGTACTTTGGTGATATAAAATTAACTTCTTGGTTTGAATCAATTAACTGAGCTCCAATACCATTATTAACACCTATTGGATTCAAAAAGAACCACACCTCATTATTTAAATCTGATTTAGTTAATTTATGTCTAAACCAATATTTCATTACATTGAACCCTGTTGTTGGATCAACATATATATTTAAATTATCCTCCGAACTATTAAATGGTAAGTTGTTGGATGGGATAAGACCCTGATCAACATAAATTTCATTACTATTTAAATCAAGTACAGACGTAAATGATTCTTGAGAATCACTTAAGTTGTTGTGAGTGTATCTCCTACCTTGTAGGAACCTGGAGGATTTTAAATTACTATCGTATGCCATTTTTCTTAATTAAAACTTACACTTATACTTGTTAATGGTGTTGGGTCTCCTTGATATCTTACTAATACCAATATTTCGTTGTACGTCGCATTTAAGAACATACCATCCGAGTTTCTTATTGGTAGTGTCCATGATCCTCCCGAACCTGAACCACCCGTATTACCATAAAGATCAATACTACTACCAAAAGGATTCGTACCATCACCATTTGCGTTTATACCATAAATAAAATTCGATAACGTCTTTGTGGGATCGTAGAATCGTGAATTTGAGTAAACGTTTGTTGATGATGATTCAAACATGATAAGAACTGAAACTTTATTATTATTTTCTATATTATCCCAAGAGGTTAGTGAGTTACCACTACAATTAATTGACATACTTGTCTTAGTCCCTGAAGTCGAGAATTTTCTAACATAGTATTTGAAATTACTATCACTACTTGGGTTAGGTAACCAATATCCATTGTTACCACCTGGTTTAACTAAACGGTTAGGTCTTACTTGTAAATCTTTAGGACCCAAAATATTGTATTCACCGTATGAATTATCCCACGAATCTTCACCAAAAGAAAGTAGAGTGTCGGTTAATTTTATTCTTCTTCCCTCACCACTGAAATTCTCAGATGTGTTGGACGACCCATCATATGTTTGTGATCTACCATAATAATGTAAACTACCACTTGATGCTGGTTGTCCAAACGTTCCCGATATGTGTACGGACCTACTTTCAGAATCAGACCTACTTCTACCGAATCCAGTTCCACTTATTGAAACTGATTGGTTAGCTGAAGTACCATACGAATTACCAGCACTCCAACTCAAACCTGAATTAAGTTTTATTTTATCACTAATGTGTGGAATTGTACCATTGGTTCTAACATCTGTAAATGTTTCATCGTAAAAAACACCGTTTGTCGATATTCTACCGTTAGAAACACTTGCACTTCTTTGACCACTATTACCTGACATTGAACCGTGTGTACCGTTTTGGTACAACTTATTAAATGTACCCCCAATAGACCCACTTGCGTTAAACGTTGCCGTTTGTAAGTATGGTGCCCCACTTAAGGATCTTGATGTTGCGGTTAATTGTTCCATAGAGTCAATATTTGCCGAAACACCTAAATTAGTTGACCCAATACCACTTTCAATTGTCGGTATTGGTCCATATAGTATCTCGGTATTATTTTCTATAGGTGAACTAAAGTCACTTGACCCACTTGCAATGGATATTGAACTTGATATGTGATAATACCCAATATCGTCTATATTATTACCCGCATTTAGTATTGTTGGGTTAAATACGTTCGAATATTTACCATCTTGGTAACCAGCAGGAATTAATTCAGGATTTGCAGACTCAATTCTACCAAGAGTTACCCCATTGGTAGTTCCCGCACCTGATTGTGTTATTAAATGATTAGAACTCGATTCTTCTAATAAAACCCTGTTATGGTCAAACTTTTTAAATGTAAAAGAACCTGAAACTTTAAAAGTTGTGGGTGTACCACTACTTAATCTACCTAAACCGAATAAATTACCATCGTTTGACGATCGAACACTCGTTGAACCACCGTATCTACTTGTAAATGAGTGTCTATAGTTACTATTTGTGTAAAAAGTACCAAATGACCCTAAGATTGTTCCACCGATAGATGCAAACCCCGAATCAATTAACTCTATTAAAGTCGTATTGGTAGTTCCCAATGGGATGTACCCACCAATACCCGAATCTGTAGATGTATTAAACGTATTTTTATTGTATCCATTATAATATTTGGTATTTGGAGACGCATCAGGTGCTGAAGAGGATAATAACCCCGCCATAAACCTAATAATCTCTGAAACGTCCGTATTTTCATTGAAATTATTAAAATACGAACCGTTCATGGTTCCCCAATCGTTTGAAGTGGGTAGTCCTACGTTAATATTTTCTGCGTGTAGTGATTTTGATACAATTACACCATATTTTGCTGTTATAGAACCATCAGGTGAATCTAAACCACTTCCTGATATTTGTAAGTTCTCCGCAGTTCCATAATATGAACCAGTTTGTTGAAATATATTACTTGACTCAATATCTGTTTGTGCCTGACTAATTGCGACACTTAAAGATGAGGAAACATCTTCTAATTCTTGATCCGTAGCATAAGTATCATCTAAAGATGTACTAAAAAGTTCTAACCCATCGATCCTTGTTTCGTGATCGGATCCTGTCGATTCTAATTCAACTAACCTACCGTCATGTAGAGTAAATGTAGAATCAACTGATTGTGATAATTCGTTTATCGAAGACGATAGTGACGATGATAAATCAGTTAGGTCATTATAAACCTGATCAAAAGTTTGGATCTGGTAATTTATTGATGACGATAATGAAGATGACAATTCACTTATTGATCCCGATAATGAAGACGATAAGTCTGTTATTTGTTGGTCTGTCGCGAATGTAGCATCTAATGAAGAACTAAATAACTCTAACTCAACCAACCTACCATCATGTAGGGTAAACGTAGAGTCAACAGATGAAGACAATTCGTTTATTGATGATGATAATGAGGATGATAAATTAGTTATTGTTGTATTGGTATCATCAAATGATGTCGATACCGATTGTGATAAATCATTAATCGAAGATGAAACTGAAGATGATAAATCAGTTAAATCCGTATTGACTTGGTCAAACGATGAGGATACTGATTGTGATAACTCATTTATTGAAGATGAAACTGAAGATGAAAAAGTAGTTAATTCACTTTCGAGTACTAAGTTTTCTTCTGAACCTAAAGGTCCACCCACCCATCTATCATTTATCGTATCCCATAATAACGAACCCGATACTAAATTAGGGTTTGTAGGGTCTTTTACTAATAAACCACCAAATACCTCGTCAGTACCATTTAATTCAATGATATTGTCATTTAAAGTAACCGTTTCCGACTTAATTGATGTAAAAGTACCTAAAACATTAAGACCTCCTTTAACGGTTAAGTTTGAACCTGTAAACTCCAATGAGTTGGAAACTGACCCTGTAAATAAATTAAGTCCCTCGAGACTAAATTTTACATCTAACGATTGAGAAATATTAGTCCCACCTATCACTAAATTGTCCGCGTAAACGGATCCCAAAGAAGATGACGGGTTACCTAATGTGATATTAGATCCCGACACAACATTTTCAGTTGCAATTTGTTCCCAGTATATTTGTTGTAAAGCCATCTCTAAAAGTCCTTTTACATAAATACTTTTGTTTATCTTCTTGAATAGAAAAAAGGGAGACTTTTTTTAAAATCCCCCTTTTTAATCAGATATTACGTAAAATTTCTTTAATAAAATGATCCTCATCGTCCACATTTAAACCCGGCATTAATAGTATTCCTTTTCTTTTTCCTTTATTTTTAAAGAATACCGTTGGTAAAGTGTCCATTTTTGTCTGTTCTGTTATTTGACCCCATAAAAAAAAATGTTCATCGACATCATATTCCTCATATTGTATTTTATTATCAAATAATCTTTTTTTTAAACTTTCACAGTGAGAACAACCTTTTAATGTGAATACACAAACCACTAAATGATACTGTCTATAATCGTAGTGTAATTATTGTCTGGTCTTGCACCAACTTCTTTACCTACAATAGTGTCACCATTGTATATAACAACCGTAGGTACGTTTCTTATACCTAATTCCATTGCAAAGTCTCTATTTTCCTCAACATTAACCTTAACAAAATGAACGTCGGGATAACTGTCGGATATTGATTCTAATCGTGGTATTAATGTTTTACAAGGTCCACACCACGGTGCCCAAAAATCAACCAATACTTTCTCACCTTTACTCAAAAGGGACTTTACTTCTTCTGCTTTTAAATCTTTCATTAAATTCTATTTTCCTTATTTTATTATTTTAACCAAACCTCGGTCATCGATAAATATTTTAGGTTCATAAAAAGAATCGGGTCTTTCCGATATTTCGATAACCTTTATTGTTTGTTTTATTGCCTCAAACTGTGGTAAATCCAAAGTTGGGTCACCTTTTGTTGAAAAGTTTTTTTGTGCCATGTCCGTAACCATGTCAAAGAATTTATCCTCATCTGTATTTTTTAAGAAATAGTCATTTGCTTCTTTATTTTTCTTAAAGTAACCTCTCAACTTATTAATGTAAATTATAATTTCAGGATCCAACGTTATTCAATATTAAAAATAAATTATAATCGAGGAACTAAAACGTTTTTTGTTTTATCCTTCTCATCAACTTCAAGTTTAAACATACTCAGTTGTTCTCCCTCTTTATATGATGGTTGACCGTAATTCATTATCAGAATTTCGATACCCGTATTTTGTGTACCATCCTTCTTCGCTGCTGCGGATTTCTTAAAACCCTTCTTTTCCCATTTATAGTCGGTATACGGGAACCACTTTTGTAATAGTGGGAAATCATAGTAAGACAAACTATATCTACCTTCAGAATTCTTTAGACAGTCTGCCAATCTTTCATGATCAGATCTATCAAAATCGTGATTTGAATAGTAGTTTTCTGTTTTCCAATACGGTGGGTCAGTGTAAAAATATGACGTTGGAGAATCGTACTTTTCAATCACATCCTGAAAATCCATGTTTTCCACAAACGTTATTTTATCAAAGTGTTCTCTGAATTTACCGTTTTTTAACTTGTCCATAAATATCAACACCTTACAACGATATTTACCTTTGTAATCTGTGTAGTTTGATGTTTCGGGTTTAGAACCCGAGAATATTTGTGTTAGTACGTAAACATATTTTGCTGCCGCCTCATAGTTTGGATACTCACCAATATCGTAGTCAGGGTGAAAGACTTCTTCCTGACATTTATTAAAAAATTCCCTACATTTAGGTGGTGTATTTGGTTGACCCACAACCTGAACATATTGAATATGTTTATTTAATTCATCCCACAACCTATCATAGTCCAAAGAACACCTCATTAAGTTCGCATTTAACCCGTTAAAGTCGTTATAGACCACAGTCTTTAGGTTAGGATATTTTTTAAGGTCCATATTGAAGAATACCCAAAACATACCTGAAAAAGGTTCGACGTACGTCTCAATATCATTAGGAATAAATGGAACTATCCATTTACCTATTCTTGCCTTACCTCCAATGTAACTTATCATTTGCTTATTCTTAGATGTTCTTGTATAAAATATAAATAAAATAACTGACGTTATCAACCCCCTACTCTTGATTATTGGATAATTATTATATATATTTAATTATGGCGTGTAGTAAATGTAAAAACCAAAAAAGAAAAAAAGAACTCTTAGATGAAGTCGAAAAGGTGGAAAAACCAATTAAGATATTCATTTACGGTGTTTTAGGTTTAGGTATATGGGGGTTAGTGTCTTTAGTCAAGTACATAGTCAACTTGTTTGGTTAATGAAGAAACGGAAGTATAAAATAATACTATTCTGTAATCAAAAGAGAAAAAAACTTATCTACCAAACAATTAGTTTACCTGCAATAAGAGATTTGTGGTACGAACTAAAAACCGAGAGAAAACCCCGTTATGTAAAAGAGTTTGGTGGTAAGAGAAATAAAAGTCTCTCACATGAACTTGCACTAATTTATCCTGACAATCGTTGGGCTAAATCGAAGACGATCACAAAGAGAGATGAGATTGGTAGATTGGTAAATGTAAGTGCCAGTGAAAAAGGATATAGGATGAAGGAACTCATACCTTATTGGGTAGAGGAAAAAGTTTATGACCATGACAATAAAAAAAGGATCCGTTACCACGAACTTCTAAAAATATTCAATAAAGTTGATGAGATTGCACAAATATTCACATTAAACAATAAGATATTTCTTCAGATTGAAGATGAAGTTAGAATGTTCGGTAATAAAAACCTAAGTGATTCTGAAAGACTTTTCAATATTTTAAAAGAAGATTTACTTAATAAAAGAAAAGGTAATTTTATATTTGTTAAGGACGTAACAACAACACAAAGAAAAAACCTTTATCCTCTATTAGAGAAAAAAGGTTACAAAAGAACTGATCTATTTAGACACTACTCTTACTAAAGACATAAACACATTCTCCAATACCCACCGAGAAAACATCCCCTTCCTCATCTATCTTATCATTGTACTTTGTTTTAAGGTAATCTTTTACTCGGTCATATTCGTCATCGTCAACTTCAAAAAGTAAGGTTGGACTCTTGACCTTCAAGTTAATCTTTTCGGTCAAATCTGCAATGATCGCCAACTGATTTAGTAGGTCACCTTTTTTTTCTTTGTTGTCTTCCATTACATACCCAATATTTTACCCACCCTAAGTAAGAGTATTTTTAGTTTACTTTTTTTCTTTATCGTTGGTGGGATGAATAGATCCTCCTTCTTCGTCTTCAGTAGTTCCTGAATCATCTTTTTCTTGTGGTTCTCCACTGAGTTCAGATCCTTCTTCATTTCCCTCTCCAACCAAGCTAAGTCCTTCGTTTTCGATTCTTTTATCATTCTTTTCAAATTTTAAACTATGTAATTCATCTAATCCTGTACTTTCAAAAACATCTCTTAGTTCTTTAACCTTTTTGTCAAATAACATACGTTTTTGTTCTTCCTCAAGGTTTTTTATAACGACCTCGTTAGCACATTGAAATGCAGTGTCAAAACCATCTTCATTTGCAAGTGCAACAAAAGAAACTAAGACATTCTTATCGTTCTTATCTTGAATTTTAACTTGTAATGTCTTATAGACTCGTACGATTTTTTCATACTTCCATGTTACTGGTAATTTTAAATCTAAACTAACATTATTTTTTATTTCCCTCAATGAGAAAAAATACGGTTGTAACGGTTTTATACTTTTATACACTGTTATATGATTATATATGTTATTATATATGAAATTGCGATATAAAGAAACACTCTTTCATATTTGTTTATTTCTAACGATTTAGGTGATGTCTGTAATAATTTAACAACAAATTCACCAAGGAATCTAAGTATAAAAACAACACTTAAAACCATTACGAATAGTTCTATATTATCTATCATGTGACTTGATTTCTTCTAAGACTTCTTTTCTGTAGACACTAATAAGACTCTTTATCTCCTGAGCGTATTTACGTGCTCTTATGGATGCTGAACGATTTCCTTTATCGAATACTTTGTTAGTATCAACGGACATCTTCTCTACGAGATTTTTGATTTTGTTTAACGTTTCCATACTTATATTACGTTTTTAATAGTAATATACGGAATTTTTTTTGTTAGGTCAAGTTCTTCTCTAATATTTTATAGATTTCTGTCAGTACACCTAACTCTGGTCTCGTTTTTTTGTGTTTGTAATTAAATAATTTAAAAAGGTAATCTTTAAGGTCAGTATCTTCACCATCCATATGTGCATGGTAGAAGGTCTCCATGAAGAAGTTCCAAAAATATTCATAGTGGATACCTCTTTCTTTAAAGACTATTCTTTCTTTTTTAAAATTATTGATTGTTCTATCCCAACACCACGTGAAGTGACCTTTTTGATTGATCTCTTCATCCATTACATCATTCCCTAAGTAAGTTCTATCCATTAAAGTATGAATAGAGTCAAGGAAGTCATAAAATAGAATGATTTTTTCTGTAGATATATCATAGGCACGATACCAAACCTCAGTTTGTTTACCGTAATTCTCATCATGAATTAAATGATTATCGTCCATCTCTCTTACTTGTTTTTCTATACTATAGAATATACATATAAAAGAGTATAAAAACAATAGGTTATTGTGTCTTTTCGTTGTAAGAGAACATTTTTTTCATTTTACTGATCTCTTCTTCTAAAACATTCTTAACCTCACTTGTTTCTTCTTTAAGTTCTTTTACTGGTTGTACATCCTTAACATACATAGGTGCCTTTTCTTTAACTTCTTTTCTTTTTTCAGCAACCTTATTAATTTCCTCACCAGTATCTGTTTTGATAGTGTTTCCACCCTCAGCATTACCCATAGTTGAATCACCCTCCAAAGACTTCTTTAATCTTTCTTTGAACTCTTCACTTGGTTCATGATCATAATCCAAATCCAATGAATTCTCACCTCTTGAATTATTTAGTTCTTCATTATCTTCTTCAGTGTTGTGTATTGCCTTCTTTTCTCCCTTACCATTTGCATTTGGGAATTCAGGATTATCACCACCTTCAATAGTCAATGTGTCTTTAATTTTTTTATCTACGTTACCCATATGTTCTTCAGTTTCTTTTTTGTTTGCTTTATGAGCGTTTTCCACTTCTCTAACACCAGGTACATTTGACTTAGCTTCATTAACCATTTTTGTTACCATATCAATCATTTGTGATTCAGTTAATCTAAGTATTTTAGATTCTTTACCTTCATATTGTTTACCACATGATTCATACATCTCTTTTAATTTTTTCTTATCACAATTTGAATACTTTTCACATATGTCTTCATACGTCATTCCTTCTTTAACGCATTTAGATATTTCATTCATTGACGGTAGTGAATCTTTATCTTCAGACTCTTCCATTGCACCACATTCACATAACCCCTTACCACATGCTTCACAATCAATTTCAGTAATTGCGTAATCTTCGTTAGTGTCATCCTGTCTTATTTTTTTAAGATCAGATGCGTCTATCTTACCGTCGTTATCAACATCTAATTTGTGTTGATCTCCGTGTAACTTTTCTTCCATTGATTGGTTTTCTTTCATGTCTTCTATGTCTTTTTCTTCACCTAACTCGTCTAATTTGTTAATTAAACTTTCGTTAGATTCAAATGTTTCAACCTCAACAACATATGTTTTGTTAGGGTTATTTTTATTATATTCTTCACATTTTTGATCTGCTTCGTCCTTAGATTCACAAACCTCTATATATTCACCTTCACATTTAACACAATGTACGGTTTTTTTACCATCATTTTCATTAAGGATTCTACCCTTAATCTCGTTAGAGATGGTTTCTTCGATAATTTTGTTTAATTCTGAAACTTTCATATTATATAAATATACGTTTTATCTCTTTTATCACTAATTTCTCAACCTCTTTGAACGGTAATCCGTATTTTTTTGAAATTTGTTTCACTGATTCGTTTAGTTCTTCATTTTCATAAAACTCAAGAGCATTCACATCTCCTTGATTACAGTAAGGATATGTTTTACATTTATCTTTTATTTTAACATAAACACCGTCAGGTCCACCATACATAGGAAATTTGTTTTTCCTCATGGACTTCATTCTCTTTTTGACACTCTTTTCTCCACCTATCTTTAGTGGGTTTTTACCACCATCACCAAAAGGTGCATCAAACATAGCCGCCGCAGATACTCCAGCGGTCATCGCTTCAGTAAATTCACCCTCTTCAACATCTTCCTCAACATCTTCCTCAACTTCTTTCTTGTTGTATTTTTTCTTATTGTGTATTTTATAGATTTCCTTTTTAGTTACGAAACCCATAGGTGCTGAAAAGGACCCTGAAGATCCTGCCATTGTCTGTTCTGTCGGTTCTTTTTTCATTATTTAACGTTTTTAAGTGGTGACTCCCAAAAAGACTTACGTTGCCAAAGTTGTTTAAACAACTCCACAACCACTTTAGTTGATAATTCAACCACCTTACCATTTATGTCTCTTGTACCCATTTCTTTTTTAATAACATCAATCACTATTTTATGTGCTTGAGTGGTATCAAGGAAACTTTTGATTTCTTTCTTGACAATTCTTTCAATATCTTTTTTATCTGTGTTTGTTAATGCCATATTAGTCTATTCGTCTTTCTGAAATTATATCATTCATAGAATCAGAGAAAATATCTTCAAATTTTAAGAGTTTCTCTGTTGATTCCAATACGTCATAATCGACCTTTAACATACTCGTGTTTAAGTATATACCCTTATTTACACCAGCAATGATTACAAAATTTAGACCTACGTCAGGTAAAACACCATCTAACCTTACTGACCCACTCTCTATAGTGATGCCTGGTCTTAGATCACCCAAATCCGATACCTGAGTACCAAAGTTCTTAATAACGTCGGATATGACCTTCTTTTGTGGATCCTTTAATTCTAAATCCTCCTTGTTGTTAGCAATCAACCTAACTTCAACACCATCAATAACAATGACAGTATCTTTCATTTCTTTTTTCTCCTCTTGTTCCTGTAAGGTTTTTACACTTTTACTTGACGACTCATTGAGATGTCTAAGTGTGTCTAACATTTTTTTTGTTTTATCGTAATTCATATGTGTCTTATATTTCATTTTCCACAAACATTTTAAAATTGAATGATGGGTTTATATCTGTATAAATATTTGAAAAATTCGATTTACATACAATTCCACCTAATTTATCTATATTTTCTATAATTCCGTTAGTTGGAACCACGTGTTTTTTGATCCCATACTCCTCACAGAGGTGGTCACACAAGGAAATTAAGGTTTTTAGTTGTTCAGGATTATATCGGTCCCAATAAAATTTTTCTCTCCAACTTCTTATAAATGGTTCAGTTCGATATGGGTCACCGATCCAATTTGAGAAAAAACCTGTTATTGTATTTTTATTTAACCACCCAAGATTTTCGATTGCAATTTTTATTTGTTGTCTATCGATTTTATCAACGTCAAAAGTCTTAGACGAATATTTCACATCTAAGACTTTATATATATCCCCTGTTTTACTGATGATGAAGTGTGGTATATCTTCGTACTCACCATTCCTTCGATATTTGATTTTTTTTACAAAATCATCAATCCTTCTTTTGGTATCGTACAAGAGAATTTGTCTCTTTTTATACGATCTCTTGGAATGGTTTAATTCATCCTTATTAATTATTTCTACGTCTCGAATTCCCAACATTTCTTCTAATTACTTTTTTACCAATCTTCATGAAAGGTTCTAATGGGATATCCACATTTGTTGTGGGTTCCAAATACAAATCGTCCACAAACACTGTGGGTGATGGTGTTACTGTCGGGAGAGGGGTACTACTTGGTGTAGGGGTTGGTTTCTCCGTTGCTTGTGGTGTAGATGTTGGTCCTTCAGTTTGTGAAGGTGTTGGTGTTGGGTTCTCCGTTGGAAATGGAGTTGGACTACTGAAAGGTGTTGAACTTAATGTTGGACTTGGGGTTTCGGTAGTTTCTATTATTTTTTTTTTTCAGAATCAACGTTTGTGTTGTCCTTACTTTCCTCTTTGATTGGTTCCTTAAAAATAAAATTTGGTTTAGGTTTTATTGGTTCAAACTTCACCGGTGGAAGTTCTTCCGTTACCTCTTCTATTTTACCCGTATCTAAGTTTAATTCAGCACTTTCAACTACATCAGGTAGTTGTCCATCATCTGATTTCTCTTCTTCGGTATTGGTAGGTTGTTTAATTTCAGCACTTTCTTTTTCTGGTTGGACTATTTCGGGTTCGTTGACGACAATTTCATTAATGTCATCATCAATATCCAAGTCCTCAAAGTCATCAACATCCATATCCTTCACCATATCATTCATAACCATATCTAACGCATGGTCTTCATCCCATTCCTCATCACCTAAACCATCGTTAATAGTATTATCCCATAATCCCATTTCTTGGTCATTATCAATTATGGTTTGTAGATATTCTTCAGTTGGTTCAGGAACATCATTAAACCTTGTTGGTGGTTCAGGTATTTTATTTCTTTCAGTATCGTGGTAGTGTTCACTTTTAGGTTCTTCCTTAGTTTTAGACAATATCTCATTTAATTTATCTAACTCGTCAGTTGTTGGTCTATACCTTGCAATCTCACCAACTAAATCAGACGCCTGTATTGGTTCTTCCTTAGGTTTAGAATCTTCACTTTCACTTTTAGATGTGAGTGTTCTTTCTTCATTAAACTTAACTAACATATGTAGGAAAGATAATGAGATTAATGGTAACATACCACCTGAAAATATAGCAAGAAAACGTCTATGTGATTGTAGATTTCCTTCTTCAACACCAACATATTCCAATATAGGTCCCGTTAAATCAACCCACGATAGGAATTGAGTAGATGTAATGTCGATATACTCAAATGCAAAAAATATGTTCCCCACAAATTGAATTATAGTTACAATACCAAATGGAACGTAAACCTTAGACCCCATGTTAACCGAAATTGCGGCTAACGCGGATAATGCAGCAATTTCAATACCTATTGAAAGATATAGTGCCCACGACATAGGGTTTGATATCCCATACCACCCTGTTACGTGTGATATTGACACAATTGCAACAGTTATGATAGGAACAAGAAACGCTACGTAGATAATTGTTTTAAAATTTCTACTAAACCAATTCGTACCCTTCATACTACTTTTTTAATTCGTTTTCTAAGGATTCAAGTTCTTTTTCTATTTGACTTTGTCTTTGTAAATCAAACATTTTTCTATCAGTTGCCTGTATCATTCTATGTTCACTTTTCAAACCTTCAATCTTTAATCTAAGATCTAACTCATCTTTAGTAAATGTGTTATTTTCATTGTATTCTTTTAGTTCTTTCATCTCCTTTTTAATAGAAGACATTTCTCTACTGTCACCACAACCCCTAAAGAATGTGAATATTAGTACAACAAATACAATAACATTAAAATACTTTTCAATAAAATTTTTCATAATTTATATATTACTTTTATAAATAGTTTAGTAGAGTAAAACTCTCATTTCTTAATTTTTTCATCGCCTTTTCTTTTAATTGACGAATACGTTCTTTGGTACAACCAAACTGTTCACCGAGATCTTCTAAATTACATTCAACACCATCCAATCCAAAATACTTGGTAATGATTATCCTTTCTTTTTCACTTAATAGTGTCAATAATTTTCTCACCTGTTCCTTTGTTTGGTCTTGATTGATAACGTAAGCTTCAGGACTAAATGAATCATGATTTACAATGATATCAATTAATTCATCACCTTCTTCATTAATCGGTGTACTTAAATTTACACATTTTGGTATTGAAAGTGTAGGGATTTCAAGAAGTTTTTCAGGATTTTCATATTCATCAAAGAACATCTTTTTAAGTTTCTGTTGTTCTTGTATAATATTAGAAGGAATACGTATTGTTCTTGAGTTGTCGTTTAGTGACGACATAATTGACTGTCTTATCCACCAAACCGCATATGAAATAAACTTGATCTTTCTTTTTGGGTCAAATTCTTCTGCCGCTTTTATTAGACCTATGTTACCCTCAGAAATAAGATCAGGTAGGTCCATCCCTTGATTTTGAAAGTTTTTAGCTACTGAAATTACAAACCGTAAATTACCTAACACCAATTGTTTTAAAAGATCCGTCCTTTCTTCTGTGGTAATACTTTTATTCTGTAACCCCTTAACAATTGTTGTTAATCTTTGTTTATCGGATACAGGTAATTTTTTAATGTCTTTAAGGTAGAATTGGATCTCTTCGGTGTTTAGGAAATTTGTGTTTTGCATGAATGAACGGGTTTTTTGTATTAGGTGAAATATACTACTAAAATAATGTTAATTTATCAATTTTCAAAATTATCTAAGAACTTTTTTTCCTCTGTTGATAAACTATCAATACCAGTTTTATTTATTTTTTCAAGTAGGTCATCAATGTCCATTGAAATGGGTTGTTTATGATACTCAATTTTTAAATATTGGTCGTCTATTTTACTAAAAATAAACTGTTTAACTTTTTCTGGTAAGTGTGCTGACGCAACGTCGTTAATATCAAATATAAAGTAAAACTTAACCTCAGGTGCAACCAAAACCTCATGTATTGATTCCAAAAACTTGTCATGGTCAACATCTGTTTGAACCATTATGATTAAATTTTTACCATTTTCTACTAAGTATTTTACGGATTTTACTGTTTTGTGTTCTCCAATTACGTTTAGACAGAAGAATTCAATATCTTCCATATCATCGAACATCCCGTATAAAAAGATTGCGTAGGTTTTTGACATTTATTTTTTATTTAAGTTAATTTTCCAAAAGATTCCACCACCAATAAAAGGTACAACACCATCTCCGTTAGTTTGTACACCTAAATTCAGTTGGTATAATTTATCTGTTTTCGTCTTTAATATAAGACCACCTGATGCAGTTGAAAATATATCTTGTTTATTTCCTGCAATATTAAAACCATAATAAACCTGTGTTTTTGGTAAGTCCTTAACAATAGTTGTATTATATATTGTTGGTACCTCAAAATTCCAAACAACATTTCTACTGATCACTTTATTTTGTGTTATTGTATCGGTCACAACCCCAAATCCTAAGGTTGGGTTAGGTTTTGTTCCAATGGAATCTATAGTGATTTCAGGTGCGAACTCATAAGTTAAAGATAATGTGTCTGTTGTAACAAACTTAGAGAAATAGTCTTTTATGATTTGTAATGAATCAACATCAACAGGTATCTTAACCACCTTCTCTACAACTCTATCTACATATTTAGGTACGTATTTAGGTACTTCAACACGTTTCTCCACAAATACCGTGTCAATAGTTTTATCAACCAATTCATATTTTTTACCATCTACCTTAACAATCTCTTTAGTCCCATTTGATGTGTCACCACAACCCCTAAGAAGAAGAAATATTATTAACCCTACAATAATTATTGTTTTTATGTCAAGTTTAAAAAATTTGTCAGATAGTCCCATAACTTATAAATAGGTTATTTTTTTTTCTTAACTATATCGTCAATTATTCCATATTTAAGTGCTTCAGTTGAAGATAACCATAAATCTCTTTTCGCATCATTCATGACGGTCTCTGAAGATTTACCACAATACTCACCAAGAAGTTCAAATAATTGATTATTAAGTTTCTTCCACTCAACCATATCAATTTCCGCATCTTGTATGTTACCACTAAAACCACCACTTGATTGATGTAACATAGTTCTTGAAAATCTTAAAGAACTTCTTTTACCTTTCGTACCCGCACCTAATAGTATAGAACCCATAGACGCCGCCATACCCGTATTTACCGTACGAATATCCGAAGTTATATAATCCATAATATCAACCATAGATAGACCCGACTTAACAGACCCACCAGGTGAATCAATATGCATCGTTATATCATTATTATCAATACTATCAAGAAACATTAATTGTGCTTGAACTATTGTTGACATTTGGTCATTAACAGGTCCTGCAACCCAAATAATTCTTTCCATCATCAATCTTGAAAAGACATCCATTGCAGTCACATTAAGTTGTCTCTCCTCAAGTATGTAAGGTGTCAGATTGTTTTCAATTTGTTTATTATAGTAGTGTAGGTCTAAAGAACTTACTTTTTGGTCTTTAGCGTACAAATTAAAGTTTTTTAATTCTTTTGATATCATGATTAATTTATTTGTTTCAAAGTTAAAATAAAAATTCTATTATACAAGTGTTTTTTTAAGATTTTTTTAAGAGATTTTTGTGGTGATTGATTCTATGACGGAAACGTTATCCTCTTTCTTGACCATCAATAAGTTATCCGACCAAGTTCGTATCAGTGGGTTGTGTGAAATTACAAAGATATTTTCAAAATATTCTTTTATTTTCTTAAAAAACTCACCAACCATCTCTAAGTTTTCATCCGCAATCTTACCAAACACCTCGTCCATAACAACTATATTTGGTTTCGGTAATGCGGATACTTTAGTAAGAACAGCACGTAACGCAAGAGACGCAATCGTTCTTTCATAACCCGATCCTGAATTCAGTGGTTTTACAACTCTTGTATCACTATCAATCATAACAAAGTCCAATTCGTTCTTATCATTAATGTTTACCTCTAACTTAAAGTAACAACTATCATCCAACAACATACTCAATTCATTATTTAGTAACGGTATCATATCCCTTAGTATTGTTTTAGAAATACCATTCTTACCAAAAACAGAAAGATACGTTTTATATGTTAACTGTACCTGTTCTTCATTTTTAATTTTGACAATTAGTTCTTTGTTAATTGTAATCTTCTCTTTTAGATTATTTATCTCATTTCTAAATCTTTCAATTTGAATGTTAGATTGTTTGATATTAGAATTCGTAGTTTCGATTTGAGTTCTGAGGATAACTAATTCCTTATCAATTTGTATGTTCCTTTCATGTTTTATCTTATTATCTTCGTAATAAGAAATCTTCTTAGTTTTTACATCTAACTCAAGTTGTTTCTGATCAATCTCTAATTCATATTTTGCTGAAATAAGTTTGTTTTTCTCATACGCATCATACCCCGTTTTAAGTGTTGAAAGAATAACTTCATTTTTAACTGACTCATCAATAACTCCCTTTAGTTTTTTAATAGAACCCTCAATCTCAACTATCGAGTCATTCTTCAACTTAATCTCTTTAGTATGGTCAACATTATCCAAAGGTCTCTTACATTCAGAACAAATACTACCTTCTGTCAGGTGCTTAATATGTGTGTTAATTTTTTTAATTGATAGATCATGTTCTTTAATTTCATAATTAAGATCTCGTATCTTATCTTTTAATATGTCATGTTTATCTTCAAAATAGTATTCCTTAGGTTCTACAACAACAGTGGTTTTTAAAGTTTCTTTTATCTTTTTTATTTTAAGATTAATATCATTAATCTCATTATTTAATGTTTGTACATTTGTTTTAAAAAGTTCTTGGTCAATATCGTTATGTTTCTCACTTAAAAGACTTTCTTTCTTTGTAGTTAACTCACCCAATTTTACCGTTGAATCATTAAGTTTTTTATCCTCACTAACGATGTTTTTATCAACCTCAATTATTCTATCACTAAACCCCGTATTTTGAGTTTCCAAAGTAAATGCATTGTGAGTGTTAGAAATCATTGTTCTTGAATAGTCATTATACATAACCTTACATATGGATTCCTTCTCTTTTAAAGTGTCGAGACCCATAAATTTAGTCAGTATTGCACCTCTTGCGGTTGGTTTTGAATCTATCAACTCCTCAAGATTATATCCTGTTGTTAGTATTGTAGATAAAAAATCCTCTTGAGTTCCAATTGCTTTCGTAATGAATTGTTCTGTTTCTCTTCTTTGTTCTCCCGCCAAATTTTGTATCTCACCATTAGGTAATACTTTAGAAAATTGTAAATCAGTTTTAACTATGTACAATTCCCTTTTATTTTTTTTCCTTGTAATAGTACGTTCGATAATATAATCATCACCGTCGATAGTTATACGACCTTTTACCTCTACACTATCTTTAGATGTGAATCTATTAAAAACCTCCGCATTTGTTTTGGTTTTTGTTGTTGTGTTAAAGAAAAGAAATAGAAGTAAGTCTACGGTTGATGTGGATTTACCACCAAAATTCTTAGGTGTTGATTCAACCACAGTAATACCATCTAACCCCGTAAAATCAATTATGTTATTGTCACCAAAGGAAAGAAAATTAGAAAATTCAACGTTCTTTATGTACCACCTATTATACTTAACACGATTCTCTTCCTTATTGAAAATTTCCTCATTAACTTTATTATCTAAACGATCGAGATAATCTATGTTCGCTTTGATGTCATTCTGAATAATGAAGTCCTTCATCAAGGTCTTTTGATAGTTAGGGTCGGTTATACTATCAGAAACTTCAAGAGATTTTAGTTTCGCGTTACTACCATTACTATGTACCTTGGTGATTATTTTTACATGACGAGTGTTGTACTTGTCTTTAAAATATTCCTTTACCCTCTTTATTCTTTCTGGTGTGAATGCTTCAGGTGTATCGGCCCATGTTACTTTAATTAGTGGGTTTATGTTTTCCATTTATTCTTTGTTTGGTGTATTTTCCATTTCTTAAATCGTAAGTTTCGACATGTTCCTTTCTAAAAGATAACCATTCCTCAACTTCGTTAGTGTTTCTTGGTTTAAATTTTGTTCTGACTAATTTATTAGTGTCTCTAATAGTGTTAGGTCTTATAACAATAAACTGAGTAAAGTCAACATTGGACCTTACAAAAATATTCTTTTCACTACTTGGATTTTCCCTTAACTTGTTATACGAATAATACTGATCTAACCAATATTTTTCCTTTCTGCCGGGTATGTTAGCGGTTTGAAACGTTTGTTCTGAAATCAGTGAGTAATTTTGATTGTCCCAAAAATTACCAATCCATTTACCATGTTCAACCTCCACACCCAACTTACTGTCTTTTACACCAACTAAGTCAATTTTATTGTGTACGTCGTTATGTTTTAGATTTACCTTAAATTTACATTTAAAGAATTCTATAACAGCATTTCTTATTAAGGTGTCATTAAACTTACCTGGTATAAACATTCACCATCATTTTATCCTACTCTCTTCGAAGAATTCAATGACAGAGTTTAATGCCCACACAGCACCTGCCGTGAAGAGACCATCGTAAAAGATACCAAAGTATCCAACATTAAATAAATCCTTAGTTATTCCACCCAATGTAATCGATAGGAAGAATCCTACCCATGTTGAAGTACAAAGGGGACAGTTAATTAGTTCTCCAAAAAATTTAGAGTGTTTTTCTATCCATGTACGTAATCCCTCAAAGATTGACCCGTACACAATTATGGTCGTCATTCCATACGCCATAAAAGTCCAAAATATTAATAATCCGATCATAGTAAAATATACAGATTATTAATTTAATAATCAACCCCCTATTCGTCATATAAAGACCCTAAATCGGAACTCTTCATATACTTTGCTCGGTTGAAACCTGATAGTGTGGTTGTAATTTTATTAAGATCTTCGGTAAGTTTAGCGTTTTCAGATTTTAACTTTTCAATCTCTTGATCGTCAGTTATGTAAATCGGTTTTTCAACAACCACTTCTTTTATTATTTCTTTAGTGATAACTTCCTTATCGGTTTTGATCGGAACTTCTTTTATCACCTCAACAAGTTTTTCAACAACCACTTCTTTAGTGACTATTTTAGGTTTTTTGTTTAATTCAACCTCTAATTTTAGGAGTTTCTGAGATAATTCCTCTATTTTTTTGGTATCCTCGACCTCAACAACCTTCTCCACTTCCTTAATAACGTCTTTACCACGTGCAACTGAAGGTGTTTCACCAAATTTTAATATGGTATAACCTCTATCAAACACATCATGAGCCAATTCTTCGATTTTATCGATATTATTTAACTCACAGTACTGAATAAATTCTTTACTTAAGGTTAAGGAGTATTTCTTTTTCATCTTCGATGTCTTTGATATCACTTATTGAAAAATGAAGAAAAGGTTCTTCATTGTCTATGTCGTAGAATGTGTATTTGTCTGTTGGTACGTCGTATATTCCATATCCATGGTGTTGCACCGTTTCTCCAAAGTTTTGTTGTATCAATGATCCAACCATAATTGCTTGACCACCTTCAGGTAATTCAAAAACCTGTCTTTTATGTATGTCACCACATAAAAGTAAATCTAAACCAGTAAAACTTTGTGGTGAGAACGAGTCTTCAAACTCATATCCAGTATCAGTTGATAACCCCATTATCGGACTGTGGAATAATCCCACATATAACCCATCACCTTTTTCGAATTCGGGTCTTTGGTTGTGTTGGTACAAAGAGTAAACAACCCAATTAATATTATCGTCTTTATACACACCACTATCCTTATAGAATCTTATATTTTCATTATTTAATAACTCAATAATTGGTGTTATACTATCTGTTCTTTCATGGTTGTTCTCTAAGAAATCATGATTACCTGGTATTATTACTACAGGTGATATTTGTTCTGCAATATCATTTAAAAACTTTGAGGTTACCATTAACTGTTCATTAGAAATGTTAATCTTCTCATGAACCAAATCACCAGCAATGACAACACGTACTTCATCGTATTCGTATTCACTTACTTGAGTTTTAACCTCTGATATGAATTTTTGAAATTGTCTTTCATAATTCTCATGATATAATTGTCTACGAATATGTATATCTGCGGTATGTATAATTTTTTTAATCATCTAATTTCATTTTTTTACGATATTCATCGTGTATTAATTTTTTAAATTTAGTTGTACTCCAACCATGTTCTCTTCCCACATAATGTATTGGTATATCTAACTCGGACCCCGTAAAATTGGTTCGATCTTTATAATCATCCCCCAAAAACCTTACGTCAGGGTTAGTGTCCTTTATTAACTCCAAAAGATCTTTCTCATACGTATAAATGTGTACGTCATTTATATATCTAATAGATAGTAAAGTTTTTATTCTTTCTTCAACACTGAGGATTGGTTTTAATTTAGTATCGGGTCGTTCAATTGATGAGTCTGTATGTAGTAGAACTACAAATCTTTCACATATTTCACTACACTCTCGAAACATATGAACATAACCTGGGTGAATAATATCGAAATTACCTGCAATTATCCCTTTCTTATATTTCTTCTCCATCATTTAATATGTTTGGGTTTTGTTCTATGGTCTGTTTTGTGATCAGATCTTTTATTTTAGTTGTCGACCAACCATGAGATCTGGTTGTGTAAATTACTTCTATTGGTAAATCATCACCTGTAAATGATTTTCCAAGATAATCCTCACCTAATATTCTAACATCAGGTTTAATAATAGATATTAAATTTAACAATTCTTCCTCAGTTTGATATATAAACACTTCATCTATATGTTGTATGGACATTAATGTTTTATATCTCTCATATAAGGGTATGACAGGTTTATATTTACTTTTCCTATGAAGTGATGGGTCTTTTTGTAAAAACACCACAAACCAATCACAGTGTTGTTTTGCAGTTTCAAATGTATATATGTAACCTGGATGTAATAAGTCAAAATTACCCGCAGTAAACCCAACTATTTTATTATCAGCTACAATTCTCATTATTTTAACACTTTTTCCATATCTAATAGGTATACCTTCTGAATAACATCCATTGGTACTTTGTACTCTTCAAACTCACCATCTTCTTTTACAAGTACAATTATAGAACCCAATAACTTTTTATTCTCAAACTCCGTACCCTCTAACATTTTATTAATTAACCTACCATAGAAAGGTAGTTGTAAATAATAGTGTCCAAGTGCAGTACTATCAATATTATTAAATGGTGGATACATTTTCTTAGTGTACCTTTGTTTTTTAAAGTTGACAGGTTTATTTGTTTTCCAATCAGTTATTAAAATACCATAGTCCGTACCTTGTTTGTTTTCAACTAACCACACTTTATCGGGTTGACCCACGTAACCTAAGTCAGGATCTCCTAAAACAATTTCAGTATCAAGTAATACCGCATTTCTTTCGTGCATCAAGTCAAGGAATTTATGACCCGCATCAATCATATTATTACTTCTTTCTATTTGTTCGTCATCACAGGTATAAATCGGTTCTCTTACCTTTTTATAATCACCATATTGTTCTATTAAGTCTTTTTCTAAAATATAATGCACTCGACTTCCTTGGTTGGTGGCGTATGTACCTTTATCCGCCCACTCTTGTAATAATAGTTTTTGTTTTGTTTTATCACCTTTAGACATTCTTAGTGATATTGCATCTGCCTGAAATTCCTCGTAGAATTTCTTTATGATTTTTGAGACCGATGGATAATTTGACCTAATCATCCCATGTTCGTCTCTCATATAGTAAATGTGATCCTCTTCTATAAAAGACAAATCAATGTTCTTTCTTCTTCTATTTAATACTTTTCTAATTTTTTCTGCTTCTAATTTTAAATCCATTAATCTAATTGTATTTCTTTAAACTCTGATAGATCACCTTGCATGTCTGCAATATCCCTATCCATTGGTAACTTCATTACCCATATTTTTCCTAATAATTTTCCTGCGTTCATTCTGTGATATAACTTTTCTGTGTCATCCCACGCATCACCATCTAAAACAATCACTACTTTTTTTGCCTTTTCATAAAGGGTCATAAAAAGATGTTCGGTTATAAACTTACCTAACATTGGTATTGAATTATCTAAAAATAAACTGTCGAACACACCCTCTACCAAATAAACTGGTTTAGACCAATCCACCATATGTTCATTCCAAATAAGACTTGTCTTATCTGCCTGTGGATTTTTATATTTCATTCTCGTCCAACTAAGAAATGATCTTGCAACGAAGAAATTTACATACCCTTTATTATCATAAGATGGTACTAAGATTCTATTTTCATATGGACCACTATCACAATACCCAATTCGATGTTTTATAATCATCTCTTTTGTGATGTTTCTCGACTTTAGGTAGTTAAACGCCTCCCTAAATTTGTGTGTCATTTGTCTACCCTCTGAGGACTTACTAAACTCAACAAACTCATATGGTAGTCGAACAATTGTGTCTCTTTTATCTACAACAGTAACTAAGTCTTCAGGTGTATATAATTTAAATTGTTTGAATTGTCTCGGTGACGCATACTTCCTAACTAATCTATTTAAGTGACCTTTGGTATTTTCAGTCTCCGCACATGACCAACATTTGTAAACATAACTCATGTAATTGATTTCCAAATTACCCTTTCCATCCCCATCATCTAAACCTTTTATGTCTGAACACACAGGACAATCAAAAGAGATTTGACCTCTATAATCATTATGATTATGAGGTTCACCGAAAATGTCCTGTAGAACATCAACAACTAACGAAAAATCTGCGTCTTTGGTCATTATAGAATAATATACGAAAAAAAAATGACAAAAAAAAGTCCCCAGGAACACCACTCCCTGGGGACAACCAACTAACGTATTAAAATTAACAGAATCTAATGAAATAATTTCACTTTATCTTTAACGTTAACTTCATACGCCCCGTCCTATGATTAATATAACAAAACATTTCCGTAAAGTAAAGTCCCTACTATGTTTTTTCTAATTTTATTTTATTAATATATCCGATTACTGCAGTTGCAGCATCACTCATATCATAATTTTCCTTTTTCAAGTTTCCAGTTCTCGTTGATATACCCCATTCAACTTCAGGAAATAAGTCATTGACGTGTTCCCATACTACATGTTTTTTATCTATGTCTTTCGGGTATCCACCAAATAGTACGTTTCTACCTTTTGTGTTTTTACCAACAAGGTCTGGAAATGCAAACTTTCGAGCATTATACGTAGATATGAAATTTGGGACAACACCCAATATATCGAAACATGATTTTAAAACCATACTATTATACCTCAATAAAGTACCAACAGTATAAACGTTGTTAGAATTTAGTAATGGTTCCTCAATTATAACCTTTGTGATTCCCATATCCTTGTATTTCTCAAGTTGTTCTGCAAACCCTTCTGATTTCTTAAGTAATTCTTCAATTTTATCCTCTGGTTTTGGTTTAATCTTAGGTGTGA
This sequence comes from Flavobacteriaceae bacterium, assembly GCA_965655865.1. Lineage (GTDB taxonomy): Bacteria > Bacteroidota > Bacteroidia > Flavobacteriales > Flavobacteriaceae > MAG-121220-bin8. Next base: position 129,018 of record CBFHJJ010000001.1, on the reverse strand, counting down.
AGTGAGTTAACTCCAATAAATGAGAACCTGTTATATCAAATAAAGCCCAACCAATAGTCTTAGTTGAGATGTCCAAACCTAAAATTTTAGGTTTATTTTTAAATTTACTATTCATATAATGTTATATATGTGATAATTATACATAATTATCATTCAATAGTAAACACTAATTAAATTCTTTAGAAGTCTATTTTTACTGAAATTACCTGTGTCCCTTTTCTTTTGACGGGAGATGAGGTTTTTGCGGTCACCAATGCGTCTTTATTTTGATCTAATAACACCACTTCAGTCACATATTTATCTTTCTCAATACCTTTCTGTTGTGTACTGTATGTGGGGTTCTGTGTATTAGTAAACTGTGAGTGTGGTAAATTTACTAAAAATCTCATTTCTTCGATATCAGTTGACCTGACAAGTTTAACACTACCAGGGAACGGTTGTTCATCGCCAAATTGTGGTTGTGTTGTTGATCCCGTATAACCTAAATAATCGTTATCATTTGTAATATAACTTTCCAAATCAAATAAAGAACCATTCTCAATATCAGATCCTGTTATTATAAAAGAAAAATCTCTTAAGTTTATTGGGTTGATTAAACTATTTGTTACATGATTTGGTATTCTACTTGTAATATCAATTTCAGTCCATAAATTTGGATCAGGTAGTAAATCAGTATTGTTAGTTGTTTCTTGAACTAAAACTTTTAACTTGTCAGCAATAAATCCTTGTGTTGCACCAATAAACGATGTTTGTAAATGTTGGAAAGATCCAACCCCATTTGGATGATCTGTTGAACCACCCCACTTTAATGCTATATTAGATGGGTATACAACATCACACGTACCCTCTACTTCGTTTATTTGTATTTTAGAGAAATTATTACATGGTAACCCATTTAACGATTTATCTCCCGAATACTCTAACATATACGTAACCCAATATGTTTGTGCTGTACTTCCTGAGAAACACGAATCACTTATAGGTGTATCACTTGGTATGTGATATGCTTTAGGTGTTGGTAATGTATATCTTCTGTTTGATCTATAATCAAGTAGTGCTACTAATTCTTGATCATCAAACACTATAATTTTTTTATCTACAAAAACCTTACCTACTTTTTCACCTGTTTCATCAATAAGAAATCTATATTTTATGTTATTAGTTCTAATATCTCCAGGTGTTCCAGCAAAGGTGGAATCTATATAGTAATCTGTAGTATCCATTTTAAATTCAGCGCCTATAGTGGTACCCGTACTATTTTCATAGTAAATAAATGGTAAATAAACATTGAAGAAATTTACATCTTCGACTACTTCATCATCAACTAAGACACCTTCAGTCGTTGAACTACCGATGTAGTCATCGTATTTAAAGAATCTATCAGGATCTTGAAATATATGACCCAATTCAGTATAGTGAATTACCGCAATACATTTTTGTTCTTCAGGTAAAACACTTATTGGTTCATCAAATGAATTTGAATATGTTACACCTGTATTACTAACTTGCCCATCAGATATTCCATAACCAAGATATTCCATTGTTGAAATATGTTTACTACTGGTATACCCTGATACATTTTCATCAATACCATCAACATCTGCACCTATGGGTTTTTCCTGCCATACAACATTTAATGACCATGGGTCGTGTTGTTCTCTTGGATCAACTTGATTTGAAACACAATATGGTGATACTTTAGGTTCTAAAGGATGTTCAATATTACACTTATTACAAATGACTTGTGCATATCCACCTAAACTCGTAAAATTAGGTACAACTCTATCTATTGTTATTGTTGTTTGACCCGTAATGACTGTATCACATTCAGGTGTTATTGTAGAACCCGTTACTACACTTATATCAACTATCTTATAAATTAAACTTGTTGAATTACCAGTAATAACTTGTTCTTCCGAAACAAACTGATTATTGTATACTACAGTAACATATTCACAACCATTAAATCTTGATAGGTTATTTGTGTCAATATCTGTAATTGCACCGTTATTACAATCTAAGTATGCTAACGTCTCAGTAAATTGTATAGTGGTCCCTGTAATAAAACTTGTAGATGTACCACTTAATGGTATACGAACACTCGTACATTCTACAGTAGTACCCGAACATTCATCACTATCATAAGGTTTGTATTCTGTAATAAACCCCGCTGGTCCCATTCCATTTTTAATGGTTTCTGTTATAGAATCCATAACAGGTACACCATATGTTGTAGTACCGTTAGTATCCAATAAGTAAGGGTATTTAACTTGTGAGTCTTTATCAAATGGGGCTAACACATTTTGTTGTGGGTTATTACCTATACCATCTAAAGAGTCAAATGGTACTGTGTAGTCAAACTCAGAATCTCCAACTTGGAAAAATTTAATTTGAAAATCTCCCTGAGCGATTGATTTTCTACCCTTTTGGGTTAATCTCGCTGATAGAAATTCCGCATTGTTTTGACTTAAAAAACTCATAGTTATAATATATACATTTTAATGTTATTTATAAATATCTAATTATAATTTTATTTATTATTTCCCACAATTATTCGTGGTTCCATAATTACCATCTTTTACAAAAAGTACTTTATCGAATACACCATTTTCTGTTGATTCATCCGCAATCATATATGTTCCATTAGATGAATTTCTAAAGACTGTTGGTGTAGCTGACGATATGGAGTCAGGGTGTATACTGTATCCACTACTTGAACCATTTATAATCTCATTATCTGTTAGTGAGAATGATGATTTAACCACATTTACTCCGTTTACTGTTTTGAACCATGTCGTATTATAAAGTACATAAACTCTATTTTCAATATCACCCGTATTATTTTCACTACATTTTGCCTGTGTTGGTGATGATTCTGTGTTCGATAATAGAATAGCGGTTATTTGTACATTTGATCCAGCACAAACACCGTTAACACAATCCCCACCTATGGAGTAATTTAGTTTAGCGTCCGATACTGTTATATTATTACCACTACCACACACACTTTCTGTACCATATCCCGCCACAGTCACACTTTGTGGAATTCCACCACAATCATCGTAATATCCAATTCTATCACCATTAGATGCGTTTGTAAACTCTATACACACACAAGTCACATTAGCACTTGGTTCAGGTGTTGGTTCTGGTGATGGTTCAGGTGTAGGAGTTGCTATGTCTATATCCACATCAAAGTCACAATTAGGAGTTGCTTCAGGAGTTGGCTCTGGTGATGGTTCTGGTGTTGGAGTCGCAATATCAATATCCACATCGAAATCACAATTAGGAGTTGCTTCAGGTGTAGGTTCTGGTGTAGGTTCTGGTGTTGGACCTGCGATATTTACATCAACATCAAAGTCACAATTAGCGGACGGTAGTGGAGTTGGTTCTGGTGTAGGGTTAGGTGTGGGTTGTGGGGTTGCACCATCGCTTGGTGGTGGTGTCGGTTCTGCAGTTGCATTAGGTGTTGGGTTTGGTGTCGCGTCAGGTGTAGGTTCTGGTGTTGGTTCATTTGTTGGTACTGGTGTTGATTCATTTGTTGGTGCTGGTGTTGCGTCAGGTGTAGGTGGTGGGGTTGGTGCTGGTAATGTTTCAGTACATGGATTGAAATCTTCAATAAAGTTACCATTAGGACAACCATTATACATTTCTTCTTCTGTCGATAATCCCATGTCTTTTATTATTCTAACCCAACTAACATCAGTATGACAAGTAGAACCTTGACAGTTTTGGTTAGGTCCTGACCATACACATGCACAGTCAAACGAGAAGTCAATAAGACCATCAGGGGAGTTATTAGCAATATTCGTAGCTTGTTGAGATGTTATTGATAATGCATTATATCTGTCACCCGAACTGGCACCAGGATAGTTAGGGTAATTAGGTGGTCGATTTAGATCATCATATATTCCTCCTGCATTATTCATATTAACCTGACCAATATTTACACTATTCGCCATAATATCGAACTTCGCCCTATTACATCCATGACCACCAGGACATGGTGATCCATTAGCACCACTACCATTATATTCAACAATAAAGGTTAAGGAATTAATACAATTTACTAATGGTGGATTTGTGACTTGTGGGGTTGTTTCAATCTGTTCAACAAAATCAGCACACATTTCACAATCAACTCTTGGTGATTCAATTAATAGTACTTGGTCTAAACAACCCGTACTAACTAATTTTAATCCGAATGTTAGTAATTCATCATCAACAGTAAGATCAATCGGACTTGTTGTTACATTTGAAAGAATTAAATTTGTCGCATTGGTTGTGGTGGTTCCACTATAAATATCAACAGGGAAATCTGTCAACGAATGACTATTATCTAAATTTATATTTACCCTTATTAATTTACTCATATTGAAATATTTTACCGTATGTATATAAATACAATGGAAACAAATTAATTTAAATATGAATGATCAAAAACTACTTCTTAGTCAGGAACGACACAAGTATCACATCTTGAGAAAACATTCTCACCTCTTCTGAGTGCCGTAGCAGATTCGGTTGTTGTAAAACCGACCGTTGCACACTCCGTAACGAAATCTCCACAAGAATTAACACCAGATGTAATATAAATAATATCACCCTCAGTCGCAACATTAGCGGTTATTACATTAACAGTACCGTTACATGTCCTTGTAGGGTCAATAACATATAGTGTATTTGTGTCACATCCCGTAGCATATCTATTGTTATTGTTAGAATTATCATCAGGTATTGTATATTCACATGTAGTTTCAGAAGTACACGTACCTTTTTCGGTTGATAAGTAGGTTACACCAGCTAACTCACTTTCCAAAGAATCGTCACTTGAATCCCAAATTGACCCATTACCAATTAAACTACATATACCAACATATATATCATTATTTGAAGGATCGTCTGATTGTACACTTAACATGTTGTTGAAAATTACTTTTCGATTTACACCACTTGCATTTGTCCAAGACAATCCATATCTACCCTTATTCACAGAACTTTCAACTTTCCAATATCTACATTTAGCCCCTTCTGAACTTGAAGGTGGTGGTGTCGGTTCAGGGGTTGGTTCAGGTGTTGCCGACAAACTTGGTGACGGAGACGGACTTGGGCTCGGTGATGGTTCTGGTGTAGCTCCGTACGTTGGTGGTGGTGTCGGTTCTACCGTCGCACTTGGTGATGGACTTGGTGATGGACTTGGTGATGGTGTCGGGGTTAGGTATTCATTAAATGTAACTACAATGTCACAGTCGATATTTGGTGTTGGTGGTGGACTGAATGGTGGACACTCTTCACATTCAACATTAACTAACTTAACTTGAAAACCACCTTGTCTTTTAGGTAATTCAGATGGTGGTGGTGTAACGTAAAAATCACAGTGTACCAAAAAGATATATAGTGGACCTTCATATGTTCCAACATTAAATGTATGTGGTAAAGTATGTGACCCAATTGATTGTGCACTACTTGGAATTATATAAGGATCGCCGTTATAGGTCGTGCCGGTATATATTGTAAACTCATCACAAACACCATTTTCATATAAATTATTTACCGTTACAAGACTCATTTAAATCATCATTTTTTTTATATTCCTACGGTTAATTGTCTTGACCACCTGGACCTGTATTTGTACAATTGTGGACTCCAGTCGTTACCCTACCAATTCCGAATTGTACCTGAATATATTTATGTGTGGTGCCGGGAGAAGCAGTATATGTAGTTCCACCAGTCTCTTCGGAATTAGGACTACAATAGTAATAACCGTCGGCAAGTGGGAACTGAAGGCCCGAATCTATATATACGTTTTGATCCTGTAAACTACTATGGAGATTCCTATTAGCCCCTCCAACATAGAATCTTGTATTTACCAAGTAAGATTGATCACAGAACCCACCCGGATTTCCTTCTTCGTCAATGATTCCATCGGAACCTAAAGTACTTTTTACCGTACTTCTAAAGAAGGTACTGTAGGGTTCTGGTGTTGGGTTTGGTGTCGCGTCAGGTGTCGCGTCAGGTGTTGGTGCTGGAGTTGCTCCGTAGGTTGGTGGTGGTGTCGGTTCTGCGGTTGCATTAGGTGTTGGGTTTGGTGTCGTGTCAGGTGTTGGTGCTGGAGTTGCACCATTTGTTGGTAATGGAGTCGGTTCTGCGGTTGCATTAGGTGTGGGTTGTGGGGTTGATCCATATGTTGGTGGTGGAGTTGGTTGTGGGGTTGCACTTAATGTTAAGGGATATTCCACAATGTTTGTTGGACAATCACTTATCATAGTTGCGTTATTATTATAAAAAATGACACTTGTTGCACTATCAGGTACTGTTATTAGTACACCACCCTGAACTTGAGCTAATGTTAAGTTAGTTGCCGGATTCGTTGTTCCGTGAAGAAGTGCTTCATTACCATTAGTCGATGACGTGTGGTATATTGTATACGGACCGATATTGGTTCCTGAAGTTAACGTTACTGTGAAATGTCTTGCCATTTTATTACTTTTATATATAAATACTTTATTCTTTGTTATTGTACCCTATCTTATGATGAACAGTTAGGTATACTATAACCTAAATTATTAATTGCTGTGATTATAAGTCCCATATAATATTGTGGAGTACTCCCTGGTGTAACACCATAGGTATTATGTATTTCAGTTTTGTCGGATAATCCATAAGCGCCAGTATATTGACCTAAACCACCATCAACCGACTCCAATAAAGTTCTAAAAGCT
>CBFHJJ010000001.1:0-122199 GCA_965655865.1 Flavobacteriaceae bacterium | reverse complement strand
CCGCAAACTGACCTGTGGTTGTAGTTTCAACTTGGAAAATCTCCCCAAGTATATAATCTGCTGGGTTATTATTAATGTTATTTCTTAATAATGTTATATCGGTATTAAAGGCATTCGTTCTTGTTTGTGCATTAGTCCACCCAGTACCACCGTGATAAATTGCACTTCCTTCATCTTGGAATGATAAGTTTATGACTTTAGTAATGTTAATTGTTGTACCAGTTCTTGCCATACAACCGTAACTTCTTTCAGGATATCCAACTTGACCCATATTTAAAACTTTTACCCTACTATCATATAATGCTGAGTCGTTGTTATAAAACGGTAGTAAACAGTTTTTAAGAATGGTTGTGGCCATAGTATTTAGTGGGGCTTCAGTACTACTCATAGAACCTGAATTATCAAAGTATATATTAATTTCAGTCTTGTCGTCTATGACTACACCTGTTGGTGATGGAGTTGGTGTTAGTGTGGGTAGTGGGGTTGCATTTGGACTTGGTTGTGGGGTTGGTTGTAGTGTTGGTAATGGTGTTGGTGTGGCACATATAACGTCAACATCCACAGAAAATTCAATTCTATCGTAACAATCAAACGCCTTACTGTCGTGAATGTATATATTATGAATTACATATCGACTTCTTAGATCATTCTCATGAACATCAATGTCATTTACATTGTCTTCCAACTTTATCCAATACTCGGTGTCAAATTCTAATTCAGAAACTACATTTTCACATGTTGTTCCTGAACCTGGTGGTGGAACTGTAGGATCATTATTAGTTATACATATCGGATTTGACATATAGTCTCTAACATTAGATGAAGTCCACGCACCGTTAAGTTCGGGTCCTTCAATTTTTCTAAAGTACCCATAAGGTGATGTTCCAATACTTAAATTAAAGTTATTTGGAGACACAATATCATATAAACGTACAACTAATCCCATAACTATAAATACAACATATTACAGATTAGTTTAAATAAAAAAAACCCGTAAAAACGAGTTCTTTCTATAAGTTAATGATTTTTATTTTAGTCCAATCTTGTTGGTTCTGAAGTACAATTGTCTCCTTCAGTAAGTGCTGTGTGGGTAACAGGATCTGAGGTTGTATCTGTAAATCCGAAAACAGTACTATTCACGAAAACACCTTTACCATTTACTGTGATTGAATCACCCGTAGTTGGTAGTGCAGTACCACCTTGTACAGTATTCCAATTTGACTTGCTAATTATCACAATGTTTGGTGCTTCACCATCAACAGTACATTTGGTGAATTCAAAATTAGTTGCAATTGGATCACCAACACCATCATCTCCGCCACCAGAGTCTCCAACACTTAATCCTGTCCATGGTTGTGAATTACCACAATCACCTGTTGATGTTACTGTTCCACCTGTTATTGTATCAGCAACTTGATATGTAACTCCTGCCGCTAATTGTGCCTTTGTTACGTTTGTCGCAATCGTAGTGTCACTTGGTGACCCATTAGCGTGTTGCCCGATAATTGTAAAATTATCTGCCTGTGTCGTGTTTACGTACTGAGCTTGTAATGTAATTGTTACTGAATATGCCATTGTTTTTGTTTTTTAATTGTTTATTATAAATATATCGTTTTTACGATTTATTCGTTTTCTTATTATTTTATTGTGGTTTTATTACAAATTTACCTGAGCAATCTCCCTGATCTTCACACTCATTGTTTTCAAATGAGTTTATATTTATACCTATTGCATCAGCCGAAGAGAATTTGGTCCCATTTATACCATACTTAAACGAGTCACTTAGTGCTGATCTACTACATAATCTATATATAACTTCACTACCATCTTCAGAAATTTCACCTAAATATTCACTTAAGTTAATCCATTTTAGACCCTCTACACAATCGTTAATATTGTAATATAAATCGTTCGGGTCTTTTTGATTAGTAGTTACTCTTACCTCTATACAATTACAACCACTTGTACCAAATGTACTTTGTATTACTGTAGTTGAAACACAACCGTTTGCATCTGTAACCACAACATAGTAATAACCTTCAGGTAAATTACTAAATGTTTGTGAAGGATTTGCGGATGTAACACCTGTAATTGTTGCAACCAATGTTCCACCACTCGTAGTATATGGAGATGTTGTGTCCTCATATAACCTATATGTTTTATTCCATGTCCCACCTGAAGATGTGACAGTAATATCACCATTAGCACCAGTAGTAAATGATGTCATTGTTGCCGTATCATCTGAAGGTTGAATTACGATTACCTGATAAGATTGTTCACAACCGTCTTTGTCTTTAATTGTAATTATACTTTTTCCTGCTGATAAACCTGTATATGTTTTAGGGAAAGTTGTTGTGTAACTTCCTGACCCTATTTTAGAACTATATGTTGCTCCGTTACCTCCTGTTGGATTCGACACTGTTATCTCACCGTCACTACCACCATGACAACTTACACTACTTGTTGTAAATGACGCATTTGGATTACTTTTACTTAATTCCGCACTTCCTGATCGAACACAGTTAGCACTATCTTTAACTCTTATCAAATAGATAGCGGAATTTAAAGTTGAAAAAGTATTACTCGATTGGTAACTAAATCCGTTATTTAAAGAATATGTATATGACCCACTACCCCCACTTGCGTTAATTACTATTTCACCATCATTATCTCCACCACATGAAGGGTGTGTTAATGTTGTGGTAAAACTAACTTGTGTGGGTACTGTTATTGTTTTTGTGTATGTTCTTGTACATCCATCACCGTCTCTAACAGTAATCGTATGTGAACCACCACTCAAATTACTGTATGTTTTAGGGAATGTTGTAGAATAACTTCCCGAACCTATTTTAGAACTATATGTTCCACCGTTTCCACCAATTGGGTTAGACACTGTTATTGAACCTGTACTACCATAACACGTAGGGTTTGATGACGATACCGTTGCGGCAACATCACTTTTTTGAAGAATTACTGTAACTTGGTCATAACAACCATTTTGATCTGTCGCCCTAAACGAGTACCCACCTATGGTTAAACCTGTGAATGCGAGATCTGTTGTTGATGCCCCATTCATTGTATATGTTAGTGATCCTGTTCCTCCACTTGCTTCAAATGTTATCGAACCATCATTAGAATTACGACACGATGGGTGAGTAACACTTTTTGATCCTACATTGACCACCGGTGGTTGTGTAATATTATATGTATAACCTTTAGTACATCCGTCCCCATCTTTTATTGTTACAGTATGTGAACCCACACTCACACTTGTAAATTCATATTCAGGTGGTAGACCCGTATTAAAGTTTATGTACGATTGACTGTCTATTTTAACTTGGTATGGTCCACCGTTTCCACCTGTTGGACTTGATACTGTTATTGTTCCTGTACCACCATTACATGAAACATGTTCGAGTGACGCATTAAATGAAGGATCAGTTTTTGTTAATGTAACACTCTTAGTCGTAATACAGTTATTACTATCTTTCACATATGCTGTTCTTGTCCCTACAGTCTGTCCTGTGAACGTACCTGACGTAAAATAATTAACACCATTTATTGAATATAATTTAGTTCCTGTACCACCAGTAGATGTGATTACAATTTCACCGTCACTATTTCCACGACACGTCGGATGTGTCACCGATGTGGTTATTACTAAGTTTTGTGGGTTATTTAATACTATTTGATATTCATTTTCACACTCAACTTTGTCCCTAACGTACACATAATAAGGTGTTGCTCCCGATTTACCTGTAAACGTTACTGGTGTAGTAAAATTAGTCCAATTACCACTTGAAAATTTAAACTGATATGGTCCACCGTTTCCACCCGTAATTGCTGCCAATGTAATATCACCATCACTACCGTTATGACAGTTAGGTGCATTAGAATAAATTGATGCCGTTACTTGTGATTTATTTAATGTAGTAGATGTGTTCGCTACACAACCATTAGTATCTTTAACGTATAACGTATAACTTCCTTTTGAAAGGTTTGAAAACGTGTTGGATGATTGATAATTAGTGCCGTCTTTACTGTAAGTGTAAGATCCGGTCCCACCACTACCTGTAACAACAATTTGACCGTCACTATCAAATCTACATGTCGGCATTGTGTTTGAAACTGATATACCTACCACTGCATTTTGTGTTATGGTTTGTGTGTATGTTTTTATACAACCCTCACCATCTTTAATGTATATGGTATATGTACCAGGTGCTAATGACGAATAGAGTTGTCCAGCATTGTTTGGTAGGTCTACATAGGTACCTAATTTATTAAGTTTTACCTGATATGTTCCACCGTTTCCGCCAGATGGGTTTGCCACCGATATAGTACCATCATTAGCCCCATTACATGTGACATTTGTAAATGACCACGTTACTATAGGCGCTGATTTTAATAACGTTAAACTACTTGATCCTGTTGTTTGACATAAATTAACATCTCTAACGTCTAATGTATAATTTCCAGTTGTTAACCCTGTGAAGTTCCCTGAAGGATACCACTGATTATTTAGTTTGTATTCATATGGTGAATTACCTCCCGTTGCCGTTATAACTATTCCACCATCCGAACCGTCCCAACATGTTGGGTCAGTATGTGTTGATGTAAACGACACTTGAGTTGGTTCTGTTATTGTTGTTGAAAATTCTTTCTCACATCGACGACTATCTTGTATTGTTATTGTATATGTACCCGCAGATAAATTACTTATTGTACGATTACTACCGATGTCATCTTCAAATTCTCCATCTTCAAATTTTATCTTATACGGACCTCCATTACCACCACCAATTTGACTTATTGTAATTTCACCCGAACTAAGTCCATTACACATTGTATTTCTTGTGGATCTTGTTAAGGTTATCGATGACTTAGTTAGTACTACTGTTCTTGAATTTGTACATCCATTTTCATCAGTTACAACTAAATTGTAGTTACGTTCATCCAACCCTGTTTGAGAAAGATTAGTAATCACCACACCATTTAACGTATATGTTTTGGTTCCTGTTCCTCCACCAACGGTGAAAGTAATTGTACCATCAGAATCACCATCACATGTTGGGTCTGTATGGGTGTCGGATATTGTTATTGCGGATGGTTTTGTAACTGTTTTGAGTATAGTACCTATTTCACCATTGTCGTCTTTTATATAAATTGTGTAGGTTCCTGAGTCGAGATTTGAAAATGTCGTTGATGTTTGGTAATTGGTACCGTTAATTGAATATGTGTATGGTGAATCACCTCCCGTAGTTGAGGTAACCTTAATACTACCATTCGTTAGATTGTTACATGTAATATTGGTTACATCCGCAGTTCCTGAAACACTAATATTTGTAATTGATATCGTTATTTTCTTTTCATACCATAATCCACCTTGGTCTGTTGTTCTTACTCTTATTGTGTATGAATTCTTGGTTTCATAATCAAAAACTTCTTTACTTTTTAAGGTTGTTCCGTCTATATAGAACGAACCGTTGTTGTTATCACCCGCACCAATTACTAATGTATATGTGAATGTATTTCCTGCGTCAGGGTCTGTAGTTGATAATGTCCCCACAGTGGTCCCTGTTGCCACATTCTCATCAATAGATGAATTAGATAAGGATAAATTTGTTGGTGATTCATTAACATCAAGTACTGAAATTGTAAATGTATCCGTATAAGTGTTATTACCACTATCCGTAACCGTCACTTCAATACTATAAGAGTTTTTAGCCTCATAATTAAAGACAATCGCGTTTTTGAGTACACCAGAAGTTGATAAGACGAATGACGAGTTATTGTTACCACTACCCGTTAGTGCGTATGTAAATGTTTCGTTAATGTCAACATCTAACCCTGAAAAAATACCAATTGTTGTCCCCGTTGGTGTGTTTTCTCTTTGTGAATCATTACTTAAAGTTAAACCATATGGTGTTTCGTTAACATCTACAATATCAACCTCAACTTCTCTTGTTCCATATAAACCACCTTCGTCAGTTGCTTTAACATATAAAGTGTATAAACTTTTTACTTCGTGATTAAAAACTTGTGCGTTAGATAAAACTTCATTAGTTAATGTAAATGAATTATTGTCGGGGTAATTCGTTGTATCTGTAAAATCCCATGTAATAGTTCCACCCTCAGTGTCGTCAGCAACTAAACTACCAATGGTAGTGCCTGTTGCGGTATTCTCTGTTTGACTAAAATTTGGTAGTCTAATCCTTGGTGATGTGTTTGTTGTTACATCCACATCAAAATCACAATTAATTGTTGGTGATGGTGACGGACTTGGTGTTGGAGTTGGTAATGCCGTCGGTCTTGGAGTCGCACTAAACGTCGGAGACGGACTCGGACTTGGTGACGGACTTGGTGACGGAGACGGACTTGGGCTCGGTGATGGTGATGGACTTGGGCTCGGTGTAGGACTTGGACTTGGAGTGGGTGTCGGAGTTGCGATATCAACATCTACGTCAAAATCACAATTTGGGGTTGGGGTTGGTGATGGACTCGGTGACGGAGACGGACTTGGGCTCGGTGATGGTGAAGGTGTGGGTGTTGGGTTAGGAGTACTACTTGGTGATGGGGATGGACTTGGGCTTGGACTCGGTGATGGTGTAGGACTTGGGCTTGCGGTTGGTGTAGGGGTTGATGTTGGTAGTGCGGTTGGAAGTAATAGGGTGTCCTCGATTAAACATGAGTCGTTATATAACAACACCGAAACTACGTTATCAGGTAATTCTACCTGTACACCAGGTGCATTAACTAAATCATTATATGTAACACCAGTCGCGGGTAATGAAGTACTAACTCTTGTGGCAATAGTTGACGGATCTATTTGATCATAATATATCGTATAGAGACTATGTGATGTCCCCGAATTAATTAATATGTTGAATATTCTTGCCATTATTAAAATATATACTTTTTATATTGTTTTATGTACTCATTATTTTTAACAACTTGAAATTGTGTAACCCAAATTATTCATTGCCGTTACAATTAAATCCAAATAATATTGTGGTGTACTTCCTGCAACCGTATCTTGAACACAACTGACTTCAGATTTATCACTTAATCCTGCAACTCCACTGTAATAACCTGTTCCGTTAAACAACGCATCCATAAACGCTTGATATTGTGGGTAACTTTCGTTTCCGTTTTGATTTAAGGTGTCCACTTGGAATATTATTCCTCTATGTGATGTTGAACTATTTGCATTACTCAAATTAGTTCTTAAAAGTGCAATATCTTGATCACCTATTGTACTACCGTTTGTCCAACCATTAACTGATGGTCCCTCAGCTTCGTAGTTTCCGTTACTTTCATCTGCGAATGCTAAATTCACCACATTATATGTTGGTTCTGTCGGTTGAGTTGAAATCCATCTAATTGCTCTTTCATCATTCATACTTGTTATTGTAACTCTTTGGTTATATAAATTAACATCGTTATTGTAGAATGGTAATAAACAATTTTGTAATAAAGTACTTCTCATTGTATTAAGTGGACTTAAGGTTGAATTCATTGAACCTGAACTATCAAAGAAAATATTTATCTCAGTTTCACTTGTAACATTAATTGGTGCTACTTCGTTTGCTGATCCATCAAAACTACAATCACACAGAATGTGTACATTAATTAATTTGTTTAATACACTATTCCATTCTGTTACGATGACAATCGGATCATTGTCCGAATCAATATATCTAATACCCGTATCAAACAGTTTATTAGTTGATGTAGGTGTTAAAGTCCCATCTTTATGATCAAAACTATTAACTTGAATACCGACAGGTGATACATATTCCCCAACACAACTTGTGTCATTACTATCTGTATATGATTTCACGTAAACAACACAATTATTATTGTCATACCACCATTCTTTACCTGTCTTAGAAACTCCTTGTGTTTCCGTACAGTAACCACCTAAGTCATTTATTGTTGGACCACTTTTCGATATATCAGTTGTGACATATAAACTTTGAGGTATTTCCGTAGTACATTCTGTTGGACAATCTATTGGATAGTCACCAGTAATGATATCAACATCAAAGTCACAATTTATCGTTGGAGATGGTGACGGAGATGGACTCGGACTTGGTGATGGACTCGGTGATGGACTTGGTGATGGACTCGGTGACGGAGAAGGACTCGGTGTCGGAGTTGCAGTTGGTCTCGGAGTCGCACTAAGTGTCGGTGATGGACTTGGGCTCGGTGTAGGGTTAGGTGTTGAACTTGGGCTCGGTGTAGGTGTAGGTGTTGCAATATTAATATCAATATCAAAGTCACAGTTGATTGTAGGACTTGGAGATGGTGATGGTGTAGGACTTGCCGTCACACTTGGACTTGGTGTTGGGGTTGGTAATGCAGTTGGTCTTGGAGTCGCACTAAACGTCGGAGACGGAGATGGACTCGGTGATGGTGTAGGGTTAGGAGTTGCAGGTGGTGTTGAACTTGGGCTTGGTGTTGGGGTTGGTGTTGCAATATCAATATCCACATCAAAGTCACAATTCGGTGTTGGAGATGGACTCGGTGACGGAGAAGGACTCGGTGTTGAACTTGGACTTGGGGTAGGAGTTGGTGACGCAGTTGGTCTTGGAGTCGCACTAAACGTCGGAGACGGAGATGGACTCGGTGATGGTGTAGGACTCGCACTTGGTTCTGGTGTTGAACTTGGACTTGGTGTAGGAGTTGGAGTTGCAATGTCTATATCAATATCAAAGTCACAATTCGGAGTTGCCGATGGACTTGGGCTTGGGCTTGGTGATGGTGTAGGACTCGCCGTTGTACTCGGTGATGGGGATGGTGACGGAGTTGGTGATGATGTTGGTTCTGGTGTTGAACTTGGACTTGGTGTAGGAGTTGGAGTCGCAATATCAATATCCACATCGAAATCACAATTCGGTGTTGGAGATGGAGAAGGACTCGGTGATGGACTTGGGCTTGGTGAAGGGCTTGGGCTCGGTGATGGTGTAGGACTTGCCGTCACACTTGGTGATGGACTTGGGCTCGGTGATGGGGATGGTGTAGGACTTGCGCTTGGTTGTGGTGTTGGAGTTGCGATACTAATGTCAACATCGAAATCACAATTAATAGTTGGTGTAGGTGATGGTGACGGACTTGGGCTCGGTGTTGGGTATTGTGTAGCATCAGGTGTTGCTGGTGGAGTTGCTGTTGGTAATGCTGTCGGTATTGGTGTCTCACTCGGAGATGGTGTAGGAGTTGGAGTCGCAATATCAATATCTACGTCAAAATCACAATTTGGTGTGGGTGTAGGACTCGCTGTTGTACTTGGTGATGGTGACGGAGAAGGGGATGGGCTCGGTGATGGGGATGGTGTTGCATCAGGAGTTGCCGACAAACTTGGTGACGGACTTGGGCTCGGTGTAGGACTTGCACTTGGTTGTGGAGTTGGAGTCGCAATATTAATATCAATATCAAAATCACAATTCGCAGTTGGTGATGGACTTGGACTTGGGGTAGGAGTCGAACTTGGACTTGGTGATGGGGATGGGTTAGGAGTTGCCGACAAACTTGGTGACGGACTTGGGCTCGGTGTAGGACTCGCACTTGGTTCAGGTGTTGGTGTTGCAATATTAACATCAATGTCGAAATCACAATTTGCGGTTGGTGATGGACTCGGTGATGGACTCGGTGTTGAACTTGGATTTGGTGTAGGAGTTGGAGTCGCAATATCAATATCCACATCGAAATCACAATTTGCTGTTATTGATGGTGTTGGACTCGGTTTAGGAGTCGAACTTGGTGATGGGGATGGTGTTGGACTCGCACTTGGTTGTGGTGTTGGTGTTGCAATATTAACATCAATGTCGAAATCACAATTCGCAGTAACTGATGGGGTTGGACTTGGTTCTGGTGTACTACTTGGTTCTGGTGTTGGGGTTGGAGTTGCGATATCAATATCCACATCGAAATCACAATTTGCTGTTATTGATGGTGTTGGAGTTGGTTCTGATGTAGGTCCTGGTGTTGGACTCGCACTTGGTTCAGGAGTTGGAGTTGCAATATTAATATCAATATCAAAGTCACAGTTCGCAGTTGGTTCAGGTGTTGGTTCTGGTGATGGTTCTGGTGTTGGTGTTGCAATGTCTATATCCACATCGAAATCACAATTCGGAGTTGGTTCAGGTGTTGAACTTAGACTCGGTGTTGGGGTTGGTGTTGCGATATCAATATCCACATCGAAATCACAATTTGGTGTAGCTGTTGGTTCTGGTGTCGCACTCGGATTAGGTGTAGAACTTGGTTCAGGTGTAGCACTCGGATTAGGTGTAGAACTTGGTGCAGGAGTTGGTGATGGGTTAGGAGTTGCCGTTGGATTAGGTGTACTACTTGGTTCTGGTGTTGAACTTGGGCTCGGTGTAGGGCTTGGTTCTGGTGTTGCACTCGGGTTAGGAGTTGCGGTCGGGTTAGGAGTACTACTTGGTTCTGGTGTCGCACTCGGATTAGGAGTCGAACTTAGTGATGGTGTAGGAGTTGGTTCAGCAGTACTACTTGGTTCTGGTGTTGCACTCGGGTTAGGAGTTGCGGTTGGTTCTGGTGTTGAACTTGGGTTAGGTGTAGAACTTGGTGCAGGAGTTGGTGATGGGTTAGGTGTAGAACTTGGTTCTGGTGTTGCACTCGGGTTAGGAGTTGCGGTCGGGTTAGGTGTTTCAGTTGGAAGTACTGTTGGGATAGGGGTACTACTTGGTGATGGTGACGCACTTGGAAGTGGGGTTGGGTTAGGTGTTGCAGTTGGAACTGGTGTTGGTAAAAGAAGACAATCAATATCGTATATTGGTCGATTTAAGTCCTCAATGGATGGTATCACAGCACAATCCAATTGGTCTTGGAAGTATTGTTGTGCACTTAATGATAAGTCTTCAAATGTGTTCTGTGGGTAATGGAGTAAAATACAATCCTCGTCATCACCATTATATAATATGACCTGTGGGTATTGTACATTAGAATCTTGTGTAACTGTTAAATGATAAAACAATTCACGTTCACAATAATCCAAATCTAAACTTGTGATTTCAATAGGAAACCCTAATTCATTTATAAGATAGTCACCCTTTATAAAGTAATCCTTATCGTAAGTACAACATGGGTCAACACCTTGTTCTAATGGTCTTACAAATAAATCTTCGGGATACTTTTCAGTGAACTCCCACTGACCACTTACTTTAGTTAAAACCCTTACCTTTGTGTTTGGTAAAATTTTAAAACGTTCATTAATAACGTTCATCTTAATTGTACCTAAACAATCAATGTTATCTACGGTAACCTCCGCGTAGTTCTGACCGAAAGAAAATCCGTTTAATACAGAGTCTCTAAAGTCTTCGGAACTAAATGGACATGTTAGATATTCACCCGAAAGTAATCTATCACCGTCTCTAACATCTTGTGCCTTTGTTTGTATGATATCACCATTGTTAATCAACGTCTGTATATCCTGCCACTTGGTTGATGATGTTATGTTTACTAAATTATTTGTTATTTCTAAAACGTAACTATCTTGTTTTATACCGTAATCAAACGTTGGACGATATTGTACTTTAGGTTGTATGGTATACCCAATATAGTTGTCACAATATGTTAAACCACTTTGTACTTCTATTGCAAGGTCACCATTGTCAGGATTTTCACCAGGTAAATAAGATTCTACCGAATATTCAATGTAATGACTTTTTGGTTCTGTAATATCTTCATTAATCGGATCCCATTCTAATTTTTGTTGTAGACCCTCTATTCTCACTTTTTGATCACAATTCGCAGCATCTGTAATTGATATATCAATAATATCGTGTTCTCTAACGTCATTTACAACGAACGTACAACCCGATACATGATTAACTGTATAAGATGGTGGTTCTGAAATACCCTCATTATAATCACCAAGACAATTAATGAATATGTTAACGGGCCAATCCGTATTATATGGGGGACATGTTGTACATGGGTCTCCATCGTCAACAGTATCCTCATTTCCGAATGTTATACCAGAAACCTCAAAATAAACATCTGAAACCAACACACACTCATCAGGGTCTTCAGGTAGTGTGTACATTGTACCATCACCGTAAACCTTAACTTTAGGATCACACTTAGTGGTACCTGTTAAGTAAACCGAATCGAAATAAAAATCAAACGTACTCGGATCTAAACAATCGAAATCAACGGCAATGAAATTAGTTTCCTGCGTTCTGTTCGATCCAGTTGTTGACGTATATAGTTGTATGTTATAAACATAAGGTACAATTGCAATTTTTCGAATACCGTCTGTATCTGTAAAGATTCTATAGTCTAACAAAGGTGCAAATTCATAATCATACGTTTCAGTCGATTTTGAAATACCATTAACATCATTAGTCGTATCACTAAGTTCATTAGTAAATGATGTAAGTATTGAACTATTATCACTTACTTTAAATTCTTCCCATCCAGCATGGTTATTTATTATACCACCAATACCATCGTATTTCGTTCTTTTGTAATATGTCTTATTGATTTGATTATCAATAATATCTTTTATTTCATCAATCCAAAGACATTCTAAAATTTCTAATTGAGGTTCTAAATAACATTTAAAATCACATAATAGGGGTAAGTGTACCGATTTATCAAATTTAGTACCTCCACTCGTTATTGATTCTTGAGATAACGTTGTTATTCCTGAAAATTCAAGAAACTCAACCGTTTGTGCACAATTATTATTATCAAAGTAGACATTTTCAATGTCAGTGCATTCTGATGTTATTTCGTATGGATCAAATAAACCCGCATGATTGTGGTTAGTAATAATTTGATCACATGTTGACCCCGAAACTGTTTGTGTTTCACCACTAACAACGATATCGGTATCACCAGTAAACGTTAAACCATTGAAATCTATATGAAGTGTGTATGTTACACCACTAACAACCGTTAGTCCTCTAAAATTATCGTGGTCACCTAAAATAGTCTCTAAATCTTCCTCAATTACATCTTCAAAATCAGGAAATAAGTTTTGTGTAAATTCGTTAGGTAAACATGGTTTTTCATATTCAAATTTAGACCTACCAATTCTACCATTTTCAATGATATTACCACCAGTCCACAATGTTGTAGCTGGAACAAATTGTTCAATCACTTGTGTCCAATAAGGACTCATTCGGTTTATGAATTCACTAACCGTTGGTAGACTATATGGGTTAGTTACTTTTGATAGGTAACCTTCATATATGTCCTCTAACTGTATATAATTCTTTTTATACCGAATTATATGTGTGTTACGTATTTGTTCGTTTAAAACGTGTTCTGTGTACTCAGCAAAGGTGAAACCTGTCTGTGGTTCTAATGATGCACGACCAAAAGTAACTTTTAGTTCTCTACTTTGTCTATATATATCATTGTCAATACCTTGTGACGATGAAAGATATATTTGGATGTTTTTTCTATTAAGTGTTCTTGAATCTTCATCCTCTAAAACCTCAGTCTTATCGTTATCAACCTTATTGTGTAGTTCATAACCATAATCTAACCCCGAAAACTGTCTATATAAGTCAAAATAATCCTCACCATAGGTGAAATCTTTATTTTTTGTTTTTATAACTTTAGGGTTAGAAGTTAAATCGGATCTATCCGAATCCAATTCAGTTGATGACCTGTGTTCTAATGTAATTTCATACCAACCAGCACCTTTTTGGAAAAAAGTGTCTTGATTTTCACTCTCAATACCCTTTATATCACCATATTGTGCTCTATCCGCCCTAAGGTTAACGGGATATTCTTCATCATTGTAAAGTGTGGTTCCTGTTGTAGTTACACTATTATAACTAAAACCTGTTGTTGATAATGAAGCGACTTTAAATGTTTTATCCCCTTGAATAAGATCGTAAACATCACTGTCAATATCACTCGTAGTCTTTTTTACTTGATCATAACGGTAAACATATTCGTTAATATTAATTAGTGGTTCAGGTGCCCCGATAAATCTTAGGAAGAATTCGATAGCCTTTCTCGTACCTTTTGATTTATAAATGTGTGCAAGGTTGACAAGGAGTCTTCTATAAAATTCAGTCTCCGCTTCCACCATATTCATACCAACACCAATACCGTCGTACTGACTCTCAACTCTTGTATAAAGTGAATCTTGTAAATTCTTTTCGTCAAATAAATTAAGAGTATCTAAACCAAGAGTGTTAGATAAATTCTTTAGAAGTACATCAGGTAAGTTATTAATACGATCGTAACTCACATTTCTCATGTAAGCTATGTTATCAATAAACTTTTTAACCTTATCAAAACTATGACCAAGTAATTGAGTCGCAGAGTCCATTCTTCTGTCCTCAGTATCGAATTCATATAAAGATGCGGTTGTTAAAAATCTTGAAACCACATTTGATTTATAGTTGTCAATTCGTTCACCGAGTGTACTTAACTCTTCAACATAACTTATATATGCACTTCCCGATATCTTTAAATTCCATTTATCTCTATATAATGGCCACGAGATTTGATTAGTTTTTAATTCTGTTTTTGAACCATCTGAACTATCTTCAGGCGCCCTAAACTTTGCGGTATATTTTACTTTTGATTCACGATTTAATAGTATCGATTCTAAATCATCTAATCCCTCAAAAAATTCCTCAACGACATTATTGTTAGGTCTAATTAAGAAACTTTCACTATACGTTGCCAATCCACCAAAAGGATCACCTTTTACTGTTAAACTAATTAAACCATCTTTATTAACCTCAGTATAACTTATAATCCCATATGAAATAGAATCAATTTCTAAATCGTACCTTTTAAAAGAATCATAAAAACTCTTTATAATGTTTTTAGTTTCAGGTATTGTATTACTCTTTGGTTTATCAAGAATAATATCTAACGGATTGAATACTTTACTTTTTTCAATCTGAAATGAAGTGACGTTAGTCTTTTTATTATATACTGAGTTTAATGCCGTGAATACTGTAGATGCAACAGGTGTCTCTTTATCAACATAGAACCCTGCAGGGAACTTACCAATAATTCTTGATACTGATACCTGTAATCTTTGTTTTAATGAACCAAATAATGATTTACCTCCATCCTCTTTAGAATTTCTAAAACTTACTTTTTCTTTTCTTCTTTCGGTTGTAGTTGTAGAAACATCATTCTCGATTGGTTCCTCTTCTTTGATATCTTCAAATGTTAGAAACTCGGAAAATGGTTTTGATTGAAATGACTTTCTATCTCTTTGAGGTATGTTTTTATCCAATGCAAAGTTCGCAGAGGTCAGCTGACTTGTACCATCGGTAATTTGGTTACCGACCAAGTTATCATTAAAGGTTTCCCTTCCACTTGCCGCTTGACTTGGAACTTTTCTTTTCGCCATTATTCTTGGATATCATCAAAATTTTTAGTGTCATCAATTTCATCTCTCTCTTCTCTAATTTCATATAACGTCTCATTAAACTCATCTTTAATTTCGAATAAGTTAAATTGTTTGTATATGTTATCAGATTTGTCATAGATGGTATATATACCATCAGATACTGATTTAGACTGATTACCGTAAAGTGCGTATGCTAACGTAGTGTCATCATGTTCCACCATATCAACTTCAATTGTTGTTGGGTTGAAGAATGTATTTGTTAAAATAATATTCTGTGATGGTTCACCTATAAATGGAACCGTATTTGGTCTATTTGTTGGTGCTGATGATGGTGTCACCGTTAGATACAAAAGATTCGTAGTCGAGTCAGTATATTGATATCTAATAGCCTTCTGTGATGTACTTGTTAAATTTGATACGATTGGTGTACAGTAGAATGAAGACGTAACTACCCTATAAAAATTAGGTATTTTTGTTCCGTCATCATTTAAATATTCTATTCTGTATCCAGTCAATCCTTGAGGTGTGAATTTATTTCTGTCCTCTGATGGAACATTACTAATATCTACGATAATCCCTCTCACCGATGGTAAGGATGCTAAAATCCCACAGTCAGTGATACTTGTTCTAATTTGTTTGGGTCTTATATGTAACGTGTACACACCCAACTCATCGAAATCAGACGAACTTAGTTTAAGATTATATAAACCACCCAATATTTCTGTATCAGGTGCGTTAGGACTGTCCGTAGTATCTGAATTATGATATACAGGTGTTAGGACATCCTCCGAATTTAATTTTTTAAATTGCACAGGTGCCGTAGAGGTCCTCCCCGATACATAGTGAAAGAAAATTTCCACATCGGATGGTGATACATCTGCCGGTCTAATTGTGCCATAACTACCTACTGCCATATTCTTTTAATTAATAAATATAATTCTATTGTTTTTTTACATTAAAAAACCCATTTCCATAAACAGATAATTCTCCAACGTTGTCTAATTCACCTAACCTTAGATTCATTTCCAACACCCCTTGCTTTCCACGTTCAACAAACACGTCTGAATAAATGGATGGTTCATCAATAAATCCGATGAAATGTTCGTTCCTCGTTAACATTTTATTAAACACTTCTTCCTGTTGGAAAGAAGTCGTTGTTCCTGTTATTGTTGTGTGACCGTCGTCATAATCTCTATATGTAAGGTTGTCAATAGTATAACCCGAATACGTTAGTCCAACACTGTCAGTCCCCGTCACCACACCGTTATAGGTGTTTTGTCCATATTTTTTTAATTCAGACATCCTACTTCTACCTATACCGGCAAAATATAATGTTGCATCTGAATCATTATCAGTTATATCAAGATCATTGATATAATTTTGTGTTGTTGTTATCGATGTGTAAGGAATTGTGAATGGACCAAAATTTCCATTTGGGTTACTCACCGAAATATTTTTAGGTACTGTAATTTTTTTTGTTGTTTTTTTGTTTGCCCACACATTATTTAATGAAATTGATACATTATACGTTCCATTAGAACTATATGTGTGTTGTAGAAATGAGAGGTTATTACCCGTACCGACACTAATTGTGTTAGTATTACCGTCACCCCAATCAACATCGAAAGTCTCATTTACTATTATCTTTAGACTGTCTCGATCAACAGAATTATACAACCTAACAGTATTTCCACCTGTTATTGTATAATTAAAATTACATAGTAACTCTGTTTGTTGTATATCACCATCAAAACCAACCATTCCACCCATCTCATCCGCTGTAGACTCTAAATAAACTGGTAGGTCGTAGGTATCATACGCCTCTTCTCTTGTTATTGTACTCCATGACGTTCCTCCCCATCTATAATATCCTTCACTAAGACTTCCCGAATTGTAAACAACATCGTTTACTTCAGGACCAATATAAACACCATTAGATCCTGACCATGGAATAATGTTATCATTCGGGTCATACCATGTTTGGTCGGTTAACGACGTTAACGAACCAGTTTCTATTGATTTTAATCTTAATGTATATCTATTATTTTCCATAATTACGGTGTTGTGTCTTTCATTTCATAAAAATTAATTGGTGATGCAGACGTACCAATTCTATTTCCTGCGGTGTTTGTAACAGGATCATATTCAGATATGGTGTAGTTATATGATGGTGCATTGGTTTTATCCATATTAACTATGTAATAAAAATCCTCACCTTGTGTAGGTACTGATAAATCACTTAATGGGTTATTAGTGAATTGTGATCGTTCACCGTTATACGCATTGTAAAACTTAGCGGTCATAAAAAATGTACCACCGATTAAAAGTGTCTCTTCAAGTACCGTATCATCCTCAAACCAAAATAGATACATATTTTCTTTATTCTTAAATGGTGAACCCATAAACACAGGTATTTTTAACTCTTGACCTGAGTCTAATTTAACTTCTTCACCAATCATTGGATTTAACATTTTAGAGAAAACCAATCTTCTATTTTGTCTGTTAGGTTTAACATTGTCAGGTGTTTTATAAAATTCTAATTTGAAAAAACTATTCTTTAAGGTTGTCACATTTATATCGGTCTGTTCAATACCCACAGTATAATAGTCTAACCCAACATTATACGAGTTATTCTTTTTAAAGTAGAAATAAAACCATATATCACTCTGTTGAATACCATTAGAGGTGTATGGTTTATGAATATACCTACACGTTTCATAATTCTCCACAGGATTAATTATATCCTCTAAAACCTCTCTTTCATACGTTTGAAATGATTCATCCCAACCAGCATCAGTCCTAAAGTTTTGATTAGTTCCTATTACTATTTTTTTATCTCCGTTTACGTTTCTTAATTTCATTTAACAGTTTTCATCATCGTTCGTGAAACTTTTGATCCCAACACCTTTATTAAGGAATCTTTCTTCATTTCTAAACAAAAAGTTTATGTCACTTTGGACGTAGTGTTGACCATTAGTAAATGGGTGATTTGTACCAAAATTATCAGGATCAACATATCCATGATCATATAAATCTCTCCATTTCCATACACCATTTAATTCGTCGTATATTACGTTTTCAGGTAAATTATGTATGTTATTTGTATTTGCGGTTTCCACGTAAGGGGATAATTCCCGTAATTTTATTCTATTATGTGGTTGATATATTAACCCACTTGGGTTTGTTTGTGATACACCACCAAACCTTGCAGTGTTTAGTTGTCCATGGTTAAAAATGGTGTAATCATTAGTAAGTTTATGAAACCCTTCACTTAATATCGTTTCTTTAAAATCTTGTTCGTTATATTCAACAAACGCACCGTCCAACACAGTCCCTAATGGTAATTCATCACCTCTTTTAAAAGTAAGTCCATTAATGTTCTGTGTGGTAAATGGTAAATTAGTGTCAGAACCTGAAAAATTATAATCATATTGTTCATCTACCCATGTATTATGAAAATTAAACTTCCACCCGTTTCTTGGTGGATATTCAAAATACCCACTTTTATTTCTGAATGTGGTTGTTAGGTATACATTCGTTGGTGTGTACCCTAAATTGTTTCTCAACCCCTTTATGTCTATTGCATTTTTGAAATGGTATAGTACTGATTCAGGTCTATTTTGTTCAATATATACATCGTTTCTACCGTCAGCGGTTTCAAATTGTAATTTTCTTTCAATTTCAAAAATTGGTGTTTCAAATCCCGCATTATCAATAATACAATCATCTACGGTAGTAATTGTCTTATGTTTGTGTACATAATATTTTGAAGTGGTTTGTGAAACATTGGTTCTATCCAAACATCGTTGTCCAAAAACAACACCTATTGAATCCATAACACTTATTTGAGCTGTAGTAAATTCTGATTTTGATATGTTTATGATATATAATTCAGATTCATAATTATTATCACCCACAGATGAGACATTAAATACTCTGTCCTCTACATTTGCTGATGTTAGTGTATTACCCGAAAGAATAATATACTCACCTAAAGACATATTATGTTTTATAGGACTTGTTAGTTGGTATGATGTGTCGTAAACATCAACTCTAAAAGGAACCCCCGATTCTGCGGTAAAGTCATAGGTGGTTGCTCCTGATAACGTATACCTCATCGGATGAGAACTGTCATGGTCATAGACATAACTTATATGAAAATTCCAATTCCATGATGCCGAATCTAAAACAGTTATTGTAGAATGATCTGTGGGTCCTTCTAATGATATTGTTTGATTGAAATCACCAATATTCGTAGAGGATGATGGTTGAACCATATTAGATACTTCTCTAACAGTATCTCTTCTTATGAAAGCTAATTCATCATACGGTAGATATCCTTCCCAATTTGAATCTAATCCATCACCCAAATCATAAAGTCTATTTTTTAATGGATCATATGTTGTGGTTCCCGAATAAAGATTACGAAATATCATTTTAGTTTTACCAAATATTTTATACTTGGTACTTTCATTCCTTTCCTTTTTATATAGTTCCGCAATGTCAAGGATTATAGTTCTATCACCCTCGCGTAATAATTCCTCATCTCTTTCAAGACCAATCTTTAAATTTAAATTTTCTGCGTCTGACCCACTATATCTTTTTGTTGGGTGTACAATTTTCTTTTTTATCATAATGGTCCGAATTTTTGTACAAACTTATTCCAAGCCGTTTTTCCTGTTCTTAAACCGAAGTAAAAGAAAA
The DNA here is from genome assembly GCA_965655865.1 of Flavobacteriaceae bacterium. Classification (GTDB taxonomy): domain Bacteria; phylum Bacteroidota; class Bacteroidia; order Flavobacteriales; family Flavobacteriaceae; genus MAG-121220-bin8. The sequence goes on along the minus strand of CBFHJJ010000001.1, from coordinate 102,134 downwards.
AAGGACCACCTATTGGTATTTCTGTTTCATTATAATTATCATTCACACAATCCCTTATTGGTGGAAGAATAGCACCATTATAATAGTGTTCATTTATTTCGTCTGTTGGGTCTCCTCCCGCATTTACAAGTGGTGGTGGTGTAGGTTCCATTAATGTGGGGGATGTCCATCCTCCTTGATATTTTGTTGAGTGAATTGTAGCTCGAACCCAATCTTGAGATTCAGATAATCCTGTATCTGAACCAAACCCATCACCTCGTTTGTTCCATTTATAGTATGGAATATCTTGAGCCGTTTCTGTCAGGTTACCCGCTTCATTAATACACAATCTCATTAATGTACCATCTTTTTCTATTATTGCAGTATCTTCATCATCTTCAGAAAATCTAAAATCAACCCCAACTGGTCCCTTCCCATCATAAACAAATGCCCCACCTGGTGGGTAGTATGGACTTTCAATATCTTCATCTTCATAACCAAATATCCCCATTTGTGAATTGAAATTTAAAAGTTGGGCAACGTCACCATCTAATTTACCACCACCTCTTTTATCGAATAAATCCTTTGCTTGTAACTTACCCCTTTCTTTGATCTCTTTGGATTGTATAACATACTCCATTAAATCACCAATGTCTTGGTATGAAGTAGCACCAATACTTTTAGAAACGGAACAATTAACATCTAATTCAGGATCCACACATATTTCTTTTATATACATATTTCTTGGACCTAAATCCATTATTGTTGTTGGAAAATTAATCTCAACGTCATGAGTTGAGGTTCTATTACCAATAAAATTACCGTTATCATATGGTGTTGAACGGTAATAGTAGTGAGCACCATTTTCATCTGTTTTTCTGAATATTAAATCCTTACAGTATTTTGCGGAACTACCTCCCCTTCGTCTTCTGAACTGGAAAAAATAAAGTGACCCGTTTAACCAACTATTTGAAAATGTGTAGGATGTAATTCCCGCACACATTAGTTTACCTAATAACTTTCTTTGTGAATAATCCCTTATTAAATTAGCATTCCTACCCGCATCACCAACTATCGTGTAATTACCATTTCTAAACTCACTATATCCTGATGCCGTACCTTTACCGTGTTTTGTCAAAGCACACCTTCTACCTCTTTTGGAAGTCCAATTACTGTTCTCAGGAACATATTCTGATACCGTTACATTGATGTTAGTGGGGTTACGCGGTTGACAGTCAGGGTCGCCAGCATCTTCAAATATATCAGAAGGGTATCCTGATGTAAAACCATCTGGATTTGGTACTAATGTCGAATAATCCGCTGTTCCCGCCCAATGACCTAAATTCATACCACCATTTGACCCACCATCATATATTACATCATACTTATCACACCCACTCTCAGCCTCAGTAATAGGATTACTTGTCTCCGATAATTCAGACACAAAATACACAGTATCAATTGTGACTTGGCCCGAATTGGCCAATGCCGTACCCGCGAGGGTCTCAGGATATGGTGCACCAGTATATCCATTTGCAAATAGAACGGTTTCATATAAATCACTCATAATCCCACCAAGGTTAGGTGATGTGAAGTCTGCATCTTCAGCATAGTCAGACCCAAACCCCACAAAATAGTATGCATACTCCGCAGGTGATATAACTATAGGATTACCGTCTGAATCAACACCCATAACCTCTGGAACAGTAATAAATCTTATTATATAGTTTTTTTCTTGTTGGTTACCACCACTAAATGAAATATAAAGACTTTCGTCTGGTTCACCAAGAGTTTGGTTAACATCGAAACCGTGAGTACCTGTAACGTTGGTTTGGATAATGGTTGCCCCTGAAAGTGTTGCATAATCTTCTTCATCACCAGATGCAACAACAACATAATCTTGTGTACTACCCCCACCACTAATATTATTAATATCAACATTATCGTCATTGTTACATTCATAACAGTCAGGATAATTAACAAGTCCAAGAGATCGTATGGTAGATTTTTGGATATTTCGTGCAAATTTTGCAACTTTTTTGGACGCCTTTCTTAATATACGTTTATTAATCGCGTCTGAAATATCAAAAATAACCTCAATCACACTATCAATAACGAATTGTGTTATTAGTAAGTAAGTTTTTTCAAACCAATTAAGAATTATTATTATTAAAAATTTAAATTTAAAATTACTTACAGCATCATTAATGGGGAAGTATTGATTATTATTCGGACAATCTTCTTCAATTGATGGTTGTATTTCTTTAATACCAATAAATGACTCATTTTTATCCTTTACTAAAAAATTAAAGGCTCTTTCCCACCATCCTGTATTATTATATTGATTAATAAATAAAGAGGGTGTATATACTCTATTATATCTAAATGAATAGAAGTAATCATTTGCATATCTTTCATCATTACCTTCACCACTTATATCGTCAATTGCGTCATTATGGTAGTCGTCAATGTCCGTTGAAAATGCATATGATTTAGGATCGGGGTTAGGACCTGATTGATACTCTTTGATCTGAGGTACTAAATATTTACCACGGTATTGTTTCTTTGCTCCATTATCATTCTGAAGAGAAAATCTAAATCTATAAGTTCCTCTTGTTGCAATACCTTTATTTCTATCTTTTGTTGTTACCGTTTCACCAAATTCGTTAGTTATTACGTATCTCATGTTCATTGGAACTCTGAAAAAGAAATTACCGTCGTCATCAATCTCAGTATCTAACCCAACCACTTCAAGTTTAGGTCTTCGATAGTTTATAGATCCATCTCCGTTTAATTCGTATTCACCATCAAATCGTATTGCCTCAACATCACCTTTACCAGTTGTTAATGCACATTTTTCACCCATTTGATTGTCTACGTTACATCTAACTCTTACTGATTCTTTACCACTATCAGTGAAAGATCCACCCATCATAATGGAATATGGTTCAATACGGATTCCTTGTTCTTTTAAATCAAAGTCAGTCCTTGTAATACCAATCTCACATAAATCTTCATTACCCCAAAAAGGATAAATTTCAATACTTTTTTCAAATGTTGTAATCTGAGGTAACCCTGAAATATTATTAGACTTCATAAACGTGTACCCATTTTCAAACTTTTGTTCGGATACACCTTCATATATAAAATCATAAGGTACAAGTGACTGACATCCCATATCTGACATATCAACATCCACATGTATTATTTGTGGTCCAACAGGTACACCCCATATCATGAAATCACCTGAATCGTTAGTCTTTACAGTATACTTATAATATTTTTCATAAACCTCTAAAACCTCTTCTCTACCCAAGATATCTTCTTGGTCGGGGAAAGTACCCGTAGGTGTATGTCCAGTGTGTTGTTTTCTTGATGGTAGTAGATTATACCTATATCCGTCGTCATTTGTTTCGGATGTTGAAGTATATGGATACAACGCACTTATAATTGGGTCATCACTATCTTCATCACTTAACGGTATAAAGATTGACACCCTCGCATTAGCAACACCATAACCATCATTTACAGAAATACGTCCCGCAACAACACCATAGTCCGCACAAAGCGAAGCATAAACGTCTTGTTGTGTAAATTTAAGAGAAAGGATTTCTAAAAGATCATAGTCCTGTTTTAATTCAACAGTCAATTTTTGATCTTGCCCTATCTCAGTTCGTATTCTGTGTTTTTGTACCATATAATATAAATAGATTACAACCTATTTTCCCATTATAATAATAATACAGAAAAACTTAATTAAAATGTAGTGGAAGAGAGAGTTTTTATTCTAACTTTAATATCTTTCTTAGGGAACCTAATTTGAAAGATTTGGTTATTTTTCATATAGACTGTAGAGTCTGACTGTTGTATTTCCTTAGTTTCTTCACTAACGTAACCTTGTGACACTTCTGCCATTGAGTATTCTCCCTCGGTTTTACCAAACACTCTTAAGTCAACAACATTAACAATACCTACGACATCACCAATGGTTTTCTTTAACTCACCAACGAATAACGGATCACCCATTTTTCTACCCTCAATGGTAAAGTAGTTTGTCGCAGATTCTATTACGTCTTTTAAAACATCGGTTTGTGTTGTGTTTTTATCAATAACTAAATCAATTTCTAAACCTAAATCAATTACCTCACCACTAACAATATCTAAATAATCATTTATCATTCTATAGTTAGATAAATAATTCAAAATGTTATTCTTTAGTGTTGTTGAAACTGTATCAGTCAAACTACCATCACTATTATATGAAAGTAATTTAATTCTAATTTTATTGTCTTCTTCCATCACATTAACCTTTGCAGGTGCTCCGTATGTTGATGGCATTGTTTCTATTAATGACTTATAATCGTTAAGTGTAACCGCTCTATTTTGTGCTGAAAAGTTATATCCAACCATATTTCTAATTTCTTCGATTGTTGGTTGATCAGCTCCACCAACAGCGGGAGTTACATTTGCAACTCTCAATGATTGTACTACTTGATTATTTACATTGGTCAACGGACCGCTTACATTAAATTCCACATTATCTACACTTGTGATGACATTAACACCTAAATTCGTGTTTTTACCACCACCTATTCTGTATTTTATGAAAATCGTACTATTTGCTTTTGGTGTTGCACCTAACGATAAGTTATTTAAATAAGACCCAAGACCTACTTTTAATGACCCGTCATTGAACGCATCTAAGTTATCTAATGGATCTATTGTTCCTGAACCAAAAGTCACTGACATGTAACCTTCTGGTGTGTATTCACTAATAAATTTATTTGTTACCCTTTTGTTGTCACCGGCAATAAAATTCTTTTTATCTGACGACGAAGTTGGGTTTGGGATAAAAACTTTATCCTCCATTAAAGAATTTACCTCATACCACTTATTTGATGAGTTTGAAAATTCTGAAGAAGATGGGTTTGATGTAAAGTTTGTCCCTTCTTTATGTATAACCGATACCACACCCAAAACATTTTGTTCAGGTAAGTATAGTTTTAAAAATGGTTTTTGATCTTGTGAGGTAATTACTCTTCGATATACCCTTGACACACCGTTTACTACCGCTTCACGTTTAGTTATTGTGTATGATATTAATTTATTATTACTATCAAAATTAGGTATTTTTAATCTATTTGGTTCGCCCTTATTATTAAATGGGTTTGAGAAGTCTACATCTTCAATAGTTTCAAATGTTTGACCACCACCCGAAACTTGAGCTCCTGATCTAACAACCCCTAAGTATCTTTCGTCTTCTTTATCTCCTCTTACAGGAACATTAATTGATAAGTCACATAATGATACCGATGGTCGATTACCTGGTATTCTCATACCGTACGTTTTTGCAATGTGAAATAAAGATTTTCTTTGTTGTGCGAAATCCAACATAGTCTCTTGCCAAACCCTATCAATGTGATAGTGTAGGTTATCACCAATCGCAGCATTTAAATCTAACAACACCGAGAATATAGATGCGTCATTTGTATTCTTAACTAAATCAGGATAGTACTCTTTACTTAAATTAACAAGTTCTTCTCTTAGTCCTGCAAAATCTCTTGTTGAATATGATATTTTCTTCGCCATTTTATATATTAATTATAACAAAATCTGATGAGCTAAACGCACCATTATTAACCGTATAGTCTATTTTAACTTTTGCGGTATACGGTTTAGTTGATGAGTCTCCCAATCTGAATAACCTATCATCTGTTTCTTCATCAACAGTTGTTACTGGATCTGTATCATCTTCTGCAGATTGTACCTTTATTGAATTTATATCTAAGTTTGGTAAGTATTTCTTACAACCTTCTCGTATTTCTTCTTCTATTAAATTAAAAGTAACCATATCATTTTGATCAAATATATATTCATATATTCTTGTACCAAACTCAGGTAAATAATATCTACTACCTTTCTTAGTCAAAATAAGGTGTATAAGGTTAGCCCTTACCTCTTTTTCGGGTGTAGTGGTTAACTTTAAATAATCTCCTGTTGTACTTTCTCTAAAAGGAAAGTCAATTCCATAGGTTACTGCCATACTAATAAATATAAACATTACTAAAATGGTATTAAATAAAAAACCCCCAATTAAGGAGGTTTTTAAAAAAAAGAGTAAAATTTAGTTCTAAGAACCACATCCTTCACAATCAAATGGTGAATCGTCAGGTCTAATATCCTGATTAGTTACCATTTTTAACTCTTTATTTTCACTTAAAAGTGAATTAGATGTTGGTATTGGGTTTTCTACCACTTCTTTTTGTGGTTCAACCTCAGGTGTTTTCTTTTTAGATGTATTCACACCTAAACCTTTAAGTGGGTCAACCGCCGATCTTGTTCTTAAGTAATACATACCTGTTTTTAAACCTAACTTCCACCCATGTAGGTGTGCCGCCAATAGTTTTGCTTTAGTAGCATTACTGATAAAAAGATTTAGTGATTGTGATTGGTCAATAAATACCGATCTATTAGCCGCCATATTCAGAAGTCTCTTTTGTGACATTTCCCATACGGTTTTAAAGACTTCTTTAATTTCTGTTGGAATTTCAGGTATGTTTTGTACTGACCCATTTTCCATAATTAATTTATCTTTAATCTCATCACCCCATAAACCGACAGACATAAGTTCATTAACCAAGTGTTTATTTATTACAATAAATTCACCACCCAACGTTCTTCTCGAATATAGGTTCGTTGTGAATGGTTCAAATGCTTCGTTATTATTAAGGATCTGTGCGGTAGACGCGGTTGGCATCGGTGCAACTAATAGGGAATTTCTAACACCGAACTTAATCACTTCTTTTCTAAGTGATGACCAGTCCCATCTACCAGATAGATCTTCATCTTTTAATCCCCACATTTGATATTGGAAAATACCTTTCTCAATCGGTGATTCACTAATTGTTTCATATGGTCCATGTTTTTCAGCAAGATCTTTAGATGATGTCATTGCCGCAAAATATAACGTCTCGAAAATATCAGTCTGAAGAGTATCCCCTTCTTCTGACTCAAAAGGTATTTTTAAAATACAAAAGACATCTGCCAATCCTTGAACACCAAGACCTACAGGTCTGTGACGGAAGTTAGATTTTTTTGTTTCTTTTGTTGGATAGAAATTTAAATTAATTACATTGTTTAAGTTTTTAACTACTTGATAAACATACTCATATAATAATTCATGACTAAATTCACCGTCAATAATATACTTTGGTAATGCAATAGATGCTAAGTTACACACCGCCTGTTCTTCAGGTGATGAATATTCGATAATCTCAGTACAAAGGTTAGAAGACTTAATTGTCCCTAAGTTTTGTTGATTTGATTTATAGTTAGCGGCATCTTTATATAACATATATGGTGTTCCTGTCTCGATCTGAGCGGTCAAGATAGCATCCATTAATTTTCTCGCCTTTAAAACTCTACGACCTTTTCCTTCACTTTCATATTTTTCATACAATTCAGTAAAGTTTTTGTTATCGGGTGAATCATAAACATCAGAGAGTCCAGGTGCTTCATCAGGTGAAAATAGTGTCCAATCACCATCCTCTTGTACTCTTTGCATAAATAAATCAGGGGTCCACATTGCAAGGAATAAATCTCTCGCTCTCATTTCTTCTTTACCGTGATTCTTTCTTAGGTCAATGAATTCAAAAACATCGGCGTGCCATGGTTCAAGGTACACAGCAAAAGAACCTTTTCTTTTACCACCTTGATTAATCCATCGAGCAACCTCATTGTACGTTTTCATCATAGGTAACAAACCATCAGATTCACCACCAGTTCCTTTAATATAAGAACCCTTTGCTCTTACATCGTGAACATGTAGTCCAATACCACCAGCCCACTTAGATATGTTCGCAACGTCTTGAATCGTGTCAAATAAACCATTAATATCATCACCTTTGTTTCCAATTAGGAAACATGAAGACATTTGTGGTCTACGAGTACCAGCATTAAATAATGTTGGTGTTGCGTGAGTGTAAAAGTGTTGTGATAAATCATCATAGATTCTTAACCCCATTTCAATATCACCATCACATATACCCATTGCCACTCTCATATACATATATTGTGGTCTCTCGACTATACGTTCACCAATCTTGAGTAAGTAAGATCTCTCTAAAGTTTTAAACCCAAAGTAATCAAAATCAAAATCTCTTTCCTGTACAATCGCACCATCAATAACCGCTCTGTTCTTCTTAACGAAATCAAAAAGTTCATCAGATATCAAAGAAGATTCTTGTCCTGTTCTCGGTTCTATGAATGAATACAATTCCTTAATAGATTGTGAGAATTTCTTTGGTGTTGTTTTGTGTAAGTTAGTCACCGCTAAACGTCCCGCTAACTTTGCGTAGTCAGGGTGTGTAGTGGTCATTGACGCAGCAGTCTCAGCCGCCAACGTATCTAATTCAGTTGAAGAAATACCATCATATATACCTTGTGTAACTTTTAAGGTAATATATGTTGGGTCAACATAATCTAAATTTAAATCAGAACACAACGAGGAAATTCTTCTTGTGATCTTATCATATCTCATTTCCTCTAAGGAACCATCTCTTTTTTTTACTTTCATATCTTATATATTTTAAAAATCCATTTCACCAAATGCAGAGTCTAAATCCTCACCTTCGTCGGTATTAACACCCGCTTTTTGATATTCAGCAACTCTCTTCTCAAAGAAATTAGTTTTTCCTTGTAATGCAATATTTTGCATAAAATCAAATGGATTCTCAGTATTAAACTTCTTTTCAATACCCAATGAATCTAATAATCTGTCGGTAACGAATTCTAAATATTGTTCCATCAAGTCTGCATTCATACCAATTAATCTCACTGGTAAAGCCTCAAGTATAAATTCTTTTTCAATCTCTAAAGCCGATAAGATTATTTCTTCAATTCTTCCTTCAGGTAGTTTGTTTTCAATATGGTTGTTATACAAATGACACGCAAAATCACAGTGTAATCCTTCATCTCTTGAAATTAATTCATTAGAGAATGTTAGACCTGGCATTAAACCACGTTTCTTTAACCAAAATATAGAACAGAATGATCCTGAGAAGAATATACCTTCTACCGCTGCAAATGCAATAAGTCTCTCTGCAAATGAGTCAGATTCAATCCATTGAAGTGCCCATTCCGCCTTCTTTTGAATTGCGGGGATAGTTTCAATTGCGTTGAACAATCTATCTTGTTCTACCGTGTCTTTAATTAATGAATCAATTAATAGTGAATAAGTCTCTGAGTGAATATTCTCCATTGCAATTTGAAAACCATAGAAGAATTTTGCTTCAGTGTATTGTACATCATTAATGAAGTTCTCCGCGAGATTTTCATTAACGATACCGTCAGACGCCGCAAAAAACGCCAATACGTGTTTTACAAAATGTCTTTCATCATCATTTAATTTATTGGCCCAATCACTTACATCTTGTTGTAAGTCAATTTCCTCAGCAGTCCAAAAACTTGCTTCTTGTTGTTTATAGTACTTCCAAATATCATTATGTGTTATTGGAAAAAGGACAAATCGTCCTGCGTTTTCTTGTAAAATTTTTTCTGTCATCTTATTTTAATTTAATTATTGCTTTATTCCTTGAGATTGTTTGTACAATTGAGCCGCTCTCTCAGTATTTCTCTGAACTTTATTTTGTTCAAATCCTAACATAGTCATCTGTTCCTCAAGAACGATGTCCATCATTGCATTATCAAACTTACAGTCACTGAAGGTAATACCATCTTGACCAATTCGTGATTTAACTAAAGTCACGTTAGCGGTTTTGTTTTCTTTTTGTTCATTTGATCTTGATATAGATAAAATGATGTGTGATGATTGTGCCTTTTTAATAGAACCACCGAAATGGTCAACACCTGGTACATCCACAGTACTTGATTGTCTGTTACCTTGAGCTGCGGTCCAAACACCGATATTCATTTCATGACACATAGATTCTATAGACCTAATAATTGCACCCTCACCTTTCCACTCTTCACCATTTATTGACTTATCAGAAGTAAGACAGTCAATATAATCGATAAGTACTAAGTCGGGTTTTTGTCCTTGTGCAGATACTTTTCTAATAATCCTTTTAATGTCACCCGTCGTTGAAGTTCCATTAGGTAATCTAACTAACTTAAGACTACCAAAACCTTCCCTACTTGTTGCCTCTTCAATCTTTTGTTGGACATAGTCTTTATTTTGACTTTGTTCTTTTGCTTCAATTCCTGACCACACAGTAAAATGTTTTCTTTGGATTTGTGCATTACTATCTTCAAAGAAAAACTGAATCACATTTTTACCCTGATTAACTGCGGTATTTGCAAACTTAGTTAGTATTGTTGTTTTTCCCGTTCCTGTTGGTGCTAATACCATACCTAATTCACCGTGTGATAATCCACCATCAAGTAAATTATCTAAACCATTGATACCTGTTGGAATTGGAGTCCTCATATCATTCTCCAATGCGTCAGAAATATTATCTAAGATATCCACAACAACATCGTCCGAAACACCCACTTGAAGTGCTTCAGCAATCATTTCTTCAATCTTATCGTAGGATTGAAAATCACCACCATGTATTAATTTATCAACGTCTTTCAAAGTCTTTTTTAAACTCTGTTGTTTACAGAAATTTAGTGCCGTGTCCTTTACAAACGAAGGTGTATGTACAGGATCTTCTAAATTTTCAATTGCATCTAACGTATCAATGTGAATCTTACTTGTTTTAGGGTTTGCAAGTGAACTTTCGGTAATCTTTTGTCTGACTGTTTCATAGTCAGGTACTCTCGAATTGTAAGTATTAAATAACTCTTTTACATTTTGTACAATGTACTTAAAAGTGATATTATCAAAATACTTACTGTCTAAAACTTCGAGGATTTGTTCCCCGTATTTTTTGTCTTCGATTATTGATTTTATTAACGTTTGTTGGAACTGATTACCCAACTCACCGAAATTCTTTTCTTGCATGATTATCTCAAATTTTTATATTATTATTCTACTTTGTTAAGTCATATGACATGTAATTTGTGGTCACATCATCGTATGATAAGGTCTCAGATAAATCGTTTAAAATTCTTCTGAGTTTTGGTCTAATGTCTACCGAGTATCTTACCTTAGGTGGAAAGACATGTGCAGCGAATATCCTTTGAATAAATACTGCGTCATTTAACTTAAGTTCAAGTAAAAAGTACTCTTCTTCTTCTGCTTCAGATGTGTTACCAGAGTCCAAAACGGGAAAATAGTTTTGATTACTACTAAGAAAATCCAATGTTTTTTCTTTCAAATCGTTTGAAATTTCTTCACAAATATTTGAAACATCTGCGCTAATATCTAAAGATCTTTTCGCTTTATGATTAAAATCCTTCACATTGAAGAATCTTTGACAAATTATATTACCACTTAGGGATAATAAAAATTCTACTTTAGTTGATTCGTTATTAGTCATGATTTTTAAATTTTATAATTCTTTTATTTTTTTCTTTACGAGTTAGTCGTAAAAAAGGGTTGAGGAACTTTATCCACGCATCATCTGATTTAGGGAGAACGGTGAACATACCATCTTCCATCATCATCTTCATCGTGTTCTTGTAGGATCTTCCTTCGGGATCCAAATTTTCATGGATAAGGTCGGTGATTGTTTCTCGAGCGTCTGCCGTGAGAAACGGTTGGTCTAAACTAACGATACTTTCGTTGAGGTTAAAAAACTCCTCACCGTAAATACCATATTTGGTAACCCCTGTTAAAAGGTTTTTTATTGTTTTATTATTCTTATCTTCCTCAAATAACTGATTTGAACGTTCAATAATTTCTTTTAAAGTCACTGGTTTTGTCTTCAACTCAGGGAATAGTTTTAATATTTTCTTTATTCCTAAATTATAGATACCTGTAATATTATCAGATCGATCACCACATACCATCTTAACGATTTTAACGTTCTGTATGTGTAGTTCTTGATGTTCGTATTGAATTATATCATTTTGACTATAAAGTTTCCTGTGAGATGGGTTATATACCCTTGTGGTGTCAGACACTAACTGAGCCAAATCCCCATCAGAGGAATAGATGATTGTATTCTCTTCACTATTTTGTGCGTATTCTGCAATACAGTCATCCGCTTCACAAAAATCAAACTCACCTTGTCTAACATAAAGTTCTTCAAGGTATTGTTGGATTCTTCTTCTCTGTTTTGTGTAGGATTCTTTTTCCTTGTCGGAACGAATTCTTTGTCTTCGGTTTTCCTTATAACGTGAGTACATCTTTTTACGAGTAGCCGCACCATCTTCACCATCCCAAAAAACAACTATCTTATCGAGTTTATATAACTCAAACGATTTTCTTAATGTGTTGATAAAATGATATAACCCACCGATGTGTTCTCCTTTATAGAAGTAATTTTTTACTCCATAAAATCCAATCGTAAGTAAGTTATCTCCGTCTACTAATAATACTGACATTTATCACCTGTTATAAGGTTCAACAATCTATTCTTTTTCTTCTTTTAAATCAAATTCACCCTCAATACCGAGTTTTTCTTTCCATAAAGCGGCGTGTTCTAATTTGTAAGCCTCTAACGACTTTTTCTCTTCAGTTGCGTCTTTACCTGATAAGAACCCGTGTGATGTTAGTATAATTCTACCATCTTCATACCCAAGTCCATTTACATGATTTTTCATGATTGAGATTTTAGATCTTGTAGCAAATCTCACTTTTCTCTTATCTTTAACTGCCGCAATTGGGTTAGTACCCGCATTCTTCTGATTACCAAATCTAAATACAAGTGTAGAGTTTAACCATATTGATTCTCCACCCTTCGCCTTAATCTTTGGTTGACTAAATGGATTGTCAGGTAGTTCTACCCATGGTTGATTTACAATAACAAGTGTATTTGTAAATTCTGAATCCACTCTTCTTGAACCCGAAATTCTCTGATTTAAACCCATTCCGATTTTATCAGCTAACGTTGATGCGTTGTGTTGTTTACCACCTTTACCATCAAAAGTCATTTTACATGGTACTGAACCAACCGAATCCCACAAGAATAGTAAATCATATTCCAATTCACCTTTCTTCTGAGCGTCTATTAATTCGTTTATGTAATCAGTAATTTGTTCTATGTATTGGAACTCATTATTAAAAAGGAAGAATCCATCATATTCAATTTCTCCTGTTTCCTCATCAACTAACTCCTCAACTTCGAGACCCATCATTTTAGCATGTGGAAAATCCCACTTTTGTTCTGTAATAACAAAAACAGGTAATACACCTTTCTTTTGTGCGTCTACCGCTGTTTTTACAAGTGCCGTTGTTTTACCCGTATCAGAATGACCTAACATCATATTAATATGTCCCATTGCCGGTCCTGGTAAACCCGTAGCATCTAAAAAAGCATCACCTAAATCAAAAAATCTATCAGACTTAAATTTAGCCTGTTTAGAAAACTTCGCTTTGATACTTTTGAAATCTTTTTTCTTTATTGCCATATTTGTAATATAAAAGGGTCCCCACTCTCGGGGCCGACAAATGGTCGGTTTCTTGCTCCACCAGATGTTTCCATCAAACTTTTTTTGAGGTGGGGACCCATAGGTTATTTAGTTAAAATGGTAAATCATCCGATTTGGTTTCTTTACTTTGTGGATCTACAACAGGTGTCGGATTTGAAAATTCAACAGTTGTTGGTTCATTGGTTCCTACAAACTTCTTTTGGTCATTGTCCCATCTTGGTGTTTCACCCAATGCAACCAATTCCAAATACTCAATAGGTTTTTTAGAATAAACATCCTCCCACGTTTGTGTGTCGTTTGCCCATGCGTTCGCCTGTTCAGGATCTGTCGATAAAGGTCCAACATCTTCATACATTACAGAACTAATCGTTGTGTACTCACGACCATTAGGTGCTTTGTTTAAAGAAAGTGACAAGATTAAATCTCTACCTTCAGTTGGGTGAGTAATGTCACCTTTGTTCTTGAAGATTGGAAAGATCTTATCTAAAGGTCCTTCTTGTTTGTAGTTATGTTTGAACCTCCAAAATTTAGGTCCGTCTTCTTCGTTATCTCTATCGATAACTTTAACGATGTAGAATTTTCTTGCATTATAGGTTCTTGCGGTTTTTTTGTCTTCCTCAATTCCTGTTGCAAGTAAACTATCTCTTACTTCGTTTAATGGTGATTTCTCACCTACTTGTGCTGGGTCATATATTTTCATCCAGTTATCATTAACTTGGAGTTCGTGGAATTTTACTTCTACAAATGGTGACCCTCCATCAGTGGCTGGTAGAATACGAAGTCTTTTTTCACCATTTCTCGTTCCTTTCGGTAAGATGGTTGTGAAGTATCTTTTTAGTCTTTCTTCACTTGAGATTCTGTTTCCGCCTGCGGATGGATTGTTGTTCTTTTGATACTGATTCAGTATCGCGTCGATTGTACTCATAATTTAAATATTTATTTGTTTATAATAAAATATACACAAAAAAAGTCCAAAGGTCAACCCCCTGGACTTTATTAATTTAAAAAATGTTGTTTTTACTTGAGTGTCAGTAAATAAGATAATTTATTAATCTGTGCCAATATTTCGTCTTTGATGTTTAACAGATCAGTATCTTTTGGATTTATCTCCATTTGATGTAGACTACTTCTAACTGTTTTGATCATTCCAAGTAAATCGATGTCAGAAAGATTTTGAATTGATATGTTCGTTTCCTCTTCTTCTAATTTAAATCTACCATATATACCCATAGCAATTTCTACGAAATTATCTATTAGGTCATCTAACACATCATATGTTTCTCCAAACGCAAGGTGTTTGGCGTGACTCTTGGTTTGCCAATGTAGTACTTTGAGTTGTGATTGAATCTCAAGAAAAAATTTTACATTACCACTTAAGTTCATATTAATAATCGTCTTCGTCTTCTTTTTCTCCAAATGAAGCTCTCATTTCACCTGAATTTATATCCTCTAAATCAGACTTACTAATCACATATTCGTTTTTACCACTTTTTTTCATTTCACTTTGTTTCTGTGAAAAGAAGTCACTTGGATTTTGATTAAATGGATATGAGTCTAAAGATCTCATTTCAAGTTTTTCTTGTGGTGTTGGTTCTTTCATTTGAGTAACCTTACTTTCAAGACCATCAATTTTAGTCATTACATCATCCATCTGAGAAAGTTTAGATTCTAAATCATCAAGCTTACCAAATAGATCACCCATTTTACCTAAAACAGCATCATTATCTGATTTACTTGAATCTAAATCATTTTTGATATTTTGTGTCATATTAACCAAATCAGTGATATCAATTTCTTCCGTGTCGAAATCACCAGCTGGTTCCTCAACATCAACAGGTGCATCATCAGCAGGTACATCATCAACAGGTACATCATCAACAGGTATGTCATCGACAGGTGCATCACCTTCAGGTGCATCACCAGTAGGTAAATCTGTAGGGTCTAATTCTTCTTGTTCATTTATAGGTTTTTTGCCATAGTTATTAATACTATTGTACCTATTTAACTCTTCTTGTAATTGTTTTTCTAAACTCATGGTTAATCGCTTAATAGTTGTCTACCGTCATCGGTAAGATATCTTTTATTAATTCTTTCAACAAGACCGTCTTTAGTACGTAGAGTGTGACATACTCCTGTATTCATATCACATACTTCTTGCTCTGTACCGTCTTCGTTAAGGTTTCTTACCTTTTTATTTGATAAGAAATTTTCAATAGCAGAACCCGCTTTTTTATTGTCCATAATTTTGTCGTTTTATTATAAATATCACATTATTGGTAATTCTCTTAATTGAATAAAAAATAAACAACATCACCCTTACTTAACTTTAAATCTTTCATTAGTATTTGAGACATCGTTATTCCGTATTCACCTCTACTACCGAAATCAATTGCACCCTCAATATTTCTATCAAGATACGTAGGACCTAATCCTCGATCAAGAACGGAGTTGTGTGGTATTTCTTTACGTAAGTTATTTTTTGGATTATAAAAGGTTGTAATTGTTGGACTTCCAAAAAGAGGTGTACTATCTTTTAACACATTCATATTAAAAGGTGCGGTATAAAAATACTCTGATGTTGTTCTTCCTTTTATTTCCGACCACTTAACTTGACTCGGATTAACCGTTAACCCTTTCGCGAAATTACTTAACCCCAAATCATTACTGCCTGATAGGTAAGGTTCAACTCGATCTACACGAGCCCTTAACCATGTACCGTGATTTGCGGAGTAGTTACCTCGATAATCAATTTTTTGTATTGTGGTGTTACCATCTTTTCCATTAAACGGAATACCATATTTGTTATATCCCACCTCTTTAATTATAGTTTCCCCTTTAATCGGTGACTGATAATCCGTACTAAAACTACCATCTTTAGTTGTTATCGTTACATATTTACCTTCTTCTATAGCGTTTGATTCATCAACCTTTTGTTTCGCGATTGCTCTTTTAAGTATCTTATCAAATAGAACACGATATGTTGCAATAAATGAATCTTTAGGGTTTGGTAACTGGTCTTTCGGTATTCTCTGCCCTTTGAAGGTTGTTGTCATAGAATTGTTAGCAATTGCGTGTGACACTTCTACAATCCAATACGCACCTTCAAATAGTGGTACGTTCTTGAGTTGGAAATACATTGTTGGTTGTATCATTGCATTACCCAATGCGGTTACAGTACACGTATATGATCTTGTTCTATATATATCAAATAAATTTGTGTCAACCTGTAAAATACCCGATCCCGATTGTGATTTTGCAAGTCTTTCCATTGCAAGGTTAGATTCATAAGTGTTTTTAAATTGTTTTTGATCTAAACTAATCCCTTTAAACATTTGTTGATTTTGATCTCCAAAACTTACTTCAAACGCAACTACCTTATTTGATTTAGATAAATTTGAACTATTAAAATAATCGGGATCTGTGATTAGTATGGGGTTGTCTTGTGGACTTTCTAAATCAACACCATCTCCCTTATACATATACTTATCATTTATATCTGATAAGTTTAAGTGTTTTGACCCACCTGAAACGTATTGTAAAATTGCTTTGGGTGTTGAATATTCTGTATCCACCTCTAAGAATTTACCAAACATAACTGACGCAATAGTGTCTGAAGGTTTAACCCTTGTTCTTCTACTTTCATTTGCGTAAAAGTTTATATATGCTGGTAGTACCCTCATATCAATTCCCGTACGAGCAATTAATATTCCAATTGTGGAATACAAGTCAATGTTTGCGTTTTTAGTGTCACCAAGTTGTATTAGTTTTTTTAAATCAATAAACAACTCATCACCAATGTCTTTATTAGCCATGTCTAAAAACATAAACTCTTCCATCAAAAGTCTTTGTCCCATAGAATTACCCGAAATCCATTTATCGTTTAGACTTTTTATGTCATTGTATAATTCTAATTTTATTGTAGTATCTTCATTATATCCCTTAATGATACCCAAATTGTTATTTTTGTCTTTAAGTCTTTCTAAAGTTGGTAATTTGCGGTAAATCTGATTTAAAAATAAACTTTGTCTACTGTTTTGTGGTGCCACTATTGATGTACTAAGATATTCAATGAACGATTCCTTAGTAGTTACTCCACCCGATTTTTTATATCCTCCATATATTTGAATTAGTGGTCTAAACGCAAATACATTTTCCTCACTAAGTTCGATATTACTAATATTAAAAAAGTCTAAGTAATTTCCATCAATATCATCACCAACATACAATTCAATATATTTTGAATTGGTACTAACTTGTGACGGATCAAAACTACCGACAGACAAACTTCTCTTATTAAAATTAACATACCCATTTAAAATGTGAGGGTTTAATTCTTTTGGATTAGAAATTGTTAATTCTAACATGTTCTTAGTGGTGAGAATGTTTTCAGTTGCTTTCCTTTGTTTTTCTTCTTGTCTTAAACTAATTGTGTTAATTA
The DNA here is from genome assembly GCA_965655865.1 of Flavobacteriaceae bacterium. Lineage (GTDB taxonomy): Bacteria > Bacteroidota > Bacteroidia > Flavobacteriales > Flavobacteriaceae > MAG-121220-bin8. The sequence goes on along the minus strand of CBFHJJ010000001.1, from coordinate 84,217 downwards.
TTGATGGTGTATTAAGAACATCACTGTCTTTTGTCTCAACACTAACAATTTCTTTTAATAAATCTTGAAATTTTGGATAGTGAACAGTCTCATATTTTTTATATGGTGTATGACTATCAATCACCTCACTTGAGAAATCCAAAAACGCCTCTTCAAATGAAGTTAAAATATCAGGACTAAAAGTACCTATTAGATCAATAACCTTTTCATTGTTATTTGTCATACCCATGAAATACTCCTTAGGTGTTGGTAGTGTTTTACCTGTCACAACAAATTCACTTTCTTGGTTATTCACCCAATTTACTCTAAAGTTAAATTGTTCAGAATCATTAAAGTCTAAATAAAGTGTTCTTTTTTTGTTGGTTCCTGTTGATGGAAGTATTGTTAGTCTAAGATCTGTCGACGTAAAACGACTATTATCAATAAATGAATTATAATATTTACCTTTAGTAGTATCAAACGTGTTGATAAATAACGTGTTAGCCCCCACCACATTATCAAATGAAGTTGGTGTTGGATCATTTACATTGTAGAATAAATACCCATTTACCACTTGGTGATAAATTGCTGAGTATCGTGGATGTATACCCACATCAGATTGTGACGACCTTGTTATAGTACTTGCAAATGTTAAGTTTAATGTGTTATCAAAATATTCATCACCATCAATTGGGGTGTCTAAACCTGAAAGTATGTCTACATTATTGACGATGTGTTCTTTATATCTATGATATATTGACCCCCACTTCAATATTAAGTGGTAAGGAATATAATGTGTAGACCCAATTTCTCTAAATAGAGACGACATTAAAATTTCATCTGAACCATCAAATTTAATTGTGTCTTTTAGATCTTTAAATGGTAACGAATTTAATAAAAGATATGCGGATGACTTATACTTACCAAAAGACTCACCACCAAAAAATCCCTCATATATTGATTTGTGAAAATAAGGAGTATTTAAAATGTTTAACTTGGATTGGTCATCAATTTCAATTGTTTTATTGAACATGTTACCATCAACTTGAGTTTCATTTATCCAACTACTTGGATTTATAGGACTACTTATAAAACCTTTTCCCGTATCAACCGTGAGTACACCACCAACATTTAGTTCTGTTTTTTCAAACGTACTTTTATTTAAATAACCTAAATACGTATCAGAATTAAATGGGTATATTTTTGATCGATACTCATCACTTAAGTATTGATTTAGATTTGATTGTAATTTTTCGTACTCTCCATTTTTGGATGTTACCGTGTCATCACCAGTATAATCTTTTAGTTGGTATGATTTTGTAGAATTATCCAACAAATAAGGTACCGTTATTTGGTTATCTTCGTGGTAAGGATATCTCTCAAAAGGTGAAAAAGATCTCATCAAATTTAAATGAGCTTCTCTACTCGTAATTTGACTGTCTTTTAATATATCAATTAAGAAGTAATCCTCTCCTGTTAAATTTTGTATAGTTTCAAATTCTCGTTTACCGAGTTCATTTAAGGTTGGTCCATTAAATGTATCATATAAAGTAATTAATTGTGACCTTTCGTATATTTCATATAAAAAGGAATCTAAATTTTTATCACTGTAAACACTACCTGGTAGTAAATCAAGTGTAGAAACTTTATTCGTACTCTTTTCTTCATTATTACTATCACCAAATTCAAATCTAATTGAACTCGTATTTGGTTCATTACCACCTTGATTATCTGTTCTTTGTGTTGATACCGCAGAATACTCTTCTACAAATTGTACCTCAGGCCATAACGTCATGTCGTCTGATCGTAACTTTTGTATTAAATCAGATTCGGCTGGGTATGCAAGAACTTTAGTTGTTCCTGTACTTTGTTTTTTAATCTCAGGCCATGGATATATTGCTTCACCCACACTCTCATTAGTAAAACCTTTGATTATGTTTTTTCTTTCTTCAGAAACGTTAAACGCTTTGATATGAACACCTTTAAGTAACCTTATGTACGTATCCGCAGATGCCAATATTATTGCCATAATGTTTCGTATCGTAGGTTCAAAACCAATACCATCCTTTCCAGAAATAACTTCATTCATTTTGAACTCAACACCATCTTGTAGTTTTGTTAATTCTTCTTGAAATGAATTTGATATTTTGTACATATCATCAAATAACTTTTCAATTGCAACAGTAATTTTACCACCACCGTTGGTTGTTGAATAGTAAGAACCAATATCTTTAATAGATTGATTTAAATTTATTGATAGTTTTTTAAAATCCGCAGTAGTTCTTTGAGTCTCATTTCCAAAGATTTCACTGTCTTTTAATTTTTTTAGATTTTGTTTGATAATTGACTCTAATGTACCACCCTTACCTTCTCCAACTATTGACTCTGTTGTATTGTTATTTGTCTTTGTTAGATAGAAATGACGATCTAATGGATTATCACTTCCTGTTGGTATTGCAATAAATTCAGGTGTTAAATTTTTAGTTTGCCATGCTTGTACTTGACCAAAAAATAATCTGAGTTGATCTGACATTTCTTTTGATGCCACAAATATTTTCATATCCACGACTTCTCCAAAAATTTTCTTTTCTAATATCGGGTCTAATCTTTTTGCAATATCAATCACCTCTTTCAATGTTCTAACTGGCATGTCATCATCAATCAAACCCTTTCTTTTGTATTCGTCGAATATGGATTTAAGTGTGAGATATCCTTTAGAAGTTTTTGATATTACTTTTGTTACCTCTCCCGTTTTTTCGTTTGTTGTGGTATTTTTCGTTTGTTCAATACCATACATGTAAGGTGCATTTAATATTCCTTTCAATGGAATATCACTTAAATATGCGTACGTTGACCCTATAAAAACACCAACACTTTCAAAATTTCCATTCCCATCGTTGTATGATGAGTTAAAATCTGTCATGTGAAGTCTATATCTCATCGCCTTCCCGTAAAACCCCTTTACCGTTAAATAAAATATCGGCCATGGTTGATGGAAGAATGCTTGATATGGTGAATTATCTGGTGATTCGAATAGTGTTTTACCTCTTATGTCAACAAATTTTATAGTAACCTTAGGAACGAAGTTTGTACCCCTAACTTGAATATCAATACTTTGTATACCAAATGCTTGTCCCGTATCATCAATTATGTCTGCTCTTTTGAACTCAGCATCTCTTTTTGGATTATAGGTATCTGTCCACGTTGTGTCTAAATACTCACTGTTTTTGTTCTGTAAGAAGTTTAATGTTCCTTCCGCAACTGATGAAAGTGTATTTTGCTCACCACTAACTAAAGTTGTTCTCGGTATCAAATCTGCTTCAAGATTTACATAATAAACATAATTTTCTGCGTTAGTTCCTCTTGGTTCTACAATACCATCTGAAACAGTACTGTTCGGGTCAATCAGAATTAAGTTATTCTGATCAACCTTTACTAAAATTTTTTCATTGTTTTTGAGGTCGTTATTCGCCATAATATAAGTTGTACAATTCTACATTCCTTTTATATTCTTGTAATGTATTAACAAGTGGAAATGGTATTCTTAAAAGAAAGTTATCGGGTATTTCAAATTCAATACTACCCGCAGTTGGGTTTGCTTGTAAAATTAACCAACCAAAAACAGGTGTTCCGTAATATTCTTGAGAGAATTTATCTAACCTATCTTTACCTCTTTTAAATTGTACATACTTATCAGAGGACGTAATTTTGATTTCAATACCTGGTACTATTTTAAAATCACCATCGTTCTCAAAAAACTCGTATCTATTAAAATATTGTCTACTCATTATTTCTCGACTTTAGTTGGTTTAAAATTATTCAGTGTACTTCCCAAAGTTTTCACCTGATCTAAATGGATTTTTTCTAAATTTTCTTTTTGTGTACTGTCAGTAATCTCCGCAGTACTCGAGATTGTGAATTTAAGTTCACTATCCCCTTTTAATTTCTTAAACCTACTTAGTCTTATTTTTTCTGGTTTAGTTTCCTTTATAAATCTCTTAACTTTTCTTTCAATTCTTTTCTTTATGTTATCACTAAAAAGTATATCGTCTTTATATACATCGGTTATACTTGTAAGATCATTCTCTTCAGATAATAATACAGATAAAATATCATTAAGTACAGTCACATCGACACTTAGTGAATTGAAATTTATTGTTGTGTCTATGTCTTTTGTGAATTTATCACTGTTTTTATCGAAGAAGTCAACAAATATGTCATACTCATCGTATAATGTCGAAAAAGTAAATCCTGAAAGTGTTGCGTGTGTGTAGGTCTCATCTTTGATCTGACCATCACCAACGTATTTGGTTAAATAATTTAATTTATCTAAACTTTCAATAACTAAGTTTCTTTTTGATCTAACGTTATTTAAACTTCCAACCGCCTCATCTAATTTTGACACCACCAACTCTTCGAGTTTTGGTCTTAGTACGGTGTTAGATCTTTCTATTTTTTCAGGTGAAAGGAAATTGTCAAACTTAAACATTTCTGAAACATCCTCTGTTAAGATTGCAGAAACCATACTTGTTTTAAGTTCATTAATTCGACTGTTCAACTCTGTTGTTGAAGTATATTCACCTAACATCTCAATTGTTCTTGTACCAACGTTAGATGTGTTTACCGTGAAAGTGTTTACCGTCCTGTATGTTGGTGATAAAAGTAAACTATGTACCTGAGGTCCATATTTAACTAATATGTCATCGTAGGTTGTTTTAAACGTCTCAAAGTAGTCCTCATACTGTTTAGCTAAGTCAGTTACAATGTTTTTATAACTTATAGTTTGTCCTGTTGGTTCGACAGAAGGGACTGTAGGGTCTCCCTCAGATTCTTGACCTGTGGATTTATCTTTATCAAGTTCACCAATATAAACACCCTCATTAAGTTCTGGTACTGAATCACTGTTGTCCGCATCTGTTGAAGTATTAAGTTGATTTGCTCTTTGTAAATCATCTAAGAATTCTTTTGTAAATTCTTTAGCGTCTTGTCCCCCAATCGTAGAATTTGTTGAAACCGATCTTGGATCATACATTTCAGTATTTGCAAAGAAGTTAGATGATAATGCGTTTTGTAACCTTTCGACAGGTTTTTCCAATCCTTGTCCCCCAATAAAATTAACTTGTAGTGTAACACTTGCAATCATTGGTTGTACACCAATTCCTTCAGGATTTAAATCCCACGGAGAATCATCATATGATATGTTTATATCTCTAATTGCAATTTTAGAATGGTAGAAATCACCTATTCTTACAACACAAATCGGTGGTGGTCCAAAACTTGTGTTTCTTGCACGTAAATCCGCGTCATTTGCAATTCCTTTAATTGGTATTGTATCACCAGGTCTTACACATTGTAATAAGAAATTAAGTCTTCCGTTTAGTCCTTCTGGTGTTGTTGAATGGAATGCAGGATGAAAATACTTTAATTTTTCAGTTAAACTTTTAAATGTATTTGGTGAATCTTCTTCAAGTACTTTAAAGTAATAACACTCCGATAATGTCTTCATGATAATTTTTTTCATCATGTCAATTGGTGGTTTTTTAACCTTTGGTTGTTGAACCGTTCCGTCGGGTGTTAATCTGTATTTTGGTATCTGATCAGGATCGTTAGGGTCTTCAGGTTGTTTATCATTAGGAACAATATTCATAACAACCCCCGTATATCTACAAAAGAATGTTATTGGTGCCGATTTCTTTAATGCTGAAGAACTCTCAATATTTTTAGAGTGACAGTCGATATTAGAAGAACCACCACCCCCACTTAAACCACCTAACGTGGCGTCGTCAACATTTTCACCATAACCCGTTCCTTTAAAAACAAGCTGACCTTCAACTCCTTCATAACCCAAATCTTTGAATTCAATAATTATCGGTCCAAAGTCTTTTGGTCCTGTACCTGGTGAGACATCGGGTATCCACGAAACTGAGGTGTTGTTTCCCGACTTTTCAATTTGTGAAACAATATCCTGAACGACTGAGTGTGCCCTTCTCAATGATAGATACACATTATAGTCGTCATCAGCAACCGAAGATGTACTTGATTGTAAACCAAACGTTAATAGTTTAATTTCTTTGTTTTCAAGTCTTGTTTTAATTTCACTTAACTTATCTGAATATATGCCATAGTTGGATTCTAATTTACTAAACCCTTCACTAAGTCTATCTTTAGCTCCGTTTATTTCCGCTGGTGTACCTGTTATGGTCTCACTTCCAAATATTACTTCTTTATCGTTTTTCTTCGCCTCAGTCGCCGTTCCTGAAAATAAGGTTGTTAAACCACTGTCTAAGTAACCTTGATACTCCGATTCCGAATATGAATTTTTAATATCACTATATAATACCGTAGTATTAACATCTTTTGAACCTGACTTTCTTGGATAATCATTAGGGAAGTATAAAGAAACTTCAAGTTTTTCTGGAGGTTGTTCTACTGGTGTAGTATCAAATTCTACAATTTCCGCATCTTCAGTAATTACCTTATATTTTAATATCTCTTCTTCAGTACCACCACCTTCTAAATAATTTTTTATTGCATCTGCGTCTTCTTTTGTAATTGTGGTGTAAGTTCTAATTAGTTCATAAAAATCGAGTTCTTCACATCCCGCAAAAAACGCGTTGATGTAGTTATCAGATTCTTCGTCTGACATTCCTTTGAAGTGTTTCTGTACTAATAAGTTTAATATACTCGGATGATCTACAACAATCTTAAACGAAATTTGTCCTGACCTTGAAGTGTTTTGATATGTGTATATTGGTTCGGGTCTTCCTAAAAAATTATTTTCTTCCCACCTTGCATTGTTTTGTTCATTTACTTTAAGATCATACGGTGGAAACCACATAACTCGACCACCATTAGGTCCTCTTTCACAGAATGGTAAATCACTTACCATAAAACCTGGTGTGTTTGATGTTTTCCATGCTAAATTCTCAAATGAGAACATATATTTTTTGGCAACATAACTACCACCCACTTTTTCGATGTTGGTTGATGATGCAAATGCCGTGTCTGGGTCTCCGTTCTGCCCATTAGACATTGGACCTATGTTTAAGTTCCATGGTGAAGTCATAACACTTGAATCAAACTTTCTTATATTTCCTGTTCTTTTCATTGTGTCGGACATATTCATATATGACCTATCTTTAGTCCACACCCTACAATATTCAACACCACCTTCATCACCTGTAAATTTATCAACGTACTTTATCGCCGATCCTCTTGACATTAATGTATTCCCTTCTCTGAAAATTCTACTCGTTTGGTCTATTGCGTTTGCAACGTGACCTCTTGCGGCACCACCGTCAGACGGCATTGAATCTAAAAGTTGTTGTGTCTTATCTAAGATTGAATCACTTCTAAATGAATATGAATTTGATAGACTCTGTTCGAATTGTGACCTTTCACTATTGAACTCTTCATTGTTTGCCCCTAACTTATTTTTTGAGTTTTTACTGTACCACGTAAGTTTACCACTTATTTGACCACCTTCAGATATATTTCTTTTAATTTCAAATAGTTCTGTTTGAATTGGATCAAATAATAAACTAAGGTAGTAACTACTTTTAACTACGTTTTCATTAAAATCATTCATTGCGTAGTTTACATCTTCACCTCTGTCATCACCAATGTATGCTTGTCCTTTAGGTGCTCCCGTTCCAAGAATATTATTAATCGCGTCACCTATTTGATTAGGAAAGTTGAATAATTTTGAAGATTGTTGTGACCTCGCGGTTTTGGTGTAGTTCGGTGCATATGTAGAAAAACTTAGGTTGTCGAAAAGAATAGCCTTTTGACCACTACCCATATATTCAATCATTAAATCTGAGGGTTTCCTACTTGGTTTTGGTCTTCTTTGTATACCTAATAAAGACCCTAATGCACCTGTAATATCTTGAAAAACTCTTCCTAATCCTGTCTGAGCTTCAGGTCTATTAACTATTGGGTTTCTTGGGTCGGTTAAGTAGTCACCAGGGATTTCACTCCATGGAAACTCTACCCCCGCCACTGTTTGTACAAAATCAATTGCTTTACCCGCTAAGGTTTTTGCGACAGTAATTTTATAATTTTTCTCAATTAAATCTTCTCGTCCTGTTATTAGATTGACCGCAGTCGCTGTATTCCCATTTAGAGCATCTATTAATCGTACCCTTCCGTATGTTGCAGCAACTAAATTTTGTGTGATTCTTGCGAGAACAGGACCTTGTTTGTTATTTTTAATGTTCCAAGCCGCAAACTGCATTAGTTTAGATTCCGACTCATAATCATCGGTAGTCATAATACTTACTAAATTATTATATGTTCCCGCGGTGTAGTAAGGATATAAACCTAAATCACTAAAACCAACTAAGTTTCTTAAATTAGTAACAGTACTAAACTCATCAGCACCAAAAGTATTAAGGTTCTCAGGAACCGCTAAATAGGTTTGTAAGTTAGTTTCAACATCACCTGGATCTACATTTGCGTCGTCTCTTAATGTTTCAACAGAGTACGCACCACTATTAAATGTTTGTGGTCCGTTAGGTTGTTGTAGAGTTCTCGCAAGTATAGAATCCCTAAACGTTTTCGTTGAATTAAAATCTAAGTAACTTGGCATATCTTATTTTATTAGATAAATAGATTCAAAAGTAAAATTTGATAAGTTTTATGGAGTATAACTACGTTCGTCACTCTTCATTAAATCAGCCCAATATGAGGGATTACTTTGTAGTTGTCTTTGGTATGCACCCATCGCAGAGTCCGCAACATGTTTAAAAGTAACCTCTTGTTTGTTATTTGATTGGGTCGCTGTTTGTCTCTTTTGTTCTTCTTGTGATTCTTTTATATTCTTAGAGGATTCACTTGCACTATCTATTATTTTTGTAATACCCTCCATTCCACTTTTAATATATGTGGAAATATAGTCTTTACCATCATCACTTGTACCACTGATTAAAGTTCCCAAATCTTTAGAATCCATACCAAACAGTGCTTCAACCGCACTATCCCCAAGACCCGCGGCTTGAATTCTCGCAATCCCTAAAAGTTGATTTACATCTCTCATGATGTTTTGAACTGAATTCGCCTGTTGTTCAATAATTTCTTGTGGACTCAAGACCTTAAAGTCGTCTTGATACCCTTTTAATACTTGTGCGATGTCGTCCGTCATATCGGACATCTTAATTATTCCATTTGGTGCAATTTTTTTGAGGTCCTTAGCGGCATCACCTTTAAGTGCAATTGTCATTTCCCCATCTTTCATTTGGGCAATGTTGGTAAGGAATCTTTTTGTATCTTCAGGTACATTAATTCCTGACAAATCATTCATCGACTGCATTCTTTCATTACCAGCAATTGCTCCCTTAGTAAGTTCAGCGAGTGATATACCCGTTGCGTCTGCCATATCCTTAGCCTTTCTAAGGTTGACACCCACAACTTCAAATCTACCTGTTTCGTTATTGAACGTAGCAAGACTTTCTGATGATTTAATTATTGCATCTTGTAGACCTTCAACGTTGTTAGTTGCCATATACATCATCTCAAGTGGGTTATTCAATGCTCCCATAGCACCACCAACCACTTGTAGGTTAGCTGCCATTTCAAGTGCACCCTCAGGTGAAAATACTTTATCAGCAACTTGAAAGACACTATCAACACTCATTCTAAATTCTGTTGATTTTCTTACCATTTCTTCTAAACCTCGTATTCCCTTTTGGAAACCGAATTGGTTTAGTTTTTCAACGTTATCTTGTAAACCCTTAATTGTTGTTTGTGATTGTAACCCAAGTTCCAACGATTCTTTTCCTGCATCTCCAATTGCTTCAGCGGCACCAACGGCTCCAATACCAACATCTTCAAATGATTTATATGAACCCGCAAGTTCTTTCATTGTCATTCCAAATGCAGTGGCAATTTCAGCCGCCTTAACCTGTGATTCGGTCGATATAAATGCAAACTTACCTGAATTATCAACCATTTCTTTTGTATGTTCAACAATATCAGTAATACCAAGACCCATTCCTTGTAGAGGGGGAATTGTCTCATTTAATGAATCTCTAAAATCTTTTGAAAATTGACCAGTTAAACCCATTTCTGCGTTCATCTGACGTAACATATATACTTGTTCTTTGGCGTATAATTCACCTTGATTTTCACCAAGATTTTTTAACCCTGAAAAGAATTGAGTTATAGAATTATCACCCTCTTTTTTTGCCTTACTATATAACTCAGCAAATTTTTGGATTTCTAAGTTACTATTAACACTACCATATTGATCAGTACTCGCAGACGCCTTAATAGCTTTCGCAATCATCCCATCCTCATTCGGAGGTTTGTAGTTATCGTTTTTTCTTGCTTCTTGATTTGAGACCCTAAGTAGTTCATTCTCATACTGATCAGATGTATATCCAGGATTATTGGATTTCCAATCATTCATTATTTTTTTAATTCTACCTTTGTCCATAACAATAAATATTACGACTGAGGGTTTTTAAGTTCTATAATTTTCTCAATGTAGTACTTCCTTTCAAAGATTGGCATCTTAAGGATATCTGCATGTGTAAACCCGTTTTGTACTAAATATGAAATCTCAGTAAGCCTATTACTCCTATAGTCCGTAGAAAGGACGAAAAAACTCCACCCCGAAGTCTACGTTGAACGTAACTTCTTCTCCTGATGGGGCGTAAATTGTTCGGGACAAATCCACCCCTGGTTTATTATCTCTTACATATCGTCTAAATTGTTGTGAATCCGCAATCGGCATTGTTTCAATAAAGTTCCTAATATTCATAGGATCACTATTTCCTTTTACCGATTTAATCATCTTCTCTAATCGTTTTGTGACGATTGGTGCGGTACCAATACCGTTCCAACTATTGGAGATTTCATTTAATTCTTTCTCATCTTTAGGTGATAAGAAATTAAATGTAACATCAACCTTACTTTTTTCTAAGAAATATGGATATTGTCCGTTCTCATCTTCTACTAAGTCGAAGTTTTTGTATGTTAATTCAGATAAATCAACTACCGTTTCAAATTCTTCCTCTGTTTTTGGATCAATTAATCTCAGTCCAATCTCAGGTCCGAATGCGGTATTACGTAGGAAGATAAGAATTGCTTGTCTATCTTCTTCGACCATTTCTTCAATTGTAAATTCTTTAGTAAGAACTTTTCGTTTAAGTAATTCGTTAATTACTTCTCCACTCGCAATTAAATTTGGTGAAGACAGGATATTTTCATCTGCCGCGGTTAAATAAGCAACTTTGACGGATTTTGTTCGTTTAGGGTACATAATACCCCTACTCGGCAACTCAACAACATCATACTGAATTGTTGGATCTATAGCATATTCTCGTTTATCTTCCATATTACATAATAGTAATGAATAAATAGACAAAAGTAAAGTTTTAAGCAAAAAAAAGGGACCGTAGTGGTCCCCTTAATATATTTGACAGATTATTTTATTAGTAAACTTGGATACATCTATCCATTCTCAATGTACAATCAATAGTCGCAAGTGCGTCATTGTTGTAATCTAATTCACCAAAGTTCAAGTCTTGCATGAACGTACCTTGAAGAATCCATTTTTCAACCACAACACCTGTTGGGTCTAACATTTCCAATTCAATATCTTTTTTATACCCTGCAGCATAACCCATTCTACCTGTTACTGATTCTGCGTGTAATCTAAACCATTCCATTAACGCTTGAGATGCTGACGGTCCGATTGGATCTTTAAATTTTACTCTTAGGGTGTCCCACGTAAATCTACCAGCAACGTAAGTTGAGGTATTTAAAAATGGTATTTCCACCGAGTTGATTTTAGCACTCGGTCTTGCTGCCGATGTTACATACCATTCATTAATTCCCAATGATGAAGGAAATCTAACGATAAATCGGTTAACTCTTTTCGGTTCATAAGGAACCGGCATTTTCATTAATAAATCTGCCATGTCTGTATTTTTGTTTTCTTTTAGTTATTCTTTATTATAAATATCACTATTAGTGAAATATTTTAAATTTTATTATCAATTAAGTTGACATTGTCAATTTTATTCCGTATTTTTTATTTACCCAGTAATACTGGTAGCAAATTTTAAAAGATTATAAGTTAATTATATAATATATATAATTTTTAATTAAATATCAATTATTACTTGCTTTATACTGGCATTATACTGGGTGTCATCTCAATTTTTACTTTAGAGGGGGAAATACTTAATTGTACTTCCCCTTCTTTATTTATTATATATTCTCAAATGATGCTCCTGTCGGAGTTATTAAGAATTCAACATCTATAAATTCAAGTGCTCTTGTTGGTTTGATGTAAATCTTACCTCTAAGTGTGTTAGCATCGATATCTTCTGGATCATTTGATACAACCACACGGAATTCATAAAGTCCTCTTTCTTTCTTAATTGATTCCAAAATAGGATTAACCAATCTTAAAAATTCATTTCTTACTTGTTCATCGTTTTGTTCAAATAACAATCTAATTGCAACCGCTGAAATTAATTTTCTTGCTCTTAACAATAATCTTCTTACATTAATTCTGTCAAGTGCAGATTCTCTAACTTGTAAGGTTTTGTTACCCCAAATAATAGTACCTGTATCTGAGAATGTTGCAATTGGATTAATTCTCGCCTTATATAAATCATCTCTGTTCTCTAAAGTAAGTTTTTTCTTCGCTTTAATTGCGTTTACTAAACCTCTTGAGTAACCCGCGACTGCGAACCATGGGTAAGACACGTTGTCAGTTAATGCGATATTCTTAAGTACCTCACCTGTTGGTGGTAAGTATATTTGAGTTGCATTATCAGTATCACGTACTTGAATCCAAGGCCAATAAGTTGCCGAGTAGTTTGTGTCCATTTCTACAGTATCTAATTGGTCAATAATTTCGTCAACAGTATCTGTGTTAGGTGGGTTCATTATATAAAGTGAATCCGCTCTATCACCTTCTATCATCTCTATTGTGTTGTTAACCAATGAACTATGGTTCATAAAGTCAATACCTGGTGTTGCAAATATGTTAATATCTACAGACTCAGGATTAGAGAATGTTTCGATTGCTTGTAAATAAGCGTAGTAATCAGAGTTTCCAACATCAGTACTAAATACACCACCATTGTTTGTGTCACCACTTACATATGTGTTTTTACCATAAATGTAACCGTCACTGTTAGTTCTCGTTCCTCTATAGATATCCCATCCATCAAATCCACCACCCATAGCTAATGTGAATTTTCTGTACTGTTTAGTTTCTAATAAACCTTTGTTAGTACCTTCTAAATCATATGATGTTGTTTTGTAGGTAGTACTTCCTGTAATACCCTCCGCATTTTTTGATAAGTGGAAACCATAAGTTACTTTAGAACTTCCTGACCCCTTGTACTCTAAAATGTCACTATCAAAACCAATCTGAGATGATATACCAAGTGAAACTTTTCTGATTTTATCACCATTAGAAATTTTAGCATCTCCATTAGATGTGTAACCTGTTATAGAACCTGGTACATTATATTCTGTTTTATAAAGTATACTACCTTGTATTGTGTTACCCTGTGTATGTGATACAAAACCTTTAAATCCTGCCGGTATTGCATCTACAGGTGCATTTACTGATAAGTTCAACATTACATACTTAGATCTTAATTCGTACTCACCATCGGAAGTTCCAATTTTTCTCGCCACATAACCTGGTAGTTCAGGGTTCATAGTACATCTTGTAAATTTCTCAAGTACATTTAGATTATCATCTTTATCGTTAAAGTCTCTAATTATAATATCAAAATCTCCTGTTTCAAGATCAATGTTTTGGAATGTAATTTTAACTTGAGTGTTAGCTCCGTTACCATCGGAAATACTAATGAAGTTAAATAAATCATTAACTGTTCCACCTCGTACTTCAGATACGACAACTGGTGATGCTGGTGTTTCCCACTGACCTACAAATGAACTACCTTCATTGGTATAATCTAATGAAGTGTCTAAACCTCTCACCAATCCTTTTTCATGTAGTGTTTTTAATGTCTTAGGATAAACTTCGTGTACATAAACTGGTACGTCTTTCTTATCTTTTCCAAAAACAGTAGTACCTAAAACTTTAGTTACGTATTTTTTTGATGATTGATCTAAACTTAGTGTGTAAGATTTAACAAGACTTGTTGACCCTGTTACATTTAATTTAAATTCACCTAACGGATTATTATCAACACTAATATTAGTTGCTGTAATTTCTGCAGGTAAATCCACTTCTAAATTAAGTGTTTGTCCAGCATAAGAACCTCTTGATCTTAAACAAGCGACAACCTGACCACCGTATTCATTTTCTTCGGCCTGACACTCATATTGAGTAATAGACCAACCTGACATTGTACTTTCATCGTATACAAAAAGATATCCATAAACCCCATCAATAACACCCGCAGTTGTTTTAAAGTATGTGTTATACCAATTTGTTGTTATATTATTACCGATTGGTCCTACAATTCTATCTGCACTTAAAAGAGATGCGGTATCACTCGAGTCAACTGCCCCAATGGTAAACCATTTTGTGTCACCACTAACAGGAATTGTAATACTTTCAATAAATGATTGTACGGATGTTCCATCAGTTGCATCCTTACCGATTAAGTCACTAAGATGTGTATATCCATTGATAAGATTACCTGTTGATAATCCCTCAGCAGCACCAGTAGCACTTACAGTGGATAGTTTGACATCAATACCACCTAATGTTTTTATTGATACTGTTTGTTTTGGTTTGTATCCTGTTAAACCTAACACCCTTGTTACAAAAAGTTGATTTGATTCTTGAAGATACGATTTTGCTACGTATCCCAACTCGTATTTAGGGTTACCATCTGCGTATTTAGTTGGTGATGTTGGTCCAAAATATGTCTTGAACTCATCGAAGTTTCTTATTAATATTGGTTCGAACGCAGGACCTTGTATGGTCTCTCCCGCCAATCCCAATGTAGTTACACCCACACTTTGAGCTACGAACGTTAGATCTTTTTCCGATGTATATACACCTGGAGAAACGAATACTCTGTTTGAATTTGCCATTGATTACTTTTAGTTAAAAATTTTATTGTTTATTATAAATATCTTGGTTTTTAGTAAAGAGATCGATTGTTTTCTATTTTGGTATATTTAAAGATCCTTTTTTATCTATATTTATCTTTATGGGGAATAAAAACACTAAAAACCTTAAAATAGGTGAAGAACACCACAATAAGTTAAAAAAATATTGTGATGAAAATGGTTTTAAAATGTATCGAATTGTTGAAAAATGGATAGATCAACACTGTAAAGTAAAAAAAGATAGTCTTTACGGGGAGTAATTAATGTAGATAAGTCACACTGACAATCGTACCAACTCGAGGTGTACCTAATAAAGTTAGAGTGGTTCTACCTGAGATTTCAAATGCCTCACCTTCTGTTTGTGTTAAACCATTTAAATCAAAACTAACAACACTATCTATTGTATTTAAAGTTGTGAAAACTAAAGAATCACCAGTATATTCAAAATCCTCAGTAGATACTTGTCTTGGATTACCTGAACTATCAATAAAAACATTTGATTTACCTTTATAGTATTTTATTAAAATTTGAGACCCTTCAGGTGGTGGTGATGAAAAGGTTATTTTAGATGTGTACCCAACATGATAATAATCATCGTCTCTTGTTTGTACAATACCATTAATCTCAACAGTAAAAAGTATACCAATAGTTTCACCCACACTAAAAACAGTATTGGTTCCATCTGCGGTGTATTTTGCAATTGTTATCTCAACATTTTTAGTCATGAATTTCTTTTCGTAGTTATTTGACTTTATGAATTCATTCATAAGAAAAAGTCGACTAACGGCTGGCTTTACTTCAAACTCCTCTTCATCAATTAAGAAACCAAGTAACGTGAATTTATAGTTTTGTAAATAAAACCTACGAGCTTCGATATCAACGGGTGTGTTATCTTCTACCGAGTCTAAAACAATAGGTACATAATGACCTTTAACTGTGGTATATGCTTGACGAGATGAAAATTTCTGTAAAACAATTTGATTGAATTTATTTAAATCTCTAAAACGAGTACATAATATTGTCACTTCATATGATATATCAACAGCAACGGGTTGTGGTATTTTATATATGTCCGCACCCATTTGAGTACCGTTCCATGTCGGTACAGATGCGTAATGAAATTGTTGTCTGTCAGGTATTGTTCTTTGTAAACTTGGATTAGTACCTGGTTGTACATCAGGTTTTCTTATTACACTTACAAATGGGATTTTTATGTTACCGTCCAAATCTGATATGTCCCATGTATTTGTAAATTCCCCCCATCTTTGTAATGTTAGGATTTTTGGTATAATAGGTATAACATCACCATCAGAAACAACTTTAAAGTTTTCTTTTACAAATTCTAACATACCCAAATCTAAATCATCGTGTAGTACAGAATCTGGTAAATAGGAATCCCCTTGGGTAATCTTATCTAAAAGTTCCTGTCTTCTATCTACCAACTCATTTTTTTGGTAAATACTAATGTTATTTTTCTTTTTTGGGGTTGCCATTTTATTATACTCCTCTAAATTCAACTTCTTGTGCTGGAACACAAGTTATACTTCTATAGTATGGTTTAAAACCAAACATATTGTGTTTATTGTCGGATGTTACTTTTCCGTCGTTAGTTACTGTGTAATATCTTACTTTCTCTTCTGTTTCGGGATATCCAATAAAATCACCATACTTTAAATCAATACCTAAGTCCTTTAAATGTTTCATATAAACCGAGATTATTAAATTACCTGGTTCATTATATCTAACCATACCACTTTTATATGTACTATTCTTTGGTTGTTCGACTTTTACTAATGCGTTAAACTCTATAGGTGGGTAAAATTTTATTTGATCCTTACCAACTTCAGCATACACCGCGTCAGTATCCGTACTGTCATGATCAACACGATATAGAACTAATGTCATGTTAAGGTCACCATGAAGGTATTCCTCACCCATTTGAATGTTCAGATCAAAATCTTCAGTTGAGAAGAATTTACTAAGTCTTGTGATTGGAACCTTTTTACTCATACTCATAAATAGTTTAAAAAGTCATTTGATTTCGTTATATTTAATATATTATATGGAAAGACAGATACCTGAAATAGAGGCGAGGGAAATTGTAACAGGTTATACTGGTTACAATAACCAAATATTGTCGTGGAAAAAAAAGTTTGAAACATCAAAAAATCATACTCTTACACGACCACAATCGGATTACGTACTAAAACATTGGCAGACAGTACCTAAAATTGCACGCAAATATGTTGAAATTTCTGAACATTTTGGAAGTAAGATAATGGAAGATAGATTACTGACCAAACCTGTTAAACATATATGGGTAGAAAAATTACTCTGTGAGAGTGACAAAGCATTTAATATATGGGGTAACATTAATGTTGATTTACCACATATGTCTATGTGGGTACCAAAGGCGGCTATTATTCAAGAAGAAAAAACGTTAGATCGTGAGGTTGATTATTCACCATACGATCATCGACCACCAATGGAACATCAAAAAACAGCAATTGAAAAATTACTCGCGAATAGTCACTATATCTTAGCGGATGATATGGGACTTGGTAAAACAACAAGTACTGTTATTGCGGCAATGGAAAGTGATGTAAAAAAAGTATTAATAGTTTGTCCCGCATCACTAAAAATTAATTGGAAGAGGGAAATAGAATTCTACACAAAAGATAATGTTTTAATTGTTGAGGGTAGAAAATGGGGTACTGAGTACAAATATTATATAATAAATTATGACATTTTAAAAAATTTCCACAGTACAGAAAATAGTGTGGAAAGTGAGGGATATCAAACAATAATAAATGAGGGTTTTGATTTGGCCATTGTAGATGAAGCTCACTACATTTCAAATTCAACAGCACAAAGGACAAAACTGTTAAACGATATCTTAGGAAAAATTTCTAAAGTATGGTTACTTACAGGAACACCAATGACTTCAAGACCTATTAACTTTTATAATCTCTTGAAAATTGTTAAATCACCTTTAACCCTAAATTGGAAGACATACGTAATACGATACTGTAAAGGATATCAATTTAGAGTGGGTGGTAGAAAAATATGGAATACAAGTGGTGCGAGTAATCTTAATGAACTTAGGGATCAAACAAAGGCGGTTGTATTAAGAAGACTTAAAACCGACGTTCTCGATTTACCAGAAAAAATTATATCACCAATATGGTTAGAAATGAAAAGTTCATTCTACGACGACGAGTTAACTGAGTTTTTAAAAATTACAGAGGAACAAAAAACTAAAGAAAGTATAACCGTAACACTTAATCGACTAATGAGGTTACGTCAGTTAATTGCAATTGACAAAGTAGAACACACATGTGAATTAATTGACAACGTATTAGAACAGGATCGTAAAGTAATTGTATTCACTAACTTTACAGTGTCTTTAGATATGTTAAAGGAAAAATACAAAAAGAAATGTGTTGTTCTTGATGGTAGAATGTCAAAAGACGGAAGACAACAATCTGTTGATAGGTTTCAAAACGACCCTAAGGTTAAAGTCTTTATCGGAAATATCAAAGCCGCAGGTGTTGGTATTACCCTTACCGCTGCGGATGTTGTTATTATGAACGACTTATCTTTTGTACCCGCAGACCATTCACAAGCCGAAGATAGGGCATATCGTTTTGGTCAAAAAAATAGTGTATTAGTTTATTACCCTGTATTTGAAAACACGATTGAAATGACAATTTATAATATTCTACAAAAGAAGAAGAATGTGATTGATCAAGTTATGGGTGATGGGGAATACTCTGAAACCTTTGGTTCAGAACTAATCAAATCGATTGGTAAAAAATAGAAGAGAAGAATCAAAAACAAAATACACATTATCGGTATGTATTGTCTCTATTAAATCCATATCTATTTTAAAGACTATTATATCACCCTTATGTGTAAATGATATATAATCTATATCCTTATATTGTGATATTGATGTGGTGACCTTTACTTTGTAATTACCGTTCGGTATAATTGACCATCCACCACACGACTTTACTTGATTGGTTTCCTCTCTGTCTTTAAATTTTATTACACCGTCAATACCTTTAAAATCTTGAGAACTTCCACCTATTAATATGTCGTCGTCAATATACCCAACAGAGTCAGTCCAAATCAATTTGTGATTAGATTCAATTAACTTTTGGGACTTATTTCCTGCGCTGACATTACGTGTTTTAATATCGTCTAAAGTGTCTTTTATTTTTCCATCATCAAAAATCTCATCCCTATGGTTATATAAGTGTTCACTAAATTGATTGATTGTTTCAACGACAGTATCTTCAATGAATCCCATGTCAGAACCCCTTTCATAAGGTAATTCATAACCATAAATTTCATTTAGTTTTCTTTCTAAATATTTGTGTTGTGTGTAACTTGTGTTCGTGTAGTTAACCCCACTTCTGTGATCATACTTATCAGTTTCAGGATTATAATCATAAACACCCACTTCAGAAGTACTACCATCAAGTTCAACAATCTGACCATATCTTGGTAATGCACGTTCTTCCCAAACACATTTAACAATATCCATTATTTTCCAACTCAATTTTTTTCTTAATGGAGTCACACTGTTAATGTATCTCCATATGTCTAACTTTGTTTTGTGCTTATTTCTAATTTTTTCTAATTGTTCTTCTGATATCATAATTAAATGTGTGATTATTCCAAATATAAACTATTTATATTAATAAATCAAGTAATATATGCCAAGCACAATTATAACACCAACGAACAAAGAGAAGTTATATTCACAGGTTTTTCATCTTTTGGGTATGCCAATTCGGTCTATTGAATTAACCGAAGAACAAATGGACACATTCCTCGAGTTATCACTTGATGAATATGAACAGTATGTGAGTGATTGGTTAATCGAATCACAGTGGTCATCATTAGCTGGGTTAAATGTTGACACACAATCTTTAACAAGAGCGTTCACTACAAGATCGGTTGATTATGAAACACAATACTCACATGCATATTCTAAAATTGTAGGTCTTCAAACGGGTGGTGAATCTGAATTGAAATTAGACAAAATAGAATTAGTTGCAAACCAACAAATGTATGAAATACCTGCGGGTAGAGAACTTAACGAACTTCTTTGGTTTACAAGAGCAGAACTAACAGATTCAATCGTAGATCCATTTTTAGGTGGGTTCGGTGGTCTTGGTGGTGTTGGTTCTGGTGGTGTTGGTGGATTTGCACAAATGGGTACTTCAGGTTCGTATTTCATGATGCCGGCTTACGATCTTTTAGCGAGGATGCAAGATAGGGGATTAAAGAATCGTCTAATTGGTGGTGAATTAACATATCGTGTTACTGCAGGTCCTGAAGGAAAAAAACACGTTCACCTTTATAACACACCAGGTGGTAGGTTTGATTTTGGTTCTGTACAAAAACACAATTACTATGTGTGGTATTGGTACTACGATACATTTGATAGAGATGATTGTTTAGCTAAAAATAAAGACATTATCAAATTACCTTCTGATATAGAAACGGAAGAACTTACATGGGAAACACTTAATAGACCAGCTCAGAATTGGGTACGTAAGTATCTGATTGGTTATTCTAAAGAAGGTTTAGGTAGAGTATATTCTAAATTCTCAGGAGATTTAAGAGTACCTGATAGTGAAGTAAAATTAGATTATAATTCACTTTTAACCGAAGGTAAAGACGAAAAATTAAAACTTATTGAGGAATTAACTCAACGTTTGGAAAGACTACGTCCTGATAAGATGTTAGAAAGAAAGGCTAATGAAGCTGAAAATTTAAACAAATCACTTAAACATAGACCATTCCAATCTCCATTCCTCGGAATATAAAAATATGGGGGTACTATTTCAACCCCCATACTATTACTTCTCTATCTCAAAGTCTAATAAACTTCTATTGTATTTAACCCAATGTTGGTCAATATGATCAATACTATCATCTAAGTATAAAAAGAAAGGGTCTCTCTTTATCTTATTCCAAAAATTAACCTCAGTGTCGGATAGTGTCATTACATCGTCAAAGTTGTCTTGACCACCTTCTTTCATAGGATTACCTGAATCTAACTTACACTGTGAGGGTGTAAAGTATTGTCTCTTCTCAGGATTGTCAACCATAATATCATTACGAATCTCAGGACTAAAAACAACCATAAGAGGTTCTATTCTTTTGTTAAATGTATTCACGTATCGAGCAATGTTATATTCTCCTTTCATTTCAGGGTTATCAGTCATTTCCTTTTCCGTTATCATGTAACAATTTATTTTCACTTCATTAGTCTTTGGTTTTTTTGAAACATCACCATGAGATTTGGCAGTTCCATTATTAACATAGAATATCGTTTCACCAAGACCCGCATTATACCCATTAGCCATGATTAACTCCATGTGTGCTTTTCGTGACATTAATGATCCACTTTTGGTTCTTTTAAGTATGTGTTTTTTATAATCATCTATTGATTGTTTAACCCTCGATTTATTAGCGATCTTTGCCAATGGAATCTCTTGATTATATATGATTTCAATGTAACTATAGTAGTATTCAATGAACTCATGACCTTTACCATCAAGAAGTAGTCTTAAACCTTTATCAAGAAAGTCCACTATGTAACCCGATAAGTTTTTAGATTTAATTGTGTTACCTGTTAATTTAACACCACCGTTTGGTTTTTTTAGTACATAATTTTTCCTTGCGAGATTAATAGTGGCAGGACAAACATAATCGATGTCAAGACCCATCTCACCTCTCATGAAAATATCGTTAAATTCTGCGGTATCTGCTTCAAGACCTTCATATTCTTTACCTTTAACAACAAGTCCATTTAGACCCTTACCAACATACCTACGACTTTCCATATCTTTAGGTGCTGAGAAGTTAACACCATCAGTGTCCATTACAAGTGGTTTATAACCGATACCTTGAAAATACATAATCATCATTCTAAGACTTTGTCTACCCACACATGTAATGGTTTCACCCATATCCATATCACCCCACGGAAATACGTGTGGTGCGGATAATGAACCAAAGTACGCATTAATGAAAATCTTAATTGGTAATTGTTTTCTGTTATATTTTTCTGATAACTCAGGATCTGTTTTGTAGTGTTCCGCAGCTAATAACTTATAATTTATACGAACATCACGGAAGTACTTTAACATCGATTTCTGAACACCCATAACATCACAGTCGGGGAACACGTCATACACCAATTGTATTGATGGGTACAGTGATGAGTAGTCAAACTTAACTACGTTAGTTTCGTAACCAACATTTAATAATCTTGACAAACCACCAGTAATTGGTCTACGTTCATCTTTTTTAGGTATTGCTAAATCGTGTTTATATGACCACGCCAACATGATTAATTTCCATAAAGTTGCGGTACCCATAGTTGATACTCTTTCGTAAGTTGCGGGTACGACCTTAGATAGTAAAAATGTTGATTGACTAAACGAATCGTCAACAACCATAGTTTCATATAAATCATCGTCAAGATATTGTTCTACTATTTTTCTACCTGTCCAAATTTCATAAACATTTGGGAAACGTTGTAGTAGATTTTCAGTACCAGGATCTCCAATTTTTTTATACTTACCCGTCTTAGGGTTCATATAAAAACTTTCGTTATCAATATAAATGTTAGAAATCTGAGAACCCTCAACATATACACGATTCTCCTTTTCTGCACCAAGATATTTTGTAATGTACTTCAAACCCCACGACTTAATGTCTGAGTTTATTGCCTGAGATCTACGAACTGAATGTGCAATATCGAGAATGTTCATTCCCCAAATAATGTGTTGGGTATAATATTCCACCTCATTGGCTAATTTTAACATCCCTTCACGTTCTTTAATTCCTTGTGCGTGGAATATCTGAGTATGTTCTTTAGGGTTTATACCCAATATTTCACACCTCTTTAAAATAAATGGGAAATCAAAGAATGCAGAGTTATATCCCGCAATCGTTGTTGGTTTTAATTCTCTTAGGTGTTTAAAAAATTCAATAATACATCTTGCTTCACCATCTTCACCAAACGCATCAATGATTTCAACAAAATCTCGATTATCCTTCATTCCGATCAGAATGATTTTATCCACTTCAGGATCAAGACCCGTGGTCTCAATATCAAATACTAAACGATGTACGTCCGAATAATCTTCTAACCCCTTAAACAGTCTTTTTTGTTTTTGAATTAAAAATTGTTCTTTAGGGTTTAATAATATAAAACGATTCCTTACCTCTTCATCCCATGGATTGATACCGCCTTGTCTGAAAAAGTCTAATAATGGACCATATCCTTTTGTACTCTTAACTATGTAATTATAACCGTTAATGAGTCGTTGATGGTCTTTGTCTTCTAATTTTTCAATTTTGATACCATACTCAACCATTTTACTGCGTTGACGACCTTTATTTTTTCCATAAAAATTTAAGTCACTAATATCACTAACCCAAAGAAACGGAGTCAAAGTATCCTTACGAATAATTTTACCTTTTTCAGGGTCTTGAATAATTTTGTAAATTGTGTTTGTTTTGTATTCGTACTCTATACCGACGATATACTTTTCGGGATCGGAACCATTGAGAAATTCCTCGATTACCTCTTGTGAGATTATCTCTTTATTCATTGTGTCTTGTGTTTTAATTAGTTGACAAATTATCTTACACCATCATTGGATGATGTAGTTAGTCTTACCACAAATATAACAATAAAATACGTAATAATCAATTCCGAAGAATGAATTATATAATATTAATAAATAATTTTTCTTTGATAGGAACAATTAGTTTTTCGGTAGGAAGTAAATCAGTATCTAAAAATTGAATAGTCACTATACCTTCATATTTACCCGATTCTGATGTTTGATCTTCAGTGAACCTATATGTGATGTAGTATTCGTCTGTAGATTGGTCATATTTTTTATTCCGAGTTGTAAGGTTACATACACCACCTAAGATAGTTGGAACTTCGGTTTCAACCTCATACATATCGAAAGTAATATCACTATTTTCTAAAAGGTCATTTAACGACGACTTGTCATTTCGACCATCGTCAACTAACCTTAATTTTAATAATGGATCTGTTGATCCTTTTCGTATAAAAAATTCCATATTAATAAATATCTATTCTATTTTTTTATCATCACTAAAGGGTTCTATATTATCCTCCTCACATTTTTCTTGACACTCTACAATGTTGTATGTTGGTTTGGTTGACACAATATAGTGGTGTCTAACCTCTAAAGCATTTAAAGGTTCTTCAATATATTTGATTCTTTTTAAATTAAATCCAGTAACTCCCTGATGTACACCACCTGAACCTGTAGTTCCACCACCCCATGATTGAATAAATGGTTGGAAACCTCTATTAGATGGTATAATTTCCTCCCAATTATCAATTTTGTAAATAGGTCGACCATTTAAATATATTTTTAATATCCCTAACCTCGCATATCTCTCATCATTCCAATCCTTATTTAATTCCTCAATGTATTGATAATTTTCTGTTGCTCCTGAAAGTGTTACTGCTCTCGGATTAGTGATTGTTGATCCCGTAATTAAATCATTCCACCCACCAGCATTTTCAATTTCACACTCAGTGTGTCTTAAGTGACGATCAAATGTTATTGTTATATTGAAATCTTTAGATGTGCCATTCTCACAAAGAATTGGAGTTACTCCAGAATCAAGGTAATAGGTTTCTTTATACGATTCATTAACACAGCTACCTGAATATCTATATGAATTCCATTTAATTTTTCCATTTGAAGTAAACCCAAAGGAAAGGTTATTGTCGGCATATAAAGATTGTGTATTCTCATCTCTTACCCCAAAAAAATAAAAAACACTACCATTAGACCACGGTAATTCTTCTCTGTTAAAAACAAAGTCGAGTGTCCACCCTTTCTCAGGTCGTCTTTTAATTATGTAATCACACAATTCAGTACCACCATGTTTGTTTATTTCATACGCCCACGGTCTAACATCCAAGGTACTGTCGATTGGACAACAGTCACCCGCGAGTTTACTACTACATTCAATTAAGTTAGTTGAAAAATCTGTGATTTCTAATGACATTTTTACTTTTCTATATAAATAGTAAAAACATTAGTTATATTCAGATAAAGAATTAAAATTACAATGTTGGTGCGTTATGTCTATATGGGTGATTACTTGGTAAAAGACCTTGTAATCCCCATTTGTGTGCTAAGTACCCTTCTGCCTTCCACACTTCATTGTAGTTATTGGTGTCCCCACCCACATAAGATGAATAATGGAAGTATTCTGCCATTCTTCCATCTAATTTTACTCCCGACCTATTTCTCATCATACGTAGATCACTACAATTGGTATCCATCGAATTATTATAAACGTCCACGTTGGTTTTGATACCTCCGTTTAGTCTACCATAAAATTCATTATCAGTTTTGTTTGCAATTACCGCAACTATTGCCCATTGAGATTGATTAATACGTTGTGTGAAGACATTTTTGGCAACACCATTAACAATACTGTTACTACCATCATAATCAATTTCACCGTACCAATTATTACTACTATTACCACTACTTAATGCATATGTTTTACCACCGTCCGCACTCCAAAAAGAATCTCTTGTTGATGTTGTTGTGTGAAATTGAAACACACCTATTGCCCAATGATTACCACCACTTGCATACGGACCTGAATTTGAACTAATTAAACTTTCATTCCCATTAAAATCCCACACATTTTTATTATTTAATCCATTAGACACTCTTGTTGGGGTTCCATCAACTAACATATTAAAATTACCTGCTTTATCAGTTACTGAAGTAAGGTTTGATCCAGATAGTGTGTAACTTGACGTGTCTGACGCATCAAACCAAGCGTCTGGTGTTGGGATCCAAGCTTGACTCATTAACGGTGTACTTGTTGGTTGAGGTGTTGGGTCTGGTGTACTTGTTGGTGTTGGGTTTGGTGTAACTGTTGCCGTTGGGTTTGGAGTAGGTGTACTTGTTGGACAATTAAATTGAGATACTGTCATTACACCGTTGGAATCGGTTGTAATCCATCTCCAAGTATCTTTATATGAAATATTATTATCCTCATTCCAAAAGAATCCGAATTGGCTGTTTATTACTAAACTACCATTATGGTAAAGTATATCCCCATTTTGTGGGTTAGTCGGGTCTCCACTTGTTTGTCTGTATTGTCCACTTCCACTTGTTATTGTATTGTTACAAAGGAACTGTTGAGCCCCACTAAAATTACCCGTTAAAATATTATACATTGTACCTGATATTGAATCCATCTCTCTCAACATCAGAATGTTTTGTAGAGGTCCAACTGTACTTGTGGGAGTAGGTGTTTCAGTACTTGTTGGTTCAGGCGTGATTGTAGGTGTTGGTTCAGGTGTACTTGTTGGTTGAGGTGTTGGATTTGGTGTGGTTGTAGGTTGGGGTGATGTACAAGATACACTGTAATTTAAATTATTCTGACCACCCATATATCCGTGATAGTAACAATCGTAACTAATTACACCGAAATCACCATTTATGGTAAGTGTTACATCACCATAGTAATAAGTGTATGTGTTTCCATCAGATCCCACTTTTGTACCTGCATTATTCTGACCACTATAACTAACTATAGACTCTTTTCCATTATTTAAAAATGCAATAGGGTGAGAACTTGGAACACCTTGTATTTCATATGTTCCTAAATTTATACCATAAATACCATAAGACCCATTAAATTGATACTGACCCCCGACTGCTTGTACTGAGGTTATCGGTGTTAAACACGATAATGGAATTGCGGTAGGTTGAGGTGTTGCATTAGGTGTACTTGTAGGTTGAGGTGTACTACTTTCTGTTGGTGTAGGTTCAGGAGTACTACTCGCAGTTGGTTCAGGTGTTGGGTTTGATGTTGCATCAGGGGTTGATGTTGGTTGATTAGTACTTGTAGGTACTGGTGTTGGTTCTACCGTAGGGTTAGGGGTTGGTTGATTAGTACTCGTAGGGTTTGGAGTAGGTGTTGGTGTTGCATCAGGGGTTGATGTTGGTTGATTAGTACTCGTTGGTTCTGGTGTTGGTTGATTAGTACTCGTAGGGTTTGGAGTTAAGGTTGGTGGTATGGTACTCGTAGGGTTAGGAGTTGGTTGATTAGTACTTGTTGGATTTGGAGTTAAAGTTGGTGGTATAGTACTCGTTGGGTTAGGGGTTGGTTGATTAGTACTCGTAGGGTTTGGAGTAGGTGTTGGTGCCTGTGTACTTGTCGGCATAGGCGTTGGTATCTCAGTACTTGTTGGATTTGGGGTAGGTTCTACCGTAGGGTTAGGGGTTGGTCCTAAAGTAGGTTGTGGTGTTGGTTCTACCGTAGGGTTAGGGGTTGGTTGATTAGTACTTGTTGGTAATGGTGTTGGTTGTAGTGTACTTGTTGGTGCTGGTGTGGCTGTTGGTTCCTCAGTACTTGTTGGTAATGGTGTTGGTTGAATAGTACTCGTAGGTACTGGTGTTGCCGTTGGTACTGCAGTATTTGTTGGTACCGGTGTTGGTTGATTAGTGCTCGTAGGGTTTGGAGTCGGTGTTGGTGCCTCAGTACTCGTTGGGTTAGGTGTTGGTTGTAGTGTACTTGTTGGGTTAGGTGTTGATGTTGGACCCTCAGTACTTGTTGGGTTAGGTGTCGGTTCTAAAGTTGGGATTGGTGTTGATGTACCTGTTGGATTTGGAGTAGGTTCTAAAGTTGGATTTGGAGTAGGTTCTAAAGTTGGGTTTGGGGTAGGTTGAATTGTACTCGTTGGTAACGGAGTCTCCGTAGAAGTTGCGCTTGGTAATGGTGTACTTGTCTCCGTTGGTGATGGAGTTTCTGTATTTGTAGGTTCTGGTGTTGGTGAGTTTGTAGGTTCTGGTGTTGGTGATGATGTTGGTACCGGAGTATCAGAATATTCACATATTATAAAGTAATGTATTTCATTAGTAATTCCTGTGTATGTAAAAAGATCGTTATTTAAAATAAAATTTTCATAATCATGTATAATGTTACCCTCAGAGTCTAAAATATTAAAATGATCAGTAAATTCATCATAGTTAAACGATACTGTTAACCCTGAATAAATGTAATTTACATCATTAATCCTGTTATCAAACTCACAAAGTTTAATATTTTCTATTGTAGGATCGTCATTGGTTAAATTGTTTAATATAGGAGTGTCAAATACTATTGAATTAGTAAAATCCAACAATTTAGGGTCGTAGTCGTTATCAAACCCCGCAATTTCATAGTCATAAGTCTCTGAACTATCGAGTTGTATGTCCACACTTATACCTAAATTCCTTAAAATATCTTGACTATTCATATTCTTATAAATATCTTTCAAAACATTTGATATTTATAATAAAAGTATATTCTATGAATAATTTTATAAAAGGGGTAATTGAAGAGAAATTTACCTCAAAAAAACAACAACGTTTCTTTTACGCAAAGGCGAATGATGAAAGTCTAAGTAAGAAAGAAAGAGACAAGTGGAAGAAAATGGCCGACGCAATGTCGGACGACACTAACTTTAAAAAAATACCTGAAGTTGCAGAAGATGAAGAGGGTGATGTTGAAGAAATTGTTAATGCTAAAGGAAATATTCAAAGAGGTGGTAAAGCAACAAATGCAAATACTAAAGGTGTAACATCTAAAAAGACATCTAACCAAACAGCAAAAGGATATGCGGGACAAATGGGGACTCATGGTGTTCACGGAACACACACCTCATTAAGGTATTGGGCGGAATCCGATATGAGTAAATCTCTTGGTTATGATGATACCTTGGGTGAGGACGACAGTTTTGAGGAAGCGTACAAACATTTTACGAAGGAATTAAAACTTACTCATGAAGACGCAATCGAAAGACTTGAAAAAATGGGATATGATCAAAAACTACCAGATGATAAGGTTAGATTAGTAGAGAATCCTAAGAAGTTTATGAAAGACTATATGGAAACCGTATTGACAAAGAAAAATAGTAATGGTGAAATTGTAAATAGTGAAAAAAAAGACATTAACCCAATCATTAAGAGACAGTTAAGTTCTTTGAAAACAACACTTAATAAAAATAAACTTACAATTGACGACATAAAAGAATACTTAAGTTAAAATGAGTAACAGTAAATTACAAAATAGAATTTTTAGATTACCTGACAACATATTTGACTACATTCATAGTGTATTTATGTCGTTAAGTGATAAATCTGTTGTTGGTGTTCAAAGAGCGAAGGGTTTAATAAGGACTAAAAATATTAGTTACAGTCAATTAAAGTCAATCATATACGATTTAAAAAAACCCGAACTTAAAGACACCACTCAATTTAAACTAATGGGTGGTGATTTAATGTTAAAGTGGGGTGAAACTCACTTAAACGGTGAAAGAGAATTAATTAAGAAAAATAAAAAGTCCCAACAAAGATCAAATGAAATTGGTCAAATCGACGATGTAAGACAAAATAGTTTTTTAAAGAAACACACGAAAAAGACAAGTAATCGTGTTCCTACGAATATGTTAAAGTCTAATTCCGATAAAACATCTGTTTCACCAATATCATCGCTCGGTATTTTTGAAGAGGTAAAAAGAATAAAAGGATTATTATAATGGCAAGTCAAATAGAATCGATATCTGATAAATTTAGGGAAGACGCATTGGCGAGAAATGAATACAAAAGTCTTAAATCCTATGGTACATCACACCCTAATGCACTATCTGATGGTGATGAATTGGGTAAGGGTGATAATAACGGAAAAGTGGGTAGTAGTGTGGATATTCAAAACAGAATAGATGTTTTAGGGAGAAACACATATAGTACCGAATCACCATACGGATCATCGAACCTAAATGCATTATCTGACGGTGATGAGTTAGGTCGAGGTGAAATGAACGGTAAAATAGGTACTAAAACAGATATTACACAAAGACAGGAAAATATTAAAAGAAATTCTTATAATATTACTAATGGTTACAGTATTGGACACCCTAACGCAATATCTGACGGTGATGAGTTAGGGAAGGGAGAAAACAATGGTAAAATAGGTGGACTAACAGATATTAATACAAGAACCGACAATACAGGAAGAAATGTATACAACGAAGATAATGGATATGGTACTTCTCACGAAAACGCGTTGTCTGACGGAGATGAGTTAGGTAAAGGAGAAAATAACGGAAATGTGGGTGGACTAACTGACATCAATACACGAACAGATTTAATTAATAGAAATACTTATAACGATTCGAATGGGTATAGTTTAGTACATCAAAATGCATTATCTGATGGTGATGAATTAGGTAAAGGTGAGAATGTTGGTAATGTGGGTGGTTTAACCGACATCAACACAAGAATAGATAACACAGGAAGAAATGTTTATAACGAAAACAATGGATATGACTCCACACACCAAAACGCATTATCTGATGGTGATGAATTAGGTAAAGGAGAAAATAACGGTAAAATAGGTAGTTTAACTGATATCAACACCCGAGTTGATGGGGTTAATAGAAATTTCTTTTCAGAAAATAAAACATACCCCGACTTTTAATGAAATTATTTAAAGACATATTCAGATTCTTACTCGGTGAACAAATTGCACTAAACAAAGATGGTGTACCCAAATATTTGAGTAACTCTTCGTCAAGACCAGGTTCAATTGCAAATGCTGTTAAAGAGAGACACCCCGTTTCTTTTTTCTACAATGGACCAAGAAAAACAGTTCAAGCAGGAAAAAGAGTTAAGGCGGAATTAGTTGCACTTGGTTTATCAAAAAAAGGAAATATGGTCGTAAGAGCGTGGGTCGATCAACCATCAAGATCTAAAACAGGATTTCAAAAAGGTAATTGGAGAACTTTCATGGTTGGACGTATGAATCAAGTAGAGATATTTGACGACGAAACCTTCGACCAAAAAAGAGAAGGGTATAAGGAAGGTGATGATAAGTCAATGTCAGTAACTTATGTTACATCAGATTGGTCATCTACACCCGAACCACAAATACCCGAACCTGTACAAAGAGAACCTGATGTAGATCCAGTACAACGAGAACCTGAGATGGAACCTGAAGTGGAACCAACACAAAGAGAACCTGAAGTGGAACCAACAACTGATGAATTACCAGAACCCGAACCTAATAACACACCAAGTATTGAACCACCAATAGTCGATGATAATGACGATGACGATGAGGGTCAAGATGACAATAATTATGATAATTTAAACGAAAGTATTATTAGAATTAAAGAATTACTTTATAATTCAAAATAATATATTTATATTTTATATAAAATAGAAAACATGGCAGAACCAGCAAGAATTAACGAAAACGACTTAATGCAAAAATTGGTAGGTGCGAAAAAAGTTATGAATAAAGTAGATGGTAAAAGTTTTACCACTGGTAATATCGACCCAAGTAATTTTTTAACTTCACCTGAAGAATTAATGAAGAAAAATACACCACAAGAACAACAAACAAGTTCGGTCAAAACAAACTCAACACCTGTCAATGCTGATAAAATCAGAAATTCTAAATTACCTAAAGCGATACAAGAGGCAATGATTAACAACCCAATACCACAAGCAGACTCTATTAGTTTAGATTCGTCATTAAATATGTCATTTCTTGATGGTGCAAAAAAACTAATGGAAAAAGAAGGTT
Organism: Flavobacteriaceae bacterium; assembly: GCA_965655865.1. Taxonomy (GTDB): domain Bacteria; phylum Bacteroidota; class Bacteroidia; order Flavobacteriales; family Flavobacteriaceae; genus MAG-121220-bin8. Next base: position 52,489 of record CBFHJJ010000001.1, on the reverse strand, counting down.
TAACTAAAACAACTCAGTTAACACAACAACCAATAGTACAAAACCAATCAATACCACAATCGGTACCTCTTACACACGACATTACTGCAATTATAAAAGAAACAATTAAAGATACGTTAGAAGAAATTGTTGATAGGAAATTAGACCTACTTTTGAATGCTTCTAAAACCGCATCAATTAATGAAAATCTTGTTCTTAAAGTGGGGGATTCTATCTTTAAAGGTAAAATCACAGGGGTAAATAAAACCAAGTAAACTATTGATTTCTTAACTTTTTTTCTTTATCTTTTGATATATAACAATTAATATATGTCAAAGATTAGGATATTAGCCATCCCTTCAGATAATCATGGGGTTGGTAAATTTAGAATGTTGGATCCATTTACGTACATTGGAGATAAATTTTCATCAGACGTACACGTGGACATCGTTTTTAATGTACCTAACGAAGATAGTTACTTCTCAAATTATGACATTGTAGTACTTCACTCTTTTGTACACAAATCAAGTCATGAAGATAATGTTAAAAGAATTAAGTGGTTAAAATCAAATGGGATCAAGGTTGTTGTGGATACTGATGATTTTTGGAAAACTGACCATCGACACCCAAATCACGAAAATTTCAAAAAAAATAAATTATCTCAAAGAAAATCTGAACTACTAAAACTTGCAGATTATATAACAACAACAACACCTGTTTATAGAGATACAATAAAAAAACTACTGAATGTAGATAATGTTATTGTATTCCCAAATGCGGTTAATGAAGAAGAAAAACAATTTCAATCAAAACCATTTGAATCTGATTTAGTACGTTTTGGGTGGTTAGGTGGATCATCACATGAACATGACCTATCACTTATGGGTGATGGAATTACAAGGATTCACAGAGAATTTAAAGGTAAGGTACAATTTGTGTTGTGTGGGTTTGATTTAAGAGGAACCATGAGAGAATTTAATCGTAATACAGGTAAGACTGTTGAACGACCAATACGACCTGAAGAAACTGTATGGTCAAGATATGAGAATTTATTCACTGGTAATTTCATGTCGTTGTCACCTGAATATAAAGAACATTTAAAAACTTTTAACAAAATACCTTTCGATGGTGAATTAAATCAACCATACGTAAGAAGATGGACAATGGATGTAAACAAATACGCAAGTAACTACAATTACTTTGACATTTCCCTCGCACCTCTTGTTAAGTCAGATTTTAATATGAACAAATCACAATTAAAAGTTATCGAAGCTGGATTTCATAAGAAAGCAATCATTGCAACCGAAGAAAATCCGTATCTTATTGACCTGATATCTTCAGTGGAGAAAGGTGGTGGTATAAACCCAAAAGGTAATTCATTATTGGTGTCATCGAGTAAGAACCATAAACAGTGGCATCAACATATGAAAAGGTTAATAAACAACCCTAACATGGTCAAAGATTTAGGTGAGAAATTATACGAAACAGTAAAAGACAAATATTCCCTCTCTACTGTTTCTAAAAACAGAGTGGAATTTTTTAAATCAATTATTAATTAAAAACAGATAAATTATGTATTATTTAGCAACAGTAGGTTACGAAATGGAACAATTAGACCGTGAAGGTAACCCAAGAATCACAAAGGTCAAATACGTCGTAGAGGCGGAGTCAATTGAAGAAGCAACTATCGTTTTAACGAAGTACCGTTCAGAGGACATGAGATCAAGTCAAAGTGTATCAATTGCAAAGATGCCAATCGAGTGTATCATAGCGAAAGATCTTACACCACAATATTATAAAGGATAAATTATGATCTCTAAAGAACAAATCGAAAAAAATAAATCAAAACTTATTGAGACTTCTGAAAAGTATGGTGTTTTAAGTAAACCACTTTTAGAGTTTTTAGGTGAAGATTTATTTGTGGCACCCGCATCTACTTCGTTAGATATGTATGGTGCGTATCCTGGTGGATTATTAGAACACATTTTTATATCATCCAAATACGCGGTTAAAATAAATGGTATTTTACCTGAGTCATTACAACAAGACATCTCAAGTATTCTAAAGTGTACTATTCTTTCCCAAATAGGAAAGGTATTTTTATTCAAACCAAACGAAAGTGAATGGCATAGAAATAAACTTGGTAAAATGTATGAATTTTGTGATGACTTAGTATCAATGAAAGTTGGTGAAAGATCAGCATACTACTGTTCAAAGTATGGGGTTTCACTAACTGAAGAAGAATATCAGACAATCGTAAACTCAGATAAAGGAGATGATGATTTACAATCAAAATATCATTCGACACCATTAGCTCAAATTGTTAAACAAGGATTTGAGTTGGCAATATTTGAACAAAAAAATGGATAAAAAAAGTTTAGAGGAATACCTTAAAAAATTAGAGGGGTTTGAGAAAACACTGAGTCAAGACGAGGAAAATGTAGACGACGCATATATTAATGAAATTGCGAAAGTGTTGTCTGACTTATCAATGGATTCGTTAGCACATGATGAAGAAATAGGTAAACAATTCAAAAACAGTGATTTGACAGTTCCAAATGAAGACACCCTCACATTTAATAAGGATGATGCGTATATGCACGCAACACTCAACTGTAAAATTAAACTACTTCACCCTGATGCGGTTGTACCACAGTATAGTAAGTTTGGTGATGCGGGTCTTGATTTAAGTGCAACCACTGTCGTTGTTGATGAAGAATCTAATCAAATAACATATGGTACTGGTGTATCATTAGAAATACCTATTGGGTTCGTGGGATTAGTTTATCCTCGTTCATCAATACGAAAAACAAATCTATCTTTAACAAATTCAGTTGGTGTTATTGATAGTGGGTACAGAGGTGAAATAATGGCAACCTTTAACCGATCTAATTCCAATTCTAATGAGATATATGAGGTTGGAGATAGAATATGTCAACTTATGATACTACCCTACCCCAAAATCAATTTCATTTTAAGTGATGACCTGTCAGAAACCGAAAGAGGTAGTGGTGGTTTTGGGTCAACAGGTAAATAAAGAATAAGATTAATTAAAAATATTAATGACTAAAAGAAACACAACTGTTAAGAAATCACATAAAACTCGGATTAAAGAGATTATAAAAAAACCCCGAGAAAAATTTCTTAACGATTCCCAAAAAGACTATTGGGATATTCTTGGTAATAATGAAATAACATTATGTTTTGGACCTGCGGGAGTTGGTAAATCCTTCATTGCAATGAAAAGAGCAATTGAATTACTTTGGCAAGAAGATAATAAATATGAAAAAATTCTTATCGTTAGACCGGCAGTTGAAGCGGAAGAAAAGTTAGGTTCGTTACCTGGTGGTCTTGAAGAAAAACTTGATCCATATATCTTCCCATCGTACTATCTTTTAAATAAGATTATTGGTAAGGATCAACGCGAAAAATTAAAAGATGAGGGATATATTGAAGTTGCGGCACTCGCTTATATGAGAGGTTGGAACGTGGACAATACAATACTTGTTTTTGAAGAGGCACAAAATGCATCACCAGCACAAATTAAACTACTCCTAACTCGTATTGGGTACAACTCAAAGTTTTTCCTTTCGGGTGATTTAGAACAATCAGATAAGTTTAGGGATAAAACAAAGAGTGGTTTATATGATGCGAAGAAGAGATTAACAGATTTAAACAATGTTGGTGTGTTTGAATTCTCAAATAAAGATATTGTAAGAAACCCTATCATCGGTAAAATCCTAAAGAGGTACGAATAATAGACTTTACTTATAACATTATTATTATTATATTTAATATATGGAAATTTACATTAGTATAGACGGAGTCTTACGTAACACAATTGCAAAATTTGATTACCATTATAAAGATCATTATTTAGATTCTGATCCTGAGGACTTACCTGAGGATGAAAAAGGTTATAAATATGATGTGATTGAACCTGTAAGAAATAACCACTTAATGGAGAGTTACATGTTTCAATCCAAAGATGAATTTGAGAATTTTACATTCATTGATTATGCGGTTGAGATATTTGGTCACGCAACTCCATCATATGCTAAAACGTTTTTTGATTTAAATAATTTTATTTATAACAACAAAGAACACAATGTAACAATTGTAGGGTTAGATGAACTGGGTAAATCTAAGGCGTCCACACTATTCTTTTTATCGAGAAACGGATTTATGGGAAATAACGTAAAATTTACTATGTCATCTGAGATACCGAATTTATGGAAAAAGTGTGATATATGGTTAACAGATAATCATTCTGTTATTGAACAGTGTCCTAAATCTAAAAAGGTTATTAAGTTCAATACAGAATACAATCAACACTTTACAAATTCCTTAGAAATACATAACTTAACAGAAATAGATAACAAATGGTTAAAATCTTCGGAGAATATTATTATATCGACTTGGACAAAGTTACTGAAGCGAGTGAGTTGATTGTTGAAACTGTCGAACCCAAAGAGGGTGAGGAAGATTCAACACCAAGACATGATCAAACAATAAATGTTTTTAAGTACGACATTGTAAAACAATGTATCGATACTATATTAACAGAAAGTGGTGGTGGTGACGATATGATGGGTTTACTCGCATCGGATATATCAATACCTTTTAAAGTAGCATTTAACACCTTAATAAATTACGGAATTTTACTAAAACACGAAAATGAGTAACAACATACAAGAAAATATTGAAAAATTAGAAAGTGCTTTCAATAGATTGGAAAATAACCAATACAAACTTTACTTTCTGACTTATGACACTAAGAACAATGCAAGAGCCGCGGTTAAATACATATACGACACCGTACTGACTTTGAGAAACGAAGGTCTCGACGCACATATTTTAGTTGAAGATAAAACGTATGTTGGTGTCGAATCATGGATGGGAGATAAGTATAAAGATCTACCAATTGTAACAATTAAGGAGGATCAAATTGAAATGGGTATTGACGATGTAATCGTAGTACCTGAATACTACTCTAATGTTTTAGAACAACTCAAAGATGTAAAATGTACTAAGGTGATGTTGGTTCAACAAACTGAATATATTTTCGAAACTTTACAGGTTGGTAGTAGATGGAGTGATTATGGTTTTGATAAAGTAATTACAACGACTAAATCTTCTAAGGAGTATATACAATCGGTATTCCCCGAATCAGTTATTTACGTTAACCCCCCAAAAATCAGTGAGATATTTAAACCAAGTGAGTCACTAACCAAACCTTTTATTGCTATTAGTGCGAGAGATAGAGGTCAACATAGGAGAATAATCTCAGAATTCTATTTAAAATATCCACAATTAAGATGGGTCACTTTTAAAGATATGGTTCAAATGTCACATGAGGAATTTGCAAAACAACTACAAGAATGCATTTGTTCCGTGTGGTTAGATGACGATTCAACATTTGGGACTTTTCCTCTCGAATCTATGAAATGTAATGTACCAGTAATTGGTAAAATACCAACAACCGAACCTGAGTGGTTAAACGAAAACGGTTTATGGACATACGATTTAAATAAAATTGTTGAACTCGTTGGAACTTATGTTTTGGCATGGTTAGAAGGTGTTACAATCAACGATGAAGTTAGTAATAAAATGTCTGAAACATTAATCCCATACACTGAGGATATAATTGATAGTAACGTTATTTCAATATTTAATTCACTCAAGAACTCAAGAGTTAAAACAATTGAAAAGGGGTTAACTAATTTAAAATCAAAAATTGAAGCATAATGAAAAATATTACAGTAATACTACCAGTACACAAGTTAGATGATCTATATCATGAAATGTTATCTAAAGCGGTTGAGTCCGTCGAACAGTTCTTCGATGACGTAAAGTTATTAATTGTTGCACCTAAAGATGTTGTAGAAAATATCACATCAAAGGGTTTGTCAGATAAATTAGATATTAACATAGTAACAAATAGTGGTGACACGGGATTCTGTTCACAAGTAAATCTTGGGATTGAGAGTTGTGACACTGAATGGTTTTCTATTTTAGAAATAGACGACGAGTTAACTAACAATTGGTTAAAACCGTTTTTACAATATAAAGAAGTGCACTCAGATGTTGAAGTGTTTCTACCAATTGTAAAGGATGTTAACACTGACGGTAAGTTATTAAATTTTACTAATGAGTCTGTATGGGCTTATGGTTTCACAGAAACACAAGGTGTGTTAGAGAATGAAGTTCTTTTAGATTATCAAAACTATCAAACGAGTGGTGGTTTTTATAAGACAGAAGTAATAAAAGAAAATGGACAGTTTAAAGACAATATTAAACTAACCTTTAGTTACGAGTTTCTTTTAAGATTAACACATAACGGAGTCAAGATTATGTCAATCCCACAGATTGGGTATCGACATGTCAACTTCAGAGAGGATTCATTATTTTGGTCATATAAAAATGATGAGAAGAGTAGGTTAGCAACCAATGAAGCAACGTTTTGGTTAGATACTGCTAAAAAAGAATTTTTCTTTAAAAATAAACGAGATGTAGCTTTTGCTGATAATAACTAATGCCAAGAAAAAGAACCCAAAAAATATACTTTGGGGAGGAACAAGAACAAGCGGTAGTAAGATACTTAGAATCCGAAGACGACGATGAAAAGAATAAGATATTCAACGAATATTTAAGAGAACCTCTCAAAATAATGGTGGAAAGCATAATTCGCCGTTATAAACTTTATAGAAAAGATATGGACTTTGAAGAGATCCATACTGATACAATGTCATTTTTAATTACTAAAATTAATAAATTTGACACAACAAAAAACTATAAGGCATACTCCTACTTTGGAACCATCTGTAAGAATTACTTGATGGGTGCAATACAAAAGGACCATAAAGAACAAAACCGTTCGGTATCTTATGAAGACATTTCTTCAAGATTAGAAGACCGAGCGGATTTATCATATATAATCGATGAAGATATTATTGATTATAAGAAAGTTGTCATTAAACTAACTACCGATCTTGAAGAATTTGTTGAAAAGGAAGACCTTAACGACAATGAAAGAAAGTTAGGTTACGCACTTATTGAAGTGTTTTCAAATTTCGAACAAGTCTTTCAAGTTGGAGAAGGTAATAAGTTCAATAAGAATTTAATTCTTTTAGCATTGAGAGAAATGACATCTTTAAGTACTAAAGAAATAAGAGTTGCTATGAAAAAGTATAAAAAACTCTATGAAGTACTGAAGATCGGATTTATAAATAATTAGAAACAACTATTTATTGGTATGAGAAGAAATAAAAATTTATTGTCTTTAGACACCGATTCCGCTCTTGCATTAATGCAGGAAATATACAATGATATTGTAGAACAAAAACAAACTGCAAGTTTAATAACTAAAAAAATGTTAAGTTTTATGAAAGAGGCTGAGGACATGAGTGTTCTTGGTCCTGTCATTAAAGAACAACAAAAAATATTAAACGACTGTACTGAAAAGAAAATTTCATTAGTAAAATTACAAAGTACCCTATTAAAACAGTCAGGAACCACAAGTGGTGGTGCCGCTGCTGGTGGTAAATTAGAATTGACCGAAGACGATAGAAAACTACTCGAGAAACTAATGAAAGAAGATGATGAACCAACCGGTGAGTCACAAAAATACGAAATGTAATGAGTGGTAAGATCAAGAAATTACGGAATCAAATAAAGTCAAAGATTGAGGTAATTAAAAAAATAAACGACATGCCCGATATAGATGGGGGTGAAGTTTATGACTTGTATCTTGACGCAAAAGTCGATGACTTAAGTAAAAAATTCGCAACTAAGAAAGATGCGTTACTTGGTAAATTTGCAAGAAAGAAAAAAGATAACCAAGGGGATATCTTTAGTGCCGTAATTGATATTGCATCTGGTTTTCTAAATGATACAAATGCAAAAGTAGAATCTAATAATAAATTACTTTCTAAGAATAAAATAAAAAAATACGCATTACAGTCTGCAAGTATCACAGTAAAAGATTCTAAAAGAATTGTAAACGATGCCGTGAGTGAAGTATTATTTGTTAATACAGAAACGAGTATTTGTGGTGTCGAAACTGAGTTCCCTGATGATACAATATCTATATCACCAAAAGAATTTGATTTTTTGGAAGTCTTACAAGTTGATCCTTTAAGTGACTTAGGGACAATTATGTATGAACAACCATCACCCTCAGTGGGTAAGGTTAAAATGAATCGAGATTTTTACGGTGCATTTTCATCACCATATTCATTTAGTTCTACAAGCGGTAATAATTTATTTAATTTAGATTGGAATACTGCGTCTCAAGAATACGATGTTTCAGGACTTAAACAAGGTCTATCAGCACTTAAAGTGGGTGAATTTACTAAAGACTACTACTCAAGTATTGAAGAACCTAACATGAATGATATTATACGAAATACGATGCTTCTAACATTAAAGGGTGGTGGTGATAATCCACCAATTGTAGATGAAGCTCTTAGTTTCTTGACTGAGTTATGTGAGAAGTTATTCGGTTTATGTGGGTCTCCTGAAGAATCAAATCTTATACAAACAACATCAAAAATGTTTAATGAAAACGATGCTGATGTTGAGTCTTACTTTGATTTTAACGATGTTGAAGGTATCGATGTTGACGACAGAGATGCAAGATTTAGAAAAGTGTTGAAATTTGTGGATTGTGGTAATTTTGAAGTACCAACATCAAGTGAGAATTTTGAAGATTTTGTTTATCTATCAGGTGAATCAAATAACTTAAGTGAGTTGTCTGATTCTATACTCGCAAATGCGGCGTCTAACGCGGCATTGAATTCGGGTAGTGATGTACCTCCAATACAATTCCAACTTGAGTTAATTAGTGGGTTCATATTAAACTTACCTAAAGCGATCGTAGGTAGTATTATATCACCAAAATATATATTTCCAATTGTAGTCGCTTACAAGTCAATAATGAATATAACGTATGACGATGTAAAAGAGTTAATGAAAAAATTATCTAAATTATTTTTTAGAATAATAAAGGATATTTTTTGGAGATTTATACAGGAATTTTGGAAGTTAATTAAAAGAGATTTATTGGCGTTTGTTGCTGAAATTGCAGCAAAAATACTAAGTAGAAAATATAAGAGACTAATTGCAATATTACTTTCTATCATTTCAATACTTAGAAAGATTTTGGCTAAAAATTTCGACAATTGTCTTGAACTATTTCAGACGATAATACAAGCAATTACATCAGCATTAAATCTTAGGGGTCCTGTTATCAACATCCCTGGTATTATTCTATCATTCTCTGATATACTACCAGGTTACAGTGCAGACAGGGCGTACATGAATGCCGCTGAGAAAATGGCGGGTCTCGGTTTAAACACAGGACCAATCTATGGTGAGGCTAATGAAATGATGTCACTTGTTAAATCAGTTATTGACGGTAACTCCGATGAATTAGATAATAATTCTTATCTAAAAGCGGCAAGTAAATTTACAGTAATACCGACACCTATGGGTCCTGTACCATTACCGCCGGGTTACATAAGCGTAGCAGGAAAATTATTCTAATGGACAAAGAAAAATTAGTAGAAATAATATCAAGTCCCGACGTTAAATCAAATAAAGATTTAAATGAATGTTTGGAAGTTTTAAATGATGAGTTTGAAAAAACAAAGTCATTAATAATATCACTTACGAAACATTTAGATTCGGTAGAGGACGCATATGATAAAATCAATAACGAATTAAACGATAGATTTAAAACAGTATGAAGTTAGTTAATTTAGGTATTGTTAAAGACAACTTAGACCCAAAAGGTATAGGTCGTGTTAGGTATAGTATATTAGGTAGTCAGACTGCACCGTCACAAGGTGCTGATGGGTTTGAAGAGTGGGACGCACTCGATCCCTTTTGTGCATCACCATTTCTTCCTAATAATTTAAATTTTATACCAACAGTAGGTCAAACAATTAAAATTGTACAGTATGATCTTGAGAATGATTTAATGAATCAAGAATACATACCAGGTCCATTTACAACAATACATGATTGGACGGCACAAAGTAATTCAGGACAACTTGAAAACACTTCATATGGTGTTGCGGTGAAACAAACGGGAGATATCTTTAACCCTAACGGTACATTTAAAAAACCTAAAGCAAATAATTCCTTAGCAAAACATGAGGATTGTGCCATCTATGGTAAATTTGGTTCTGACGTTCTTTTCACAGAAAATGGTGTGAGTTTAAGAGGTGGTAAACTATTGTCAAAAGAATCTGCAAATAAAACAGAAAGAAAAGATTTACTAACACATCCATTAAGAGGAAAAAAACAATCAACATTAAGTCTCAAAAAGTTTTCATCTAAACAAGAGTTTAAAGAAGAAAAAGAAATTATAACTAAAGTACCAACAAACAAACTTAGTTATGTAATAGAATATGATGTTGATGATATTACTGACCCAAAAAAAATATATTGGTACGTGTATTATGTTAGGGAAGTTTTTGGTGAAGCATTTGCAACTGATGTATTTACTTCAACACATACACCCGATTTATCAACAGTTGACTCAATCACACTAATTAATGATGATGATACAATGACGACACCAACATTTGTTCAAGATGTGAACTTACTTGGGGTTGCGGGAAATCCTGTAAAACGTACATACATTAAAATACGTAAAACACTTTGTGACCTTCATGAAGATGGATTAAAGATAAAAGATATTAAAATAGATATCGATAAATCAAAGTATATCCACCCTTTTTACTTCCGACCACGACAATCGTTAGTTAATGTTATCAAAACAACACCTTCGGTTAGTGATTTTTTGGATAATATCAAACCATCGTGTAACACATCAATATCTGAAGGTTCAGGACTATTTTGGAGTATTTCAGAACCATCACCTAAACCAAAATCAGAAGAAAAGAAAGTGAATGTTCTAAAGACACTCAGTTCAATTTCAGAACAGTCATTTGGTACTCTCGTTTCAGATAAAATATATCTATTATCAACGGACGCTAATGAGGTAGGTACCAAATCAGTTCCTTTTGATAAGTTAGACACTTATGAGTATACCCAAGAAGATCTTTTAACCCGTATTGAACCTAACACATACGCAACTGTGAGGGGTGAAACACTATTAGCATTCTTAGAACAATTATATGTTGTTATGGCGGGTCACGCCCATCAACCAACAAAACCAATGGTAAAAGAATCGTACGATGGTTGGAAAAAATTAGAACTTTTACGAGATACTTTGAAAAATGACCTACTAAATAAGTCGATAAGAATAAACTAAGTGATATTTATATAAGAAACACTTATACAGATGTCATACTATCGTTCATATTTTGAGAAAAACAACACCGTAATTAAGAACAGTCAGACTAACACTGCAAAGAATCCAACAACAGAGATTTTTTATGGTTCAGGTTTTTCTAAGTTTATTTTCAAAGTTGATTTTACTTCTCTATTAGAAAAAGTTGTTGGTGGTGATTACGTTATAGACGGTAACACAACACACAAACTACACCTTACAAATACTATTTTTGGTGATGAAACTTTCTTGGGTGCTAAAAGAGGTACTGGTAGAGAAAGGACAACATCTTTCTCATTAATTATCTTTAAATTGACCGAATCGTGGGACGAGGGTGTTGGTTTTGATTATGAGGATGGTGAATACGACTACACAACAGGTAACGACACTTACGATAAAAGACCATCAAATTGGTTTAATCGAACGACCGCTGATACGTGGTCACAAGAAGGAATATATTCAAACAATCCAGTAGTCCTTGATACTATTGAGTTTGATAATGGTAATGAAAATCTTGTTGCCGATATAACACAATATGTTAATGGTATTATTGTTAATGGTGATACTGATTATGGTATTGGTGTTGCGTTTGCAACTGAATATGAAGAATTAGAACAAGAAGTTGATCAGTCTGTCGCTTTCTTTAGTAAGTACACACAAACTTTCTTTGAACCATACGTTGAAACTTATTTTGACGATAGAATTCGTGACGATAGAGATAACTTTATTGAAAAAACAACTCAAAACTTATATCTCTACGTGAATAAAGAAACTAACTTCTTTGATTTAGATAATTTACCAACTGTAGATATATTAGATCCTACAAAATCACCAATTTCAGGATTAACTGATTTAACCGTTAGTAAAGTTAGAAAAGGTGTCTACGAAGTAAGTTTTGGACTTAACGGATTAATCTGTGACGGTAAAAGATTCTTTTATGACGTTTGGAAAGGTATTAGTGTTGAAAATAGTGTATTCCCCGATATAACACAAAAGTTTGTACCTAAACCATATTCTTCTAAATTTAGTTTGGGTGAAAATCAAAAAGAAGTAAATAAATATGTTGTACAGTATTCGGGTATTAAACAAAACGAAAAAATACAGTCAGGTGATATAAGAAAGGTCAGTATTATATTTAGAACAATATCACAATCTACTAATATTCTTTTCGATGAAGTGTTTTATAAAATATATATAAAAGAAGGGTCTACCAATGTAAATGTATTTGATTGGACATATGCTGACGTTACAAATGAAAATAGTTTTATGTTAGATACTTCTGTTTTAATTCCAAGAGAATATTATTTGGAAATTAAAGGTGTAAAACACAATGAAGAAAAAACATATCCAAATGTGATAAAATTTGAAATTATCTCAGAAAAATAATACTTATTAATATGAACCTAAGACAAATAATTGAAAAAAATCTGAACACATTAAAAGAAAACAACCCAAGATCTGGGAATTATATGTTTTTTTCTAATTTAAAACAGATTCACCGACAGTGTGAAATTTTACTAAATATGGATCATGATATGATTGATGACACATTAATCAATGGTCATGATTGGGCTGATGATCACGTAACAGTTGCTAAAGAAAATATGGATCAAGTACTTGACTTTTTTATGAATATGAAAGACGATAGTGAGGGTGACATTAACGAAGCAAAAAAGAAGAAGAAAAAAAATACTTTATGTGCGAGAGGTAAGTCAGCGGCTAAAGCTAAGTTTGATGTATATCCATCTGCATATGCTAACGGATACGCGGTACAAGTTTGTAAAGGAACCATCAAAGGTTTAGACGGTAAAAAAAGATGTTCAGGATCATACTGTAAAAAGAAAAAATAAAATTTTAAAATAAAGTAATATGGCTGATAAAGTAACACAACAAGACCCAAATAACCAAGAAGTTAAAAAAGGGTTTGTATTTAATGAAACAGGTAATATCATGATGGCAACTACTGATATGACCAACTCAACGATAGAAAAAGAAGTAAGGGATGTATTCGCGGAAGTGTCTGTATTTTTTGGTGCAATGACAAAGGCATTGGATAAAGAAGGAAAGTCTCTTTATGATTATGATGCATTACAAAAAATAATCGATTCTTCGGGTTGTTTCGTACACGTTAATGAAGAAGATGTTAATCATAAATCTAATTCTTGGGGAGCAACGTTTTCTAAGGAGTTATTAGAAGGGGTTCTTGGACTCGCCACAGGTGTTGGAGGATTAGCATTTGCAAAGGCTATGGTTAGTTCAGTCGGAAAAGAAGGATTGAACATTTCAGGAGATAAGAGTCATACCTCAAAGAAGGCCAGCAACATTATATTCGTATGTGAGTACTTATTAGGGATGCCAGTTATTAGTGCTATTGTATGTACTTTTGATACTGAGGAAAATTCACAAGCATTAACTATAGGACCTTGTTTAAAAGAACATAGTACAAGTACTGAGTTAACTATACATAAAGATACCTATATGTTTGTGACACCATCGTTTATAAAACAATATTCCAGTGATCTACTTGATGGTATGAACGATCCCGAACTTGAACAACTAACTAAGAAATTTCAAGAATTTTTAAACCCACCATCAACACCAAAGAAATAATTAGGTAGAAATGAAAATACACATCAACGAAGAAGATAAGAAATATATGGAAGACTGCCTATCAAGTGGTGAGGTCCTTCAAGAAGACTTGGGTCGTTGGTTTAAAGAAAAATGGGTAGACGTTTCACGCAAAGTTGATGGAAAACATCCACCATGTGGTAGAGGTGATGCAGACGGAGATTCAAAAAGAAAGGGATATCCTAAGTGTAGACCATCAAAGAAAGTTTCTAAAAAAACACCCAAAACAACTTCATCATATAGTAAAAAAGAAAAAAAATCAATGACACGACAAAAACGAAGAGTTGAAAAAAAGAACAAGAAAGGTGGTAAAGGTAAAAAACCTAACTACGCACGTTTTGATGAAAACAAATTTATTTCTTTAGTATTAAAAAATTTAGATGTAAAATCACTTAACGTTAAAGAACCAAAACAAATAATGGTTAATGAAAATGAACAATTATTAAGTGAAGGTTTAGTGTATCACATTAACAATAACATTCCTATAGTGGAAAACATCTATAGGGTTTATTCTAACGAATTCTTTAACATTTATAATGAATCACGTCGTTTACATACTGAAGGTGTCTTAGAACTCACCGGTGTGGATTTAGATCTTATTGAAACTAATATAGGTGAAACAGGAATTTTTGAGGGAGAAGAAGTTTATTTAGACATACCATTTTTACAACACGTAGAAGAATATCTTGTGGAAGCAAAACACAGAGGAAAAAACGTCAAATTAAATAAACCTTTCAGAACACCAAGTGGTCCTAAAAAATTCGCGGTATACGTGAAGACACCAAAAGGTACAATTAAGAAAGTAACATTTGGAGACCCTAATATGAGGATTAGAAACAATAATAAAGCGGCGGCTAAATCTTTTAGAGCTCGACATAAGTGTAGTGAAAAGAAAGATCGTACAAAAGCGGGTTATTGGAGTTGTAATATTACAAGATATCGTAAAGCATTAGGAATAAAATCTTCAAATCCGTGGTAAATGAAGTTATATGATTTAGTAGAGGGTTATTACGACCCACCAGAATACCCTGACACACATGATGGTTTCGTTAATTCGGAATTAGATGATGTCACTGACTTATTTAGTCTTGTTGGGTATGATCCTTATAGGGTTAGAAAAGGTCAAAAACCTGGTTACGGTTGTGCAATTGTAGAACACAAAGAAACTAAAGAAAAATACGTTCTTCATGAAGACGACATTGATGAAGATTACTATGTGGACGATTTTGAAGAAATAAGTGATCAAGATGAAGATGGTCATTATTCATATAAAGAATCACAAGATAATTCCCGTATAGAAACTGAAAGTTATACCATGTATTCAACTATGTGTTACATGGAAAATAGAATAGCAAATACATTCGAAGAATATACTGAGGGTGAGAAAATACTCAAATTAACACCAAAAGTATACGGTCAATTACAAATTGACGATGTTGATTTTTATAGATCAATAATAAAAATTTTTACAAATAAATCATCTTAATGAAAGACAAATTCCCATTCCGTGAAATCGTGAGCTCAAACCACAGTGTTAGGGTATTCCCACAAACAACTAAAAAGACTGAATTAAAATGGCACTTTGATAATGAGGATAGGGAAATAACGTTTCTACACGATAGTGATTGGAAATTTCAAATGGATGATGAATTACCCATCAATATACACGAAGGATTAAAGGTTTTTATACCTGAAGGTGAATATCACCGTATTATTAAAGGTACTAATGATTTAAAAGTCAAAGTTAAGAAACTTAATAAAACTCGACTTCTACCCCACACTCAGAAAGCATAAGTAAAGAACGTTTTTGTTGTTCTTCCCACTTACCCTGATTTTTAGTTGTACACACTTCTTTACAGACTATTTTTACAACTCCCGATTGTACCAAACCTCTTGCACAATCCATACACGGTAAACCTGATGTCAAATACGCGGTAGATTCTTTTAAAGACACACCAATACGTGCCGCGTTGTAGATTGCATTCCTTTCGGAGTGTTCAAACCAATAATATTTCTCAGGTCGTTCTTGTCTCTCATCTAATTCATCATTTAAACCACGAGGAAACGAATTATAACCCGTACTGAGGATCTCTTTATCCTTTCCGACTATGACAGTACCAATTTTGGTATTAATGTCCTTAGACTTCTCCTTTACTTGTTCTGCAATATTGATAAAATAATCTGTCCAATTCATAGTTAGAATATACAGAAAATAATGCATAAAAAAAAGGGAAGACAATGTCTCCCCCTTTTAGTATTAATAAATCCGTAAAGATTATCTTAAAGTATCCAAACTGAAAGTTTGTAAACCTGCTACGTTGATTACACCAAAGTAACGGTTATTAACCATCTTCTTAGCATATCTCGTCATGATACCCTTTATCGGAGTAAAGTTGAACGGGTTATACATTGTAGGTGTTAATTGTAAAGGTACGTAAGGTGCGTAGATATAACCAGCATCTAATAACGATTTTCCTTTATGTCCTACTAAGATTTTCCCAGCTGGGAAATAAGGATCTCTAAACACTTGGTAACGTCCAGCTAAAGTACCAACTTTCTCAATACCCATATTGTATTGGTCTTGTTCAGCACCTGCGTTAGATACGTGGAAGTACTCTAAATCATCGAATACTGCAGAAACTTCTGAAGAAACTACGATCCAGTTAGCACCACCTCTAAGTGTTGTTTTATGGATTTGAGCCGATAATTGGTTAATTTTAGTAATTAACGTTTGGTTCCAATCCTTTTGAGTGTATCCTTGTAGAGTTTTGTTATTGTCTCCACCGTATTTCCACTCATTGTAGTCCCATTTAAGGTTCCAAGCTGCTCCTTTTCTTAAGTCTCTTAAGATCTCTCTATCAACCTCAGCCGCGATTTGCTCAGATAACAATGCAGTTAACTCAGCTTCAGCGTCGATGTTATGGAAAGCAGAAACGTCTTGTGCCAATTCTGGAGACCAGCTAGCTCTTAACTTTCTTTCCGTTACAGAAACAGTAACTGACTCTAAATCGAAAGATACTTCTCCGATTTCGTCTTCGAATTCTAAAGATTCGTAAGTTCTGAATGATACAACAACACCAGTTTTATCGACAGCAACATCATTGTATGCTTCAAAACCTGATGTTCCATAAGTTTCTAAATCAACTTGAATGAAAATGATACCATTCTCATCACAAATGTTATGAAAATTACCAGTTGCTCCTGCTATTTTCTTACCGTAATCAACAATACCACTACCGTATTTCTGAGTAACAACGTTGATTCCTCTTGATTTATCACCTATTTTAACTTCTAAAGATGCTAAAAACTCTTCAGTATCCATAACGTTACCTGTTGGTCCCGCTAATTTACCAGCACCTACATTTGAAAATCCACCTACTGCGATTATCACACTTGATGTAGCTGTGTTTGCAGCAATTACTTCATCAACAGTTGTTGCAACTCCGTCAGCAAATGATACACCACCTAAACAGGTAGCGTTTCCGTCAACGATTTTACCTTTAGAGTAGTCAAATAGACCCTCTTCAGCTCCGTCACCTTCTTCGTAGAATCTATCATAAAGATTTCTTCCTGAAAAGTCTCCATTGTCTGTTTGACCTGGTGATCTGAATGGTGCTCTGTGAGACCCATTAGTAGCATCTGCTGCAGAAACTCTGTCAGAGATGTTAGGTACAAAGTAGAACAATTTACCAATTGGTAAGTTCATAGCTTGTACAGAAACGATATCGTTAGCCAATAACTTAGAGAATACTCTACGAATAATTGGAAAAACAACTGTTTCGAATGAACCTGATGCATCTGATACAGCAGCTTCGTTAATTAGATAAGACGCTTGGTTTTCATATAACTGAGCGATGTTATCTTTTTGGTGACCTTCAAGACTTTCTAAAAATCCTAAGTCATCCCATTTTTTGATGGTATCTTCCTTGATAACTCTTAGGTGTTTTAACCCAATGTTACCAACCATACCTGATTCTAATAATGCTCCCATTTTAAAATTTGTTTTTTTAGTTTAATTTATTATTTTATTTTTGACATTAATTCTTTCATTCTCGAGAATTGTGGACTTTCATATGCTTTTGACTCTGAAAGTACATCTTGAGATGAAGACGTTGTCGGATTTGAAGTGATTTTTTCCACTACTGATTCTGTTACGTTCTTAGACGAGTCTAATTCACCTTTGATTGTTTTATAGGTTGATTTAGATTCAGTTAAAGACTCAACAGTATCAAATCTCTTCAAAATATTTAATTTCTCATTACGAGTAGTTGAATGTTCAGTGAACAATCTCGTTGCGTATGCTAAATTAGCATTAAACACAGCGACTTCATTAAGTTTGTCTTTGAATAGAACTAACGCCTTTTTATATTCACCGTTTTGTTTTCTCAAAGTTTCCACTTCTTCGTTAATCGCACCAGCTTTGTATTTTGTCTTAGACTTAATACCCGCTCTGTTAGATCCACCTTTGTCTCCGTGTACGTTAGACTTTGTTCTTGCCGCTTCGTCAACTTCTGATTCATGAGTGTCTTCCTCCGGAACTTCTAATTCATCCTCTTCAGAAACTTCTTCTTCCTCAAGGCTTTCTTCAGAAACTTCTTCAGAAACTTCTTCTTCGGCGATATCGTCATCATTTTCATCTAAGTCGATTTCATATACTACGTCATCATCTTCAGAATCACCTTCTTTGATTTCAGAATCATCACACCCTTCGGTACAATCTTCCTCTTCAGAAACTTCTTCTTCAGCAACTTCGTCAGCAACTTCATCGTCTAATTTGATAATGTATTCGTCATCACCATCCTCAAGCTCAACATTATCACCGTCTCTCTTAACTACAATTCCGTCTTCAGGTTTCATTGATTTGAATACCTTAAGAACTTCGTCGTCAGATGCGTCGGTCATATCAAGAACGTCTTCCTCATCATCTTCAGAATCAATTGCGTCAAACATATCATCTACTTCAGAATCTAAATCATCCTCTGTATCTAATGCGTCATCTTCAACTTCATCCTCTAAATCAGGATCTTCGTCGTCCGTTGGCTCGTCGTTTATCGAAGTTTCATCATCGTTTCCTTCATCTTCACTGTCCAATTGTTCAGCGACTTCAGGCATACCGTTTTCGTCTTCTTTTTTAAGATCTGCGTTTTCCGCAGTTTCTTCTTCTTCCATTGATTCTTTTAGCAACTCGTTTAGTTCTTCCTTCATGGTTGAAGCAAGTATACCTTTTGCGTTCGCTTTAACTGCCTCTTCAAGGTCTTGTACTTGAAGCAATGCTTGTTCTAAAATGGATTTTTTACTCATTTGTTGTTTTTTATTTATTAATAAATACTTGTTATTTAAGAAAAATTTACTTTTATGGTATTGAAATCAATAAAAAGATGAATTATTTTTTTAAGAAACTATCCATCTTACCCATTAACCTCGACATTCTATCATCTATAATTGGTTTTTCTTCTATACTCTCTGCGTATTTTTCTCTATCAGACGGATCGTTAAATACATATGCACCTGGTGTTGATGGTGATGATACTAAATCAAAACACACTAACTCAAAATCCTCTTGTACAATATTTTGTCCTCTTTCCGACTTTAATGATCCAACACCTCTTGAAGATATTCCCAATGTTACTCCATTCATAAGTAACATTGCTGCTTGATCACCTTTGGTACTTACTATACCTGATTTTTTCCAACCAGGTGATAGAAGTAATTTAATTTTCCCCATAAGTATTTTACCGTCCCACCAAGTTTCGGTGATCGTGTGTGATACTCTATCTAAATCTATAAGTGAAGATGATGGGTGATTTAACTCATTTAATGCACTCCCTTTCTCGATAACGGTCTTATATTTATCCATTTCTCGTTTGAGAAGTTTCTCAGGATATATTCTACCGTTTTTATTTGGTGTGTCGTATTTCTGTAAAACAGCATAAAGAATGATGTCTTCTGAGAAGTCAACACCCTTCATTTCTGTTATTACTGATTTATTTTCATCAGGAGACACAAACCCAGCATCGTATTCGATGAGGATTCCTGTACCTGTTTCTTTTGGACCTAATACTTTCATGTATGAATAGTTTTATTACTATAAATACAACGGTATCGAAGTTATTTTTTATTTTTATGAAAATTATATAATAATTGATTGTTCAGACACTCATCAACTATCTCAATCATGAGTGATTTCATGTATAATTTAAGGTCGTCACTTTTAATCGATAAATCTTTTAGAACGTAAAGTGTACATTCTAAATTCATAAATGATCTTTTTTCTTTCTTTATACCTTTAGTCCTAATGTCTAAATCGACAATTGACTGTGGTCTAAATGAATCACTATTCAATCCACTTATTAATCTTTTTATTCCATTTCTTGATGACCTAACTACCGCATCATAATCTTTACATTCCTCATCAGGTTCAAGCCATGAATTTAATTTCAAATATATAGTCTTTAAATCTTTGTGATTTATAGTTCCGTATCCAATCTTAACATTCTTGTGAGTACCTAAAGGAATAAATCTTCCTAATTTCATTTAACATGTTTATTCTTATTTATGGTGTTATTAAAATATACACATTAAAAATCACAATAACAAATTTTTTCATTATATTTATGTATATAACAAATTATGCTAATAGTAAAAGTAAAAAATAATAACATTGATCAGGCGATCAAAAAATTACGTCGTAAAGTGAAGAATACTAAACAGTTAATTTCACTTAGAGATAGGAAACAACATACAAAACCTTCAGTCACTAAAAGACTAAAAAAACAAAAGGCGGTGTATATTCAAAAAATCAAAGATAAAGAGCAATAAAAAACCTCCACTATTGATTATGATATTTCAAAAGTGAAGGTTTACACCTCTAAGGTAGCAACCGTCAAGGGAATCTTATTTTAAATTTTCTAATAACTCTTCTAAACGATATAGGTTATATTTTGTCTGTGTCATTTCATTAATTTCCTTTTTTACTTCATCAGACTTTGATAAAAATTCACTATCTGATTCTACTAAAGAATTTAACGTACTGTTTATTGATTCTTTTAACTCACCAAATTTAGTATTCAAATCTTCATTACTAATAGAAAGTATATCTTTTAATTTAGTTTTATCTTCCTCACTTAATGTTTTATCAAAACTAACATTAAAGTTATTTGTCAATACAGAGTTTAATAAACTTTCGTTAACACCGGTATCTACTTTTAAGTTGTCAGATACTTTATTTGTTGTTAAATGTTCTACTAAGAATTTTTTTGCAATTACCTTTTCAGATATGTTACCTAATTTGTCTTCAGTTGAAAGTCTATCTAAGGACTGATATAATTTATCAGACTCAACTATAGTGTCAGATAATGATTCGTTCATTTGGTTAAGTACTTCACTCACCTCAACGTGTCTCTCTTTTAAAACTTTAGATAGTTCTTCCACATATAACTGTGCGGTTTCTTTATCATCAAATGTTTTTGTTTCTAATTCCTCATAAAGAGAATACATTTCTTTTAGAATGTCATTCTCCATTATTGGTTTGAAGTGTTCTTTTAGATTAGTTTTAAATTCACTCTTACCATAAGAGTTAGAAAGTTTGTTTAGAACTTTGTTTTTTATATGTCCAAATGTTATCATAATTATTCTTTTAATATGTCTTTGAGTTTATTCT
The DNA here is from genome assembly GCA_965655865.1 of Flavobacteriaceae bacterium. Lineage (GTDB taxonomy): Bacteria > Bacteroidota > Bacteroidia > Flavobacteriales > Flavobacteriaceae > MAG-121220-bin8. The sequence continues at coordinate 30,920 of CBFHJJ010000001.1, read as the reverse complement.
CTACCTCATAAATATTGCGTTGGGCTTTATCAAGATCAAAAAGATCATCAAAATCTTTTGTTTCATCACCTAACATACCTAATATTTTAGATTTCTTACTTTCTGTTAATGTAGATTTACGTTTTTTCTTCTCTTCACTTAATGGTGCATCATCCATCGGAGGTGCGTCTGCACCACCCATAGGTGGATCTCCACCCATATCACCACCTCCTGCGTCTGGTGACATTGAATCATCCATCATTTGTCTATCTTTTTCAGGAATACCATACTTTTTATCTACCTCATCAAATACACCAGTTCTCTTAATAATGTTTTGTGTTATACCTAACTCAGCACCAAGAGCTCTTTCGAGTCTTTGTTGTTGTAAATCAAGTACAACGTCATTATCACTCATACCAAGAATATTTTTCTTACCCCATGTATGTGATACTGGTTGGATACCAATCTGAGATTGATCAGAAGTGGCGTCTTTGTATAAAGTAATCTTTTCTTTCCACTGTTCAATCTTTAATAGATCGGACTGTGCTGATGGGTTAGTTAAAGATAACGTGAAGTTAGTAAGTTCATCTTCTAAACCTAAAAGGTATAAATGCACTAATGCAATTTTATTTAATTCTTGAACAAGTGATTTCTGTATTCTATTAATCGTTCTTGCAAAACGAATGTCCATTAGTGCTAATGTTTTACCATCACCCACAATTTCCTCAAACCCTAAGAACGCTTTAGGTATTCTCAGTGCCGCCAATAATTTCTTTTGGATATATTCAATATCCGCAATCTCACCTAAGTTCTGTGCACCTGGTAGAGTTTCTATCGGGTTCGTTTGTGAAGGATCCCTTACAGGTATAAAGTAATCTTGATCTACCGCCATTTGGTTGTATCTCATATCAACTTGTCCATTCGCAGGATCAACCACTTGATCTCGTTTGAATTTATTAGCTACACGTTGTACATATGCTTCGATGTCTTTATCGTCCATATTTCCAACGAAGACTTTAAATACTCTTCTTTCGGGTGCTCTTGATGTTCTATATATTAACATTGCATCTTCCGCAAGTAATAATTGTTTCCATATACGTCTTACTTTATCTAACATAGACGTACCGTAAGGTAATTTTCTATCATCACCCAATAGTCTGAAATGTGCAACTTCCCAAGCTTGAAACTCCATATCCTTATTCTTCCACGCAAAACGTAATTCACGTGTTTTCATATTTGTTGGATTCTCTGCTTTATGTACATGAGATGCAGCACCTTCATGTCTCTCAATTTCGATGTTAGGTAACTGTTGACATCCAACAATTCCTTTGGATGGGTCAATCTTTAAATAAACAAAGTTGTCACCATATTTGGCAACACCTCTACACCACATTTGTAAATTTGTGTTAATGTCGAGTACGTTTTTAAATAAGTCCTCTAAGATGTTACTTACTCTTTTTGATTCAGAATATATTGTTAGAATTTCTCCCTTTTCCGAAAGAGTAGTTGATTCTTCAGAATAGATATCTAAAGATGCAGATATCTCAGGTGTGAACTCCATTGATTCGTAGTCATAGTATGCCGCTAATCTATTTGGTTCGTAATAAACCGATTGGTTATACAATGATTGGTCCATCTTGGCCCACTTGTCGGCAACGTATGTCGATTGTTTTGCTTGGAGTAACTCTCTTTCGTAGTCCTCTTTACTGTCTGTTTTTAACAGAGTATCCTTGTCGAAACGATATTGCGGGGGGTTAGGGACATCATTCTGAAATCCAAACACCTTTGTTAACCTTTGATAAACTGTTAAGTTTTTGTTTGCCATATTAATAAATATTATACTTTATAATATAAGGAAAATAAATGAGTAAATAAAGTTATCTCTGTTTATATGTGTTTTTACCAAATAACCAATTATGTTCCATATACTGTTCCTTACTTGCATCTTTCTTCCCTATTGGGTATGGTGATGGATCAGTACTCATCGACCCAATTGCGTCAAATGCGGTACCATAAGAATAAAAAGATTTTTTAGTCTCATATGTTCTTTCACTTAATACCCACGAATCTAACATCGCTTTGTTTGCATTATCATTACGTTTTAACTGTGTAAAACAAATATCCCCCACATACATTGCGATTGACATTGCCATAATAGCATCATCATGTGAACCTTTCATATGGTCAGGTCGACCATTAATATAAACAAATGTGTTTAATTCATTTAATAGACGAGACGACCTCACTTTAAAACCATGTCTCAGATTTTCTTCAAAACTTGCAACAATTTGTGTTCTCTTATTATTAAAACTAATACCAGGTATTTTTTCCTGTGCACGTTTGTTATATTCCCATTTGTTTTGTGAGTTAACCCCGTCAATATATTGATCTTTATAACCTAATTCTTGTAATTTACGTGATGTCGCAATACCCATACCACCTGTGATATCAGTTGCAACAAACGCATTATAAAGTGTCCCCCATTTATAAACGATTGATGCTAAATCATCTGGTGGAATCATTCCAACATATTCTAACACCTGTTCACCCTCATCAAAATCTATAATACATATTGAAGATGCATCTGCACTATCTCCACGAGAAACGTCTACACCCATAATATAACGATGTCCCATTACAGGTTCTTTCCAAACCCACAACGTCGCTTGCATGTATTTTTCAATTGGGTCAATAATCATCGTCTTTCTTATTTTTTCTTGTATGGTATTAGATATAACACCATCACCAGATCCTAAGAAGTCACATTCTAATTCTTGAGCAATTTTTCTTTTATCGTACTTAAATTTCTTTGCCATATTCTCAAACCAATGAGAATAGGGTTTATATCCTAATTCATGTAATTCTTCATATCGTTCCCAACCCTCATTAAGTGTAATATCTTCATCAACATATTGTTCTCTATTTAACATGTAATGTATGATATCGTCCACCTTTATCCATTTAAGGTCACCAGCATAACGAGGATCTTTAAACCACCTTAAATCGGTAATTTTAAAATCATTCATTTTTCTTAGTGCTTGGTCATACACCCCATAATATATTGGGTCATAACCGTTAGGTGTTGAAATAAGTATAACCTTACCACCCGTAGATAACGATGCCATACAAGCACCCCAAAAATCTTCACCAGCATCAATATACGCGGCTTCATCAAATACCAACACGGTAGGTGTGTATCCACGAAGTGCATCCGCCGAGGTTGCAACCGCTTTAACTTCACATCCGTTATTCATTCTAAAACGACTCTCTGAGTTTTTGTCAGGTGAAAACCCAACATTCATCCATTCGGGCCATTGATCTAAAAAACCACGAACCTTATTTGCCATCTCAATCGCGGTATCACGTTTGTTGGCAATAATCAGAATCCTTTCTGGATTAGTTGGTTTTGCGGTCTGTATTCTTTTAGATAACCATGCTGCGGTTACTGTAGATACACCCGCCTGTCTGTACTTACGAGTAATGTTTTCGTTATAATTATCGTAATCATATATAAGTTCAACTTGATCGGGGAATAACTCTAATGGTACATACTTCTTTTGAGTATTGTCAAATGTCTGTAAATATGTTTTAAGAGCATAAGGAGTGTCCTTCATGATCTTAGCCATTTCTTTAAGTTGTATGAGTTTATGTTTATCCATATCCAATAAATACAAAAAAAGTGGTCTATTGACCACTTTCTTATAATTTGTGTTATTTAATTATCGTCTTCAGGAGAAAATGTAATCCCTAATGACCCTAAGAATCCTCCAAGACCATCATCATCGTCATCGTCTCCATATTCTCTATTGTATTGGTCCTCTTCGTAATCTTCACTCTGTAAATCCTGAATAATCTGATCTACCATATTACTTATAATTTCTTTACCTAAGGTACTTCCTTTCAGTATTTCTCTTGAAACTTTAAAAAATTCATCATTGTCTAAAGATGAGAATCTTGAGAATAAATAATTTTGGATATGTTTTAATTCATCACTCATTATTTTTTGAGGATATGATTCTCTAAATTTCTCCCAAATAATAGGACCTAATCTTAAATCCCATATCTCCGATGGTAATGTGTCTGTTGAATTCATAACCATTTCAGCCGAACGAGGATCGTCTGGTAACCCTTTAGTTCCCATAACTTCCATAACACCTTTAATTAGTTCGTGAATCAATGCGGGAAAGAATACTGCAGTTGCTTTAATTGTTGGTGGATCAGTTTCAGTGTCAACTTCTTCTTTACCTGCAAAACTACCACCTTGCATTCCTTGTTCTAATACACCGTCAGGTAATATCCAATACATAAGGTCATTTACTGACATTAATGTTCCGTATTGTGTTAATATGTTAGGGTCTTTCTCTTCTAATTCTGTTGCAACTAATTCAAACATATAATGTCCTTTTTTAGAAGAACCCTGTATTAGTGCATTTATAAATCTTCTCTTAGCCGTTTCTTGATCAAACTGTTCAAACGCATCAATAAAGTCTTCTACATCGTCTTCTGCTTCATCAGACTCAACACCAAATTGTTGTTCTACTTCCTCTTCACTTGGTTCTTGACCTTGTTGTTGGAAACCATCTGCACTAATTTCACCAATACCAACTAACTTGGCATCAAATTGTAATGACCCTTCAGGTATTGACATTTCTCTTTTAACTAACTGAACCGCTAAAGTTTCTAAGTATTCTTTGTTATTTGATTCAAATTGTAAAACACTATTTAACATTTGTTGCATAGTACCTACAAGAGACATGAATGTACCTTGATCCGTAACATTAGTTTCTACACCCGTGTATCGTTTTACTTTTTCAACAACATCCTTAAATCTCTTTGATGCAATTAATTCTTCCCAATTGGATGGTAATCCATCAGGTGCGTCTTGTGGAAATGCTGGATTATCTTTAAAAGGTGTATCCTGTGTCGCGAGTTTATCTTCAAGACCTGGCTCTATTCTTTCAGGGTTATCACCATAATCCATCGGCATCTCTTTAATGTTTTTGATTGTTTCTAAAAGTGATTTCTTATTGATCATTCCGCCGCTTGTTTAAGTTCAATACCTAACGATGAAAAACTAAGTTGTTTTGGTAATACCGCTTTAGGTTTTGGTTTATGTTTTGGTTCAAAAGGATTTTCTCTTTTTGGTTTACCTGGTTTTGTGGTTGGTTTTTCTCTTACAGGTGTGTCAGTATCAGGTTCTGATGGTTGAGGTGATTGTTCATCTACATCAAACATTCTGTTAGCGTCACCTAAAGCATCTGCACTATCAGATAATGCACCTATCATTTCGTACATTTCTTTCTTTGTGGTTACTTCGGTGTGATAATTATCTTTTACGATTCCTTCTACCCATTCTTGAATGTTAGAACCTCTTCCACTTCTAAACATATCTAATATGATATCACCATATTCATCTTTAAAAAGAGTGTATAAATCGTCATACTGTTTGTGGTCAACATAATCATCTAATAATTTAGATATAAAGTTATCCCCGAATTCAAACTCATCACTATAATCGTCAGGAGTCATTTCATCAACAATGTCAGAATATTTACCAGACAGTGCAATTTTCTTAACCAACTCATCTAAATTAACTGTAGAAGATTCTTCACTCTCTTCTTCATACGTGACAAATTTATCACCACTTTTTTTAGCTTGTTCTATTGACGCATTATCGTCTTTAGGTATGTTGAGTGTTTCTTCGGATAAAACTCTCTCAGATAAGTCCTTTAGTTGTTTATCTGTTAGATTTGAAAGTAGTTTCCCACTTAAACCTTCATTCATAAGTTTTTTTACTAATTCTGGTCTTTTCATATCCCCATTTTAAATTTTAAATCTTCGTTTATAAGTTTATATCCTCGACCATCTAACTTTTCGGTTACCTTTTCATATTTCTCACCAAAAGAAAATGTAAGACGTTCAAATTCACCTTCATAATCAAATTTTTCCCATCCTAATGCAACAACCCCATCTACGGCATCTATAATACCAAAGTAATCGGATTTTTGTATAAGGTCGAGATTAATGTCGGTGTTCTTCAACACTCCAACAAAATCTACGTATTCTAAATCGGGTGAAAGTGATTCGGGATATGTTGATGCTGGTACGTGGTACCACTCTTCTATGTCAAATTCTTTTTGACTACTGAATATAAATTCGTATTGTTTCTGACCTTTATAGTCTGACCCAATCTCATTGACATAGATTAATCTCATTTCTTACTTAAAGTATTTACTCAAAGTGTCATCAACGTGTTTATTGATCTCACCTTTAAGTTCTTCTAAGTCAAGTTCAAACTCTTCACCTTCTTCAGAAACTGTTTCTGCCATTCCAAGATCATTAAATTGAGTGATATCAATATCACCACCCTCTTCTATCTCATCTTCATCAACAATTGAGTCTGTATCGATAAAACTTTCAAGTTTATCCATAACCTCATCAAGTTCTGTATCTGTAGGAATGTCATCATCTTCAATTTCATCACCTAATTCATCATCACCTGATTCATCGTCTATTGGTTCTCCTTCTTCATCAAAACCATCAACGAAATCTTCATCTTCTTTTGTTTCAAATTTCTCAACAATATCCTCTCTATCTTCTTCATCTAAAACATCTAAATCAACAGCTGAAAGAACCATATTAATAACATATTTAATGTCGTCACTCTCCATTTTTGATTTAACATCTCTTAACTCTTGACCTAATTTACCTGAGAATTTTTGTACATCAGCCATATAGTCAGATTTCTTACCCTCTTCTTCATCACCTTCTAAATCATCAGATGGTAAATCTTCAATTGGTTCTTCACCATCAACAGGTTCCAATTCAGGACCCTCAACAGGTACATCGTCAATCGGTGCATCTAACGCTGGTTCAGCAGCAACTGGTTCTGCAGGGATATCTTCAACAGGTGTTGATGATTCTCCACCTTTAGATTTTAATACGTACTTTTTGGCCTCACTAAGTGTTTCTTGACCACTTATGAGTTCTAATCTTTTTAATGCTGACGAATAAGATGAAAACTTATTTTTGTCTTTCATAAACATTCCACCGATATAATCGAGGGAAGATTCGTTAATACCTTTTTGTACATAGTACGAAGATCCTTCTCGAACAATACCATAAGTTCCGTTAGTAGATTCCATAATGAATTCTACATTCTTCTTTGTACTATTCTCGTTAATTGTGGATTTAGGAGTTCTACCATAGTTGGCAATTTCCATAATCCTTTTTAATTTTTCATCTACAGGTAACTTCTCACTACCTAATGGTCTAAGTTTTGACATATTAATATATTTGATTTTAACTTATTCTTTTACTATAAATACAACAATAACAGGAAAAATATTTAGTTTTCTATTGTTCTATGGATAATTTCTTATCAGTTAGTTTAGTTTGGATCCCCAACAACTCACCTATGTAACCATTTCTCCTTAAAAGTTTGAACGCCAAATTCTCGTACGAGTATTCACCACCCTTATCCAAACCACACTGTCTAAATGATTTTAATTTCTTTTTAACCTTAGAAATGTCATCTGAAACATCATCTCCCTTATCAAAAGACAATTTAATATTATCAATTAAATCTTCAAAAACCTCTGACTTTTTAATGATAAGATCTTTATCGATTGATTGGATAGTACGTTCAGGTGTAACCACCCATTCATTATTTAACACGGAATAGATACCTGAGGCTAAATGTTTTTCATTAACGTCTTGAACATATATTTCACAATCAAACCCTTTTATTAATATCTCATGTTGTTTATTCCATAAACTTCTTTTACTGTCAAAAAAGTTTTTTAATAAGTCGAGGTTGTATTCAGTTTCGTTATAATCAATAAGAATATGTAAATCAACATCTGAGAATTTAGACCAATTGTAGTTAGCTAACGAACCTGTTAAAATAATGTCATGAATAAAGAACTCTATATCAATAAAATTCATAAATTCTTCCGTGACAACCATTAACCTTTTTCTAATCTCATCAAGCATAAAAAATTCACCATCTTTTTCACCGAATATGTCGGTGGATAGTGCATTTCTTATTTCAAATGATTTAACTATTTCTTGATTGTTACCAATCTCTTCGATTAACTCATCAACTAATTGAATGTTTTTCATTATAATTTCTTAAACTCATAAGTCTTTGCAATATTTAAATTGAAAAACCTACCCTGTGATTCTGCGAGTCTCAGTTTAGTAAACGCATCCCACGGGACTTTATAATACTCATAACTACCACCACTTTTAAAAGTGACAGATAATGTTTCATCTTCCGTATTGTAAGATGCAGACTTTAGGTTAGATGAATCAATTTCAATTAGAATCTCTTTACCGTTGATTTTTTCTGATAATATTGCCATAATATTTGTGTTTTAAATTAATATAACAATTTATCACGATTTAATCAAGTCAGTCTGATGTATATTATAAATATCTAAGAAATGATAAACCCCCTTACGGGGGTTATCTTAATTAACTGAAATTGTTCTTTGGGACTTCTTCTTTTTGGTTTTTGGTATAACTACTCGTAAAATACCATCCTCAACCTTAGCGGTTATTTTCTTATCATCTACGTTCTCAGGTAAATCAAAAACTCTTCCGAAGGAATTAACATACTTTGATGTTTCCTCTGTTTTTTCATGTGAAATTTTTAATTGATTTTCTTCTACAACCACAGTTATATCTGATTTACTTAAACCAGGTACTATAAACTCAACTAAATGTTGTTTATCATCATAAGATTGATTCCAAATAACTTGACCGTGTGTTTCATTCTCCTCTGCGATGTCAAAGAGAGAATCTACCATCTTAAAGAATGGTTCATTTTTAAATACTAACATAAATTTATTTTTTTTATTTTATTATCAATATACCTATTACAATATGAGTACCAACCCATTATACAAGACATTTTGTCGTTATATCACAAAAAATACATGACTTAATGTCTTTTTAAAATATATTTGACTTTTACTACGATTTTTGTTATCTTTAATTAAAACCTTATAATATATGTCTGTAGAATTTTTTGAAGAGGGAACACCTCAACAACAACGTAAAGGAAAGAAAGGAAGTACGACGCCAATCTTAGATAATTTCTCAAGAGATTTAATTAAACTTGCGGAACAAGGGTTAATTGATCCGATAATTGGTCGAGATAAGGAAGTAAAACGTATTGCACAAATACTTTCAAGAAAAAAGAAGAACAATACAATTATTGTTGGTGATGCTGGTGTTGGTAAATCTGCGTTAGTTGAAAAACTTGCAATTATGATCAGTGATGGTTCATGTCCAACTAACCTTTTGGATAAACGTATAATGTCCCTCGATTTAACATCTTTAGTTGCGGGAACAAAATACCGTGGTCAATTTGAAGAAAGAATTAAGGCAATTTTAAATGAATTACAAGATGCACCAAATGTAATTGTATTCATAGATGAAATACATACTATGGTCGGTGCAGGAAATGCGTCAGGATCAATGGACGCAGCCAATATACTTAAACCTGCATTGGCAAGGGGTGAAATTCAATGTATTGGTGCAACTACGTTTGATGAATATAAAAAGAATATTGAAAAAGATAGTGCGTTAGTTAGACGATTTCAAAAAATAATCTTAACTGAACCTACCACCGAAGAAACAATCGACATACTAAAAAACCTAAAAGACTCATATGAAGATTATCATATGGTTGAATATAAAGATAATGTTGTGGAAACCATTGTTAATTTATCTAAAAGATATGTTACCGATAAACAGTTTCCCGACAAAGCGATTGATATACTTGATGAATTAGGTTCTGAGAAAAAGATTAATGTTAAGATTCCTGCAATCATTGAAAAACTTAGAAACCAGTCTGACCAAATAAAGTTAGATAAACAAGAGATGGTTCGAAATCAGGATTATGAAAAGGCGGCAGAACTAAGAGATAATGAAAAGAAGATTATCAAGAAATTAGAATCGGAAAAAAAGAAGTGGAGTGTTGAACAAAAACTGAATAAGAGACCCGTTATTGTTGATGATGTGTATAACATTATAACTGAAATGACTGGTGTCCCAATAACCAAACTTGACACAAAAGAAACTAAAAATCTTTTATCGTTAGAAAAAACAATATCCAAAAATGTTATAGGTCAAGATAATGCGGTTGAAATAATCTCCAAATCAATCAGACGAAACCGTGTTGGTGTGAGAGGTGCAAATAAACCAATTGGTTCATTTATGTTTTTGGGGTCAACAGGTGTTGGTAAAACTCATTTAGCTAAAACATTAGCAAAAACATTATTTGGTGATCCTGATAAAATTGTAAGGGTAGACATGAGTGAGTTTATGGAGAAACACAACGTTTCTAAACTTATTGGTTCACCTCCTGGTTATGTCGGTTTTGATGAAGGTGGTCAACTTACTGAAAAAATTAAAAATAACCCATTTTCGGTTGTTTTATTTGATGAAATTGAGAAAGGACACAAAGATGTCTTCAATTTACTATTACAAATATTAGATGAAGGACATTTAACTGATTCATTTGGTAGAAAAATTAATTTTACCAATACACTAATCATTATGACTTCTAATATAGGTGCGAAGAAAGTTTCAGAATTTGGTGGTGGAATTGGATTCAGTGATGAGAGTAATAATGAAAAAATAAAAGATTCTATTATAAGAAAATCATTAAAGAATCAATTTACCCCCGAGTTTCTTAATAGGATAGATGATGTAATTGTTTTTGATAAGTTAGAAAACAAATCATTGAAGAAAATCGTTCAAATTGAACTGAACGGTTTAAGTAGTAGACTTTTAGAAAATGACTATGAGATTACCTTTCATAAAACAGTTATTGATGAAGTTATAAAACGTAACTCTGAAGAAGAATATGGTGCAAGACCTATAAAAAGAATTATCCAAAATCTATGTGAAGATTTTATCAGTGATAATATTTTAACAGGTGATATTATTAAGGAAACGAAAATTATATTAAAAATAAAGGAGGAAAATTTAGAAATTCTAAAAAATACCCCCCTTATTTAGTTAAAAACTTGACTTTTTCGGTTTTTATATATATTTATACATCTAAGGTTATCTTTGCCGATACACCTTTTCGTTTTTCACGTTAATATCGGTGGTGTTGAAACCACTGTAGACCAAAAACCCCAGCAAACCTTGTTGGGGTTTTTTTATATCCCCTTTTCTATCGCCTTCTTAACAGCGGATGAAAATGTTGTTTTATCAAAAGGTATATCATCATTTTGTAAATCTATAAATGTGGACTCTACCGTAGATTTAGCTCTTCCTTCCACCTCAATCAATTCCCCGTCCATATAGATTAGTAAAGTAACAATTGTTTTTTTACTTACTTTCGTCCATGGACCAAGTTGGATCCCTGTTTGAGGGGATTCTATAGATTGTACGATAACATCAATCGGTTTACCATTCATACATAAATCGTATTTATCTGAGATAATATCCTCCATCATCTGTTTTATACCGAATGTAATCCTTCTTTTACTGATTTCTTTCATTTCAATTTCAGTGGTTACTGATTTAATAGAATAACAATCAACCTGTGAAAATAATAGGGTTGGGAATAGTAAGAGTATTAGTAAATTTTTCATAATTAAAATCTGATTTTACCACCAGTCAGAACTTGATAATTTAATGCATTACCTCCCGATTGCCAAACTCCCGTAAAACTGATGTTATATTTAAATGTTTTTGTGATTTGAATATCCCAAGAACTAAATGGTACTACTAATAACCCAGGGTCCCACCACTGACCCTCATAGTACTGTGTAAATGGAGAATACACCCCCAATATTAGTGCCGATGTTGTGATCCTCGGAGTTACTCTAAAGTTTCTATGAACACCACTAACGGCAGATAGATTTTGTAATTCTCTTTTACCTAATTTACCTATTGTAAAGTTAGCACCCGCCATACCCGTAAATTTCTTTTTACCAAACTTAAACGATTCTAAAACAGTGGTTGTATTTAGATGATTTTGATTAAAATTGGTCATTGTGGTGTTTGCCCCCACTAAATTAAATGTTCTATTTGGGTTTATCCATGATTTGTAGAAAGTTAAACTAAAATCATTAGTTACGGTTGTGTATGTAAATAATGCACCTTGAACTCTACTCTTTTTTGTGTTCGCACTTGTAATAGATCCTACTACTTTTATTTGTCGACCATTCGAGTTGTCTTGGTTATCAATAACCACGATATCTCCCGATGCTATTAATGAACCTCTATTTTTATTGTCTGACTCCCCCCCATCTATTGCATTCGAAACTGAATTTGCCAAAGACATACTTAACCCACCTTCTTTTGATTCCTCTTCAGTCGCAGTTTCACTACCTTCTGTCGATGTACCGTTTTCGTTAGTGTTACCTTGACTACCGTTAGTTTCGTTAGAACCTGATTCGTTAGACTGTTCAGAACTATTGTTAGATTCACCCCTATTCTCGTTTTTGTTATTGGATCCTATGGATTGTTCTTTAGAATTTTCGGTTTTAGTATTATTCTTCCCCTTCTTCTTTTTCTTCTTCTTTTTTGAAGCATTATTGATGGCCTCCGCCACGGGGACACCTGATGAAGATAGTGCCTGTGGTAACATGTCTCCACCCAAAACACTCATTATATTTGTAATTACTGTGATAGTATTTTGAACTATTACAGCATTCGTATTATTAGTAACTATTTGGGTTATTTCTTGACATGGGTTTGAAGAGTTAGATTGGGTAACTATGTTCATCCACGAATCAAAAGTACCATTAGTAAAATCGGGCTGTGTGAATGTCTGTACGTTACCAAAATAATTCAGAACAATCTCATCACTTGAACCCATTTGAATTGTTTGTTGATTCAAAGTACACGGGTCTGTAAACGTATAAGACCATTGACCATAACTGACCATTGGTAATACGAATAGTAATAATGTGATTAGTTTATTCTTTAAATATCCCACGTTTAATCATTCTTTTTACAATACGAGCCGTTCCAGATTCTAACGCCTTTTTAGTTGCAATACCAATTGTTGATTTATTGAACTTTACATCATTAACGGAACCAATTTTAGTTCTTTTTATTGTAACCGCTTCACCACTTCCACTTCCTGTAAAAATAGTACCGTTCTCAGCATTAACAAATCTTACCTGCATACCAATAATGGTTTTTAGTACGGTCTTCACCCCGTCAATTGAGACTTCCTCTTCTTCAGATACCGAATAATCATATATTTCGACATAAACAAAATACTCCGCTAAAACAACATTACCCACAACCTTAATATCGTTCGATGATATTCCTTTTGCGGACGCCTTATGTTGTTTAACCATTCTTTGTTTAATTTCTTCTTTATCTTCCGTAAATAAAAATCTATCAGTCCACTCCAAATAAGATAGTGTTATGTTACTAACACCTAATCCCACTCTATTCTCTCTCAACTCTGGATAGAATTCATATAGTTCTGGTGTGAATCCGATGTTTAATACTTGGATAGGTAATTGATAATCTAACATATAATCAGATACCTCATCGATATCAGCATCTTGTTCAAACTTACCCTTATAGTTTTCTGTCTCCGTTTTACCTAATTGAGCATTAGCAGTAAAACTTAGTAACATCGATATAATTAAAAATATTCTTACCATGATATTTCTTCTTCTTTCTTAGGCTTAACTGGTTGTACTTTTATGGTCTTAGTTATTACCAAAGTATCTTTAACTCCTTCAGGAATACTAATTGTTTGTTCCATCATTGGTGGTTGCTGAACTTCTTCTTTAGGTTCAAATATAGATTGCATGTTAGCAATTAATAGACCAAAACCCGCTGTTATAACTAAACCAATACCTGTTACTATTTGGTTTTTAATTTCTGAAAAAAATCCTTTATTTTTACTCATTGTTTTATTGTTTTAAATGTTTTTACAAATTGTCCGTTAGTAATATGTAAGAGATAAACACCTTGTGGTAATGAAGACAAATCCATTTGAAATTGTACCCATCCCGAAAAAAAAGACTTCCTCTCTTTTAAAAATTCTAATCCCCCATAGTTTAGTACTCTAATAACATAATCTCCATTATCAGGTACTGTCAGGTCGAATGTAATGGGACCTTTAGTTGGGACTGGATAAACAATTCCATAAATACCATCAGTAGGTCTTGTATCGAAAGGCATTGATCGTTTATTAACATACCCATCTGTATTTTCAACTTCAATATCCCAACCTAATTCAGTACCCGCAGTTTTCCTACCTATTGTAATTGGAATTTCTGTCCAATTTTGGTCAGTAACTCTAAATCTTACCGTAAATAATTCTGTTGTATTGATTATAGTAAAATTACCGAAGGAAGCATCATAACCTCCCCACCTAAGAGTTTCACCTTCCCAATCCATTGTATAGGTTAACCACTCCTGTGCTTTGGGTGTCACTGTAATTGACACAAACTCTAAATAGTTTGAGTCGTAATTCAATGCAAATTCAAGACTACCGACAATTTCACCCTCAGTTTCAATTTCTACAGGTAGATTAATGTAATCACTTACAGGTACTTCAATCTCAGGTACATTAAATACGACCTGAGATTGTGCACTTGTTGTGAATATTAATACTAATGTCAGTAATAATAATCTCATATTAATTTAAACCTGTTCCATTGGCATCTCCTAATATTAATAAGTAGAAGTTACCCGTAGTCGTATTATTAATTAATGGAGATAAAAACTCCGTTAGACCTGGAATAGAACTTGACTGATCTGTCGTTGCATTATTAATAGTGGTATACTGTGCTTCCGTAAAGAACAATACATCTGGATTAGAAGAATAACTTGAGTTACCTTGTGCTAATCTTGAGAATACCATATATGAATCCGATGCAGTAACTCCATTATTTTGATTTGTATTCGCAGTATAGAACTGAATTCCTGATGCTGATTGTACCCCCGCAGCAATTTGTGCAATCATATTAGCATCTGCGGTTGATAGTGCGGTACTCGCATCTAAACCACTTGCAATCTTGAGTCTAATTTGCCAATAATCCTGATCTAAATTTTCCGAGAACACCGACTCCCCATTCGAGTTGGTTGTTACTGTGGTAACATCTGTCCAAGACGAACCGTCTGACGATTTTTGTAATATTACATCAATAGAGTCTGCAGGATTTGTCCCACTATTTAGAATTGTAGCGGTATAATCAAATGCCGGTTCTATAAAATTACCACCATTATCTTGTGTACCCAACACCCCATCAGTCCCATCAGACTTTACATAATAAGCGGTAAGGTCGGTAGTAAAATCTACGTCCGCAACTGCCGAGTTTGTATAGTTAGAAAGAAAAGGGGCATTTACTGTAAACATGTTACCCGCAATCATATCGAAAGTGGTAGATGATCCCGTATAAACCCATACCACTTTTATAACTCCACTTGTTGAATCGACATCGTAAGACAAATATCCGGCAGGACCAGATGTATTGTTATATGTTAAAGTAGGTTCATCAAATACCGTGTTATCATAATTAAATGAAAACTGAATACCTTTTACATCATTACCCGACGTATTATCGTAATGAATGTCAAATGTTGTGTTTGAGGTTGATGAGGTGGATTCTAAAGCGTAAGTTGAATCAAAGATAATATAAGGTTTAGTTGCGTCAGGTGCGGTTGTCTGTGCGAAGACACTCATCGTACCAATTAGCAAGGTTAATGTTAGAAAAATGTTTTTAAGTTTCATCGTTTTTTTTTTACTTTTTTTAATTTTTATGTCCTATTCTTAATAAATAGAATGTTGTTTGGTTTCCATTTGATAAGTCAAATAGAGACCATGATCCGTAACCATTGTTTATTGTTTTATCATCTGTATCTACCTTAACAGCATTCCATACATAGGGTTGTTGCCAAAAGTTTGTACTCCAAATTTCTTGTCCCCCACCGGGGTAACTTGATATGTTACCGTGTCTCCTCTGGTGCATTAGATAAATATCAGAGACAGAAAACGAACCTGTATTATTCACATCCATTCTCCAATAATCTTTTGAACTGAATGTGTCTGATAATAATCTATCTTGAAACCAATTTATATCTGTGGTTATAAGTGTTCCTAATGATGGATTAATATCTATTGTAAAATCGTAATCGTTGTAATTTAATGTGGTATTAAAAGAATAATACCCATTTGAATCTGTTGTTGTTGTTGCTTGAGTCGTATATGAAAAACCAACTTGATTTTTATTCTGTGTCTTTAGATAAACTGTTTGTCCTGCAATACCTTGTTCTTCCCCCCCTTTAATATAACCACTCGCCGTGATAGGTACTGCGTTAGGATCTGTAGCAGACCATTCTGCAAATGGATGACCGGGACTAAGTTGATTGTATGTATTACCATTTGGTATTCTATATTCAAATTTAGCAGCTCCTATACCGCCAAAATTCTGTATTCTATATTCAAACTCATACCATGTATTTTTATCTAAGGTTGCCGTACCATAAGCCCATACATTCCAACCATAATATTTAGTAACTATATCATCAGTCTTACCAATACCTTTAATCATAAACTCATGTGAGTCATCTGTGAAAGTTCTAAATCTATATAGACCTGATTTGTTAGGTTTAAACCAACCAGAATAAATAATTGCATACCTTCCATTATTAGTACTCCATCTTGGCGGATTCCATAGTTGATAAGGAGTATGATTACCACCTCTTGGGCCTTGATAACTTGTTATATCTACAGGTCCTTCTGTATAGAGTGTAGTACCACCATCGGCAAGATTAACCATAGCGTCAAATTCTGTATGGGAATTAGCATTACCTGTATAATATTGACCTGAATTAGATACACCATAATGAGTCTTAAGTGACCTTATGTTTACTGTAGTTGTGGATTGACCATATGCGTTGGTGCACAGAATAGAGAATACGATAAATCTTATTAAATTTTTCATACACCAACCTATATAGTTTACTTACAGACTTAATAACATATCAATAAGTTCCTGTTGTGGAAACATATCGGATTTATCTTTACGTGTATTAGTATGTGTCCACAGTCCTTTGACTCTTCCGTAATATGCGTCTTCTTGAAATTCAAATGCAGATACACCTATCTTACGAATAAGATTAGGTAGACCCTCACGTACATCAATACCATCTCTCTCAGATATCCAAAGAATCCATTTATGTAGTGATTCAATTTGTTTGTCGGAGTATCTATGCCAATCTTTGTAACCTCTGAATGGTTGTGATAATGTAACTATCTGATCTTCCGCAACTCTTGTACCCGCATATGTTTTACCATCTTTTATGTAACCAAAGTTACACACCTCGATAGCGACCGAGTGAGTGTGCATATGTTGAGATCCATTTTTACCTAAGTGCCAACCATACGATCCTTCAGGGAATGCATGTACCATCTCACCATCATATTTAGTGTCATTTCCTTTAACCGATTGACCACCTAATACGAACTCTGTCGCAACCGCACCCCTACTATCTCTACCCCATGAGTCAATACAATTATAAGGATTGTGCCAACCTGCGGTGTGATGTATAAAAACATACTCCTTATTAGTTGGTCCCTGTTTGTATTCACCTACAGGTAAAAAATGTTTATTTACGATTAAACCGTTCTCTGTCGTGTACGTTTGTTCTGAGTTGTCAGTAGTAGCCAAACCCATAGAGTCCCAAGTGGAAGGACCAACAATACCATCAACAGTAAGACCGTTGATTTTTTGGTAGTCTTTAACTGACGACGCAGTTCCTTTACCGAAAATACCGTCCGCACCAATCCCAAGAAACTCTTGTAATTCTTTAACTTCATTACCTCTTGATCCAATTTTTAATACCATGTTCTTTATTTTTTATTTACGTTTATTGTCCACCATCTTTTTTACCAAAGATTTTACCTACCTCGGCAATACCAAAAGATCCGAGAGTAATAACAACAAATGAATTGTAAATAAATTCGTTAATAACAAGATCCTTTCCGAAGTATCCCGTTAATAAATCCGCAACCGCAAATATTACCATAATTGCAAATGATGCGAATCCAACAACTGATTTTTCGTTAATGTTGTTCTCGTCTTTAAAAATGTCTTTAAATGCCATAATTTCAATTTTTACTTTTTTTTTATTAGTCAATTAATCAACCTTACCATAAATATTTGATTATCTGAAAAAAATTCTGTATTATTTATAACGTATGGTAAGAAGACTTAAGGAATACCTTATTCTGAAAACAATACGACTCTGGTTACCACTTAAAAAGGTGAGGATTTGGAGATTATAGCTCCGTTCGTCTAACGGTTAGGACGCCAGGTTTTCATCCTGGTAATAGGAGTTCGATTCTCCTACGGAGTACAACTATCGTTCTTTGACATAAATTAAATTAAAACTATAAATTATGGAAAATTTAGAATTCGTTTTAGGTATGTTTACATCAATTGGTGTACTCGGTTTAGGGTATGCTATAGTAGGTATAGTTAAGGTTAAACAACGTTCCAATGATTTCGAGGAAGTCATAAATGGAACACAATTAGATTTAGATAATAATCAAAGAGAGATACACCTTAGGGTGGATGGTGAGGTGAAAGACCTCAACAATCAAATTGAAAATCTATATCGTCACATTGACAGTAGATTTGATAAGTTCGAGAATAGGTTAACTAAGATCGATAAAGATGGGTGTGAACCCGTAAAAACATCTAAACAATTACTGACTGATTAGTCATAAATAAAGTTAAGAACGATAGTTAGCCCCACAGAAATGTGGGGTTTTTTTGTTTTATATGGGGTAGGGGGGTTGATTTTATTAATATTCGTTCTTACATTTACACTATGCCGAAGTGGTGGAATTGGTAGACACGAGGGACTTAAAATCCCTTGAACAGTAATGTTCGTGACGGTTCGAACCCGTCCTTCGGTACATATGGACTCGTAGCTCAGCTGGATAGAGCATCTCCCTTCTAAGGAGACGGTCGTAGGTTCGAATCCTACCGGGTTCACAAATGGACTTTTAGCTCAGTTGGTTAGAGCACTCCGCTCATAACGGATAGGTCGATGGTTCGAGTCCATCAAGGTCCACCTTTAACACCAAAGAGAAATGAAAAAGTTTATAGTTTTTGCATTCAGCCAACACTACCCTTCGGGCGGTATGAATGATGTAAAAGGTAGTTTTGATTATTTTGAAGATGCTGAAGCCCTTGTTCAAAAGTATAAGGATGATGATTACTATGACTATTATCAAATCTTCAATGCTGTAACAAGGGAGTGGAAAATATATTAAAACAAAAGAGAAATAAAAACGGCAATGAAAGAGTTGATTGAGAAGTGGAAAGAAACACCTAATGAATACGGTGTGTATGATGTTATAGGTGGACTAAAGTGGTATGCTAAAGAGTACAATGATAAAGACGCAGCAGAATTGGTGCAAGAGTTTATTGATGACGATGAGTATGAAATTAATTATCTTATAAAAAGAGTAGAAGAAACCTTTAAAACAAAATAGAAATGAAAATTGACCGCAAAAAAGTCATTAAGACAGAACCTAAAATGATAAAGGAAGGTTACTTGATATCTGATTTATTTTTAAATGCTTTGTTGATTGGTACTATAATCCAACTTGCAATACAATTATACTTAACCCTTTAACACCAAAGAGAATGGGTAAATACTTAAAGCAAGGATTTGTAAGAGAGTTGGAGTGGCAACACGCAAGAGAAGAAATCTCCCACTCTAAAATGGTAGAGTTGATGGAGGAAGAATGCATCAAGAACTATAAGAAAGAAATAGAAACCTTTAACACCAAAGAGAGATGACAGTAATAGATTGGGTTTTAGCTATAATAATTGTGGTATTGTGGAACGGGTACTTAATGTTTCGAATGAAAAAAGATAAAAATCTTTAACTCTAAAAATACACACAACTTATATTTATTTTTATGGGACTTATAAATAAAAAAGAAATAATGGAACTACGTAAAAAACAATTGTTAGAAGAAATACGAGAATTAAAAAAAGATAGAAGTATTGATTCTAAATTACGAATACAAAAATTACAACAAGAAGTCGATCTTATTAAAAATGGGAAACACTAATAGTGATGAGTTAGAGGAGTTATTACACAAGGCACATAACTTAGGAATACTTAATGAGTTACGTGATCGAGCATCTACGCATATTCTACAACCAACCCCCACACCAAGATCTATGTTAGAGAGATACACGAGTTGTTTCAACCAAATCATGAGGGAGAGAACAATAAAATAACCTTTTTAAATGTTTTTATTTTTCGTATATTGTTAATATGAATACAATTACAGTAGTTTGTTCAACAAGACAAATAAACCAAACCTATGTTGACCATGTTAGGAAATTCTTTTCCCACCCAAAAAACCAGTACATCTTTGTAGAAAATAATGGTGAAAAATCATTAACTGAAGTTTATAATCAAGGATTAAAAGAATCTAAAAACGACATTGTTGTTTTTATTCATGATGATCTTGAATTTGAAACTAAAAATCTAACTCCAAAAATAATTAAACTATTCAATCGTAATCCCGAATATGGGATAATCGGTTTAGCGGGTACAGATAACTTAGTAAGTGGTCAGTGGTGGAATGATAAAGACTCAATGCAAGGACAGGTTGGTCACATTAATGGTGGTAAAAGATACATGTCTAAATATTCCCCTTCGTTTGGTGATGAGTTAAAAGAGGTTGTAGTAATAGATGGACTATTTATGATGATACATAAAGAAAGAATAAAACATTCATTTAATGTTGAGTTTGATGGGTTTCACTTTTACGACTTACCAATATGTCTTTTAAATTATATGGAAGGTATTAAAATAGGTGTGACGACTAAAATAAAACTTTATCACCTTTCTATTGGTGAGGTAGATAAGAAATGGAGAAAGGGTAAATTATTTTTTGAAGCACTTTATGAGAAGTATTTACCAATCAAAATTTGACTTTTCACTTCTTTATGTGTATATTAGAATATAAAACAAATATTATGACAAAAATTATTAAATTTTTTAAAAAGTTGTTTGGGTTCAAAGAAGAGGTTATTGTAACCCCCGAACCAACTAAAAAGAAAAGAAAACCAAGACCAAAGAGAAAACCTAAACCTAAGGTAGTTAATGATAGTGAAAAACTAACCATTGACGATAAACCTAAGAAGAAGAGAAAACCAAGACCAAAGAGAAAACCTAAAAATAATGGTGGGAAAGGTCAACAACCCATCAAATAAAGGGGGTGAGATGGTATTGATTGGCGTTTACAATCATACGGGGCACGTAGTCAAACTTCATCTATGACTTTAATCCACGATGGATATTTTCAAACGGAAACGTTTATAGTGAAATGGCAGTATTAGGTCTCGTATCTGATAATGTCGCAGTTAACGCATAACTGAGTTAGTGTTAACAACGGGTCGGTGGACATATACCTTGGAACAGAAGTCTTTATAGTGTAACACCACTTAAAAGTGTTAGAGGTGTAAGGTCGTCTCTCTAAATAAGGATTGGACCGAGGATGTAAGTTTCCTCCAAATAACTTTCTATTTCGAAGTGTTAGAAAACACTGTTCTAAACGTGTAGTCCTTTATGTCTGGGACGAACAAGACGCGGGTTCGACACCCGCCACCTCCACTAAAGGGAATCGTAATGGTTCCCTTTTTTTATGTATTTAAAAGTAATGAAGATACCTGTAGTAGTAGTTTATAAAACAACATACCGTAAAAAAGTAAAATTTCACTTAAAAGTTTTTAGGGACGTACTCGTGGATGATATCATCAGTACTACCAAAAGAAAACCTTTAATACCTAACGATGCCGAAATAGTTGAAATTGGTGTTGGTAGTTCTTTTGAAGAGAAATACCTAAAAAAATATAAGATAAGTAAGTCGATAAAAGAAGAGACAAATGCGGAGAGAACAATGAGAGAATTACAAACTATTGTAAACAAACAAAGAGGTCGTTAGACCCCTTTGCCGAGATAAGTATATACACCTCCTTTTCGTTAATAATCGTTTATCAGTTTTAAGACCGACCAAAGTCCCAACCTCTTATTATAAATATCAGTTAGATCAAAAAAAAACCCCACCGAAGTGAGGTTATTTGTTAAATTTTATACAATCTTCTGAAACCTAAGTCGTTAAAGAAGATAAGGATCCTTTTATATCTGCATTACATATTTCAGTAGCAATAACCTCACCAATTTGAGAACCTCTAACATACTCACCTAACGTATTTCTCATAAAGTTATACGCCATTGAGTTTTTATCAGTACTTCCTGATAAGAAAGTAATTACAGCTTCAATAACTGCGTCTGCAACAGCAGGACCGTGTTTCTCACAATTACTACCACCCTTAAACATACCTATTATTTCGTTTATACCTAAATCAGCAAATCCTGCTGCCAATGCACTGGCTAATTGACCATTAAAACCAACAAGACCAAACATCTTTCTAATAACATATTCTCTAACTTGGGACATAATACCACTACCACCTTTAGATGCAAGGTTATCACCGCTCAAGTCGTTACCTTCAATTTCTGCGTCATTATCACCACCTGGCATTAAAAACTTTTTAAGATAGTCAGTAATACCTTCGTCAAGAGATCCTTCAATCTCCTCATCTGATTTACCTTGACTCTCTAAGTCGGCCAATGCTTGTATTGCATTGTCTAATTTTTCATTATCTGTAGTTTCTTCATCTTCTAAAATTAAAGAAAATGTTTTGTTTATGGTATATCTCTCATTAAGAGTCTTTCTTACCATTTCTTGAATTAATTTTTTATTCATTGTCTTTATTTTTTATATCCTCAATTTTATTCTGATCTTTTTTAATTGATCTTTCTCTTCTTGCAATTCTTTTAGCGTCTCTACTATCCGCCTTCCAAACATACTTACTACCGTCTAAAGTTTCACGTTTCTTACGAAGTACTTTGAATCCTTTGGTTGCCATGTAAAGATTAATTGTCTTAAGTTGGTTTTCGGTTAGTTCGTCATCTATTTTAAGAACGTACCTACCACGACTATACTCTAATTCATTCTTAATTATTTGGTCAATTCTTCGACCATCAATGGTTTTCTGTATTTGTTTCGCCATTTTCTCAGGATCTATTTGTGATATCACCATTTCAGTGTCATAACGTTTTAAAGGTTCTATTCCTTTAGGTTCTATCTTAGTAATAGGCTCAAGTTTCTTTCTTGGTTTGGTGGATTTTACTTTGTTGTCTTTTTTATTACACTTTGCAACTATCTTATCGTAAACCGATTTAGTTATATCACCTTTCTCTTTTCCTTGATAGAGGTTCCACAATGCATTAGATGTTTTAGGTCCGTAGTAACCATCTACCTTTAATTCTGACGGTAAACACTTTTGAATTGTTTTAATTTTGTCACTAATACATCCATATTTAAACGGAAGGTCATTACATTGTACGTACTTTACCTTACCGCCAGGAACAGGTGTTACACCACCTTTATCATCATTCCATTTAATGGTGATGTGTGAAATACCTGTTTTTTTGTTACCATCAAACTTTACGTCAGAGTCTCCTTTATTATTTCCACCTGAATTTCCACCTGAATCTCCCGATGATAAACCAAGAATACTAAGAAGTTCTTCTTTTTTCTCCATTCCTTCAAAATCTAAGTTTGAAAGATTATTAATGTCATCTATGAGTGAAGTTTTGTAAACTTTAGGGTAATTGTGTTTTAATGTTTTTATTGCTGAAACACTTTTATAAAATTTACCTTGAAGACCTTTAACGATGTTAAGTGCGTCTACCATATCAGTAGAATCACCATCTATTAAATCACCACTAAGATTATCATTCAAGTCATCCATCACAACACTCAATTGTTTAGATGTCATATCTTTTCCTGTTGATTGTTCCTGAATATTAAGACCTGATTTATTACATGACCAAGTACCTTTTTTAGAACCATCTCCTGTTTCAACAGATCCACCAACTCTAAAGATTAAACCACCTTTGTCATCGTAAGATGTTCCTGTTTTCACATAAACAACTGGATTATCATTTTCTTTTTTAATTTCAACACCATCATCATCTCCCAAAGGGATTAGTATACACTTAAGAAAGTCAATTTCAGGTTCAAAATCGGTGTCATCATCAATTGGTTTACCACCACCAGCTAACCATTCCTCATAATTAAAGTATATAAATCCACCAACACCTAAAATAATTAACCACTTAAGTAGTTTAAATTTACCAAACCAACGTAAAACAAAAAGTGGAACACTTACAACTGCCTTCACCGCTTTAAGTATTGGGTATTTTTTAACTAAGGTCTGTAAGTTCTGTACTTGTTGTTTACCTGCGTCAATAGCATCTTTAACTTTATTTGTATTAGTCGCTGCTTTACCACCATCAGTCGTTGATTTTTTACCACCTGCGTTACTACCTGATTTACCACCTGATTTACTACCTGTTTTTCCATAGGGTCCTACTTTTTGATCTTTCGCCTTTTGAAGCATCAGCTCTATCGTTTCGTCGGTATATTGTTTTTTCTTCCATCTATTTATGAGACCCCGTTCAGTTTTAACCGTACCAAGTAATTTATTCCAATTTGATCCAGACGCAATTTCACTAACTAACATCTTTTGAATATCCAACGGACACTTATTGGTTTTTAGTAATCCTTGAGCTAATTGAGTTGCCGCCTCGGAAGTAAGCTGACCCGCTTTCATTGCCTTCATGAGTTCATCCGAGGATTGAAAAATACCCCCTTTTTTACCACCAGCCTTATAAAACGGTTGTCCACTATCTGCCGCAAATTTGAAAACGTCATCAAACGCACCTTTTACTTTACTAAGGTTTTTACCGGCCGCTCTAAATATCAGGGCAAGGTTTTCGTCAATTGGTCCCTCGTTTTCGTTAATAATATTAAGTAATTTCATTTGTTTTCTTTTTTTATAAATATGTTATATATCAAGAGTGTCCTGATCTAATTCAACACCAAGTACTGGACCACCAGAAGTGTTAAATTCAACGTTTGACCCTTTACTTTGGTTATATTTTTCAATACCGTAGGATAATCCCCCGACGACTGCAGCCGCTTTGGACCCTGTCTTAACAGCATCCATACCTGTTTTCCTTGTCACGAAACCTTTACCTGGTGTATTTTTCATGTTTTTAACACCATTAAGGTTAGAGAGGTTAGTTAATTTACCACAATAAGTTTGTAGTTTTTTAATTACATTACCTAACCCACCAAGTATACCACCAATCCATTTGAAACCTGTTGGCCACTTAGTCTTAATTTTAGTTGCAACACTCTTTAATTTACCAGCGGCACTCTTAGATGCCGTATGTATTTTTTTGACCAGTGCTTTTAGTTTAGGACTTTTAGCAATTTTCGATGCTAACTTACTACCTTTTAAACCTTGTAATGGTCTGAATATTGCTCTTGCACCTTTCGCGGCGACTCCAGCAAATACTAAACCAAGAATATCAAACCCTAAATCCAAGTATTTCCAAACTTGTTCTCTATCGTCACCATCAGGCCAATCATTATTAACAATTTGATATACGTCTAATGCGGTGATTAAACCCCACGCAACCATTTGAGCTCCTTTACCAATACCTGTGGCAATTAAAATAGCATCTACTATCATACCTAACGTACTGTACGCAGCATCCTTTAATTTCCTCAGTATAAATAAAACACCTCTACCAAGTAAACTCATTATCTCACCCCAATCTCCTTTAGAAATTGCAATACCCATCTTTTTAAGACCGTCCCACGAATCAGTTGCAAATTTCGCAATTGCTTTACCACTATCAACGACAGTGTCCTTTGCCCATTTTCCAGCGTCCTTCACACCACCCACTATGGAATCACCCACACCAGCCCAAGTCCATTCTATTAAAACGTCTCGAATTGCATATAGATCTGATTTATTCTCCATTAATGGAAGTTTGGTAACTCCTTCTTGTATTTCTTTATATTCTGCGTTATCAATTTGAACATTACCGAATATAGTTTTAAAGGTGTCTATAGAATCCCATAAATAACCTAATGTCTTCTGTTCTATAATATCAAATACCTCATCGTTGATTACAAAATATCTTTCATCAACAGATAAATGACATTCGAATAAGTAAGAAGGTCTTTGTTTAGGTAGTTCTCTTTCTGTCACCATCTGTAAAGATGGGTTCATATAACCACTATAACCTATTAATTGGTTATGTCTTTCTAATATTAGTCCTTTTTGTTTTACCATATTGGATTTGCTTTTCCTCTTGTTGTTGATTGTCCGACAGTATCCGACCACTTAGTCACCGCAAGTTGATTTGCGGGTCCTCTTTGTATTCCTGTCTCCCATTTCTTAGATCCTGCGGTTGTACCAGCACCTGTATCACCTGTACCTGTATCTGTACCATCTTCTTGTTCACCCATCTCACGTTGGTTTGATAGGATATTTTCAAGTTGTTTTTCGGACACCATTATTCTCATAATATATAAATACTTTAAAATTTATTTGAAATTAGTTGTGATATCAAAAAAAATATATATATTTGTAGTATGAAAGTAAAGAGATTGACCCTTTTAATGTTATTAACCCTATTCTTATCGTCCTGTGCGTGTTATCACTGTCCAAGAGTATATAAGAATCGTGTTGGGGTACCTACATCTGTTGATGTACCTCATAGGAAGAACACAAAACAAAACAAGTATGGACCTAAGAAACCATACTATGGAAAAATAGAAACCCGTAAAAATAAAAAAAGATGAAAAAAGTATTTTATTTAGTATTTTTTCTAATATTCGGATTATTCGGATGTGAGAAGTATGATGACATTAGTAACCCACAACTTAATCTAAACGGTAGATGGAGTGTAGTTGATATTGATGTTGTAATAACAGAAGTTAATTATGGAAGTGACGTAACTGTCTTAGATGAATCTAAAGCAACCGTAAGTAATTTTTATGTTGAGTCAATTGATAGTAGTGGTAATTTAATTTTAAGTCAAGACTATGAGAATGTTATTATAAATCGTAGATTTGACGAGTCTACAACTGAATGGGAATTTGACTACTACAATTTGATAATTAGTGATGGTATTGGTAGTGAAAGTATGATGATAAATTTTCCCTGTACTTACTGTACTGAACAAACGGTGATAGAGACCGATTACATGGGTCAGAAGACACGATATACCTTTGATGTGGACACATATGGGGCAATGCCGTCAAACGTCCTTAAATTGACCTCACAAGTCTTTTACACTAATATCCTAATTGGTGGTAACCAATATGATAAAGCAATTGAATCTCACTTAGAAATAACTTTACATAGATTTTAATATGAAAACAAGTCCTTATGTTTATCCAGGTTTAGACCCTAAAGTTAAACCACTTATTAAGAAGAAAACAATTTTAACCCCGTTAGACATACTTAAAATTGTCGCGGATGAATCACCAAACGTTACTGTGAGTGATATATTATCAAAGAAAAGGTTTACTAATTTTGTTGACTCAAGACAACTGTTCTGTCACATAATGAGATATCGATTTGGTTACACATATAAAGAGACTGGTAGGTTTATAGGTCGAGATCATGCAACCGCAATACATTCATGTAAAGTACATGAAAATAAATATAGATTCGATAAGGAACATAAGGAGTTAAGTTTGAGGGTATTTAAATCCTTGAGTGAGTTCATGGAAAAAAACTAATTAAGATCTCTCTTAATATCTTTTTCCACAGTTTGTAGATACTTTTTTCTTTTGTGTTTATCCACAAATGGTACTGACCAAAATTGTTTAGTTTTCCTCCATCGATTTAAGTTCCAACCAAAAACAAAAGTATAAACACCCATAACCAATCTTAACTTAACTGAGTTAAGGTATAAGGTGACTACAGGTAACATTGGTGCACCATGTGTAATATATGTTCTAACTTTCTTATCACTTAAAAATGGTTTTGGGTAAGCATACTTACCAAACAAGGGAACAAATTTATATGCGAAACCTGGTGTGAACACCTCATCAAAGAATGTTTC
Source organism: Flavobacteriaceae bacterium (assembly GCA_965655865.1). GTDB lineage: Bacteria > Bacteroidota > Bacteroidia > Flavobacteriales > Flavobacteriaceae > MAG-121220-bin8. The sequence goes on along the minus strand of CBFHJJ010000001.1, from coordinate 2,897 downwards.
CATTTTTGGTGTCATTCTAAACCACCAAACGGGGGAAACAAAATACATGTGAGTTGACCAAGTAACTAATTTTTTATATTCTTTGATTAATTCTGTTCTGTCACGATGAAGTTTATCATTGTACAAATCAATAACCTCAAATGTTTCTTTGTGTTTAGTTAGTTGTCTCGTAATGGTTTTGAATATACCATTATAACAAAATGACTTTTTATCAGGATGTCCTATAACAACTAAATGTCTGAAATTCTTTTCCACTACCTTTTTTCCTCCCATAGTTTATTGTAAAAAAAAATAGTTGATTTATCAACCCTTTATTTGTTCTTTTTCATACCAATATAGGTACCAATAATACCAATAAGACCTGTAATTGTAATTTGTAATAAATGAATGACCGATTCATCAACGGGTCTACTTTCTTTTAACGACACAAGAAAATCACCAACAACGATAAGAGTTAGTAATATTAAAATACCCAAAACTAATATCAGTGCTAATCGATCTTTCATTCGTCATATATTGTATTGTCTTCCTGAGCAAACATTTTTATGAATTGACCAGCTAATGAATTTGCTTCATCTTCAATGTCACCACCAATGTCAGGTGGTGTGGGACCATCTAATCTCCCATCTTCAAATTGTTTGTGATGAACCATCTCATGTGCGACACTTCTCATAACATCGACGATGTGTCTATTTTTTGCATTTACTTTAATTACTTTTTCAGGATTAGAGTAATTGTAAAGTGCAGTCGTTTTTAACTCACCTCTACCATTTAAAAGTTTAATGGTTGGTATTTTCTTTAGTTCTAACTTGTCTTTCACAAACTTTACGAATGTGACTAACTTCTCTTGTTTATGTCTTTCTAAAAAACTCATACTAATAAATACTACAAAAGTTCTTCTTCACCCATTTCATTTTGATAGAAATAACTTTCAAGGATTTCAATTAATGAATCATCCTCAAGATCAGTTATCTCATCATCATCAATGATTATTGGTGAGTGATACTTTATGTCGTCTTTTGTTAATTTTACTGATCTAAAGTAATCAGTTTCAGGGTTGGTACTATACCTAACCTCTAAGATATGTTCGTCTTCGTCAAAATAAGTTTCAATAATCTCCATATTATATAATTGTGAATATCATATAATTATGTCGATATCTATAAAAAATTTATGCGAGACCTCTATGTACACTTGCGGGGTCGAGTTTTCTTCCTCCTCTTGATACTTCGTAATGTAAATGTGGTCCCTGAGAATTACCCGCGTATTTACCACCTTTAGTACCACCTGTTTTACCAATGAGTTGTCCCTTTGTCACTTTATCACCTTTTTTCACTATATCGAAAACAGTCATATGACAATACTTTGTTGTGTAATTTTTATGTTTAATTTTAATAAAACCACCACAGGCACCTTTAGCGTTTTTTGATGATTTTACAACACCATTTGCAACTGCGTAAGCAGGAGTCCCTGATGGTACTGCCAAATCAATACCTCCATGATTTTTTGATGCTCCACCACCTATGTTTCTTGGACCAAATCCACTTGATACCCTAAAACCAGGGTCTAAAGGTAATAGATCTCCAACCGTATCCATATAGTCATCGTCATTTTTGTCTATATTACCTAATTGTTTAGAAATAATCAAATCACCAAGTGCGGCAATTGCTGGATCATCACTATTCGAAGCTATTGTTCTTAAACCAGCATCTATTAAAGAGAATTTTTCTTCATCAGAAAGTTTCTCTTCGTTGAGTATATTTATTAATTGAGACTTAGTAATCTTAATATTCATACTAATAAATATACAATAATTTTAATTATTCCTATATTAAAGTATGATTCAGTGGAAGAAAATAAAAAAAGACTATCCTCATTCCTATAGAAGGTTTGTTGAAGTTATGTTCCCCTATGTAGGGGTTATTGGTGTGAGCACATTAGACGTATTCGACACAAAAAGATTATTCTTTTTTTTCGACAAAGAAAGTGTGTTTTTAAATGTTGAAAGATTAGGACCTTACCAATGGGTCTACACTATTTCATTAAGTGATGGTCGAGGATCATTTCCTAAACAAGAAACTCGTCAAACAAGAGATGAAATAGAGGTTGATGGTTTTAACGAATGTTTTAGGGTTTTAAATCGTGAACTAATTAATAGTAAAACCAAGACTTTACTTTAATCAATATAAGTGTTATATTAATAAAAAATAAGAAATTATGGGAATATTTGGAATGTCAGATGAGGAAAAGAAAAAAATCCAAGACAAACACAAACAAGCAATTAGAAGTCACAACGCGGCTAAAGATGAACTTAAGAAAGGTGTGAAAGTACCTAACCAAAAAGATAATCCCTCGAAATAGAGGGATTTTTTTATTTTACGAAGTAATAACCGTCTAAGTATAATCGGTCAAGTTGTGTTTCATCAAAGACTTTAAACGCATCCTTGTAAGAAGAGGTTATCGGTTTTCTGTCTACATTAAATGATGTGTTTACTAAAACACCAATACCTGTCTTTTCTTTAAAACGTGTTATTATATCATACACTAAAGGGTTTTGTTCTTTAGTTACAGTTTGTACTCGTCCTGTACCATCAACATGTGTTATTGCGGGTAAACGATCTCTCCATTCCTCTTTCACTTTAGGACAAAAATTCATCCATCTACTCTCACCTTCCCATTCAAAATATTCAGAAACATCCTCTAACCTTACAATTGGGGCAAAGGGTCTAAACCACTCTCTATGTTTGACCTTATGATTTAATGTGTCTTTCATGTTCAACGGTATGGGTGAACATAGAATACTCCTATTACCTAATGCTCTTGGACCGTGTTCTGATTTACCCTGAATTAATCCTAAAATTCTTTGATTAACTAAATCTTGTACGATTGCCTCAATT